>NZ_JAUTAH010000001.1:1661135-1992362 GCF_030818545.1 Brevundimonas sp. SORGH_AS_0993
CAGCGCCGACGCCAGACTGACCAATATGTGCGTGCGAAGACCCGCCGCCCGGCCCCGCCATTCGCGCTCGAAGCCGATGACCCCGCCCGCGATCACCGCGCCGAGGATCGGCAGGACGGCGCCTTCAAGACTGCCCAGATTCATCCGCGCTCAACGACAAGCCCAGCGCGGATGTTCCTTGGGCGGACGATCCTGCGACATCGTGGTCGCAGCGACCGCCTCAGCCGTGCTTTTCGATATAGGTCTCGGGGTCCTTGTTCACCGGCTTGACGCCGGTGATATGCTCGGCCTCGAAGGCCGCGAATTGGACCGCCAGGGCGTGGCGCGTCTCGATATCGGCGTTCATGCGGAAATCCGTCAGGCCCTGACGCTCTTCCTCGCCCATGTGCTTGGAGTTGACGACGTTCGCCTCGCCCACCGCGTCGAACCAGGCCTGGGTTCCGACCTCGTGCTGCTCCACGGCCTTGACCGCGTCGCGCAGCTTGTTGTGATCCTCGATGGCGTCCTCGGTCTCGCCCTCGACCGTGCCGTCCTCCGCGTCGTTGGCGCCCTCGCCCTGTTTCAACAGTTCGGGATAGAAAAAGCGCTCTTCGGCCTCAGCGTGGACATCCAGAAAGGCCGACAGCCGGCCCCACACCTTGGTCAGCGCGTCCGTGTCCTCAGGGTCGATCTGTTCGATGATCGCAAACAGCCGACGCTGTTCGGCGTGGTCGTCGAGGATCAGCTGGGTGATGTCCATGAGGCGCTCCGGCGTAATGGTGAAGCCTCGATACGCCTACGCCGCCGCCCGGTTCCGTGCGAACGACTCGCTTGTCGTCAGGCGAGCGGGCGTCGGCTCATATGCCATACCCGCACCACGACGACCGCGCTGTCCTCAAGAGGATAGATTAGCTTGAAGGATGTGGAGGCGACCACCAACTCGCGTCAGCCGCCCGAGCGGGCACGTCCCTTGTGAGGCAGATCAAGCAACCCCTCGGCCGCCGCGAGTATGCGGTCTTCAACCGCGATGGCCGCAGCGATACTGTCCCGGGCTATATAAGCAACGCTCTCTTCGACGTCTTGCAACGCCTCCGGGGCCCAAAGCAGCTTCAAGCGGCGTTGGTCCATCG
Organism: Brevundimonas sp. SORGH_AS_0993; assembly: GCF_030818545.1. NCBI lineage: Bacteria > Pseudomonadati > Pseudomonadota > Alphaproteobacteria > Caulobacterales > Caulobacteraceae > Brevundimonas > Brevundimonas sp. SORGH_AS_0993. The sequence continues at coordinate 1,662,245 of NZ_JAUTAH010000001.1, forward strand.
CCCCCGCCGGGCTCGCAGTCGCGCCACGACTTCTTCATGCGGAATGCCCTTGCCGGCGGCCAATGAAGCTTCGCCCTCTGCAATGGCGGCCTCTAACGCGGCCTCTTCGTGCGCGATCCGCTCTGCAGCCTCTACCAGCAGATCGCCCGACGGACGACCCTCCGCCAAGGCGACGGCGTCCAGCCTGGCCTTGACGGCCTCGTCCAGGGCGATGGTCACGTGCACGGTCATGCGGGGACCGTATCACAGCCCCCGCTCAGCGGAAATCACCCCGCGTACTTGGCTGCATCCTCGTCGGACACGTCCTCGTTGGAATAGACGGCGGACACGTCGTCCTCGGCGTCCAGGGCGTCCAGCAGTTTGAACAGGGTGCCCACGGCCTCGCCCGTCACCGGCACTTCCGACTGGGGCTTCCAGACGATGGCGGTGGACTTGGGGTCGCCCAGAACCTTGGACATGGCCTCGGCCACCTCGTTCAGGTCCTCGAAGGCGGTCCAGATGGTGTGGCCCGGCGCGTCCTCGTAGATGTCGGGCTTGACCAGATCGCTCTCGACGTCCTGGGCGCCAGCCTCGATGGCGGCCTCCATCACGGCGTCTTCCGAACCGGCTTCGGCGGCATAGGTGATCTTGCCGACCTTGTCCCACATGAAGGCGACCGAATTCATCTCGCCCAGCGCGCCGCCGTTCTTCTTGAACGCCGTGCCGATGTTGGAGGCCGCGCGGTTGCGGTTGTCGGTCAGGGCCTCGACGATGATGCCCACGCCGCCCGGACCCCGCCCCTCGTAGCGGACCTCTTCCATCGTATCGACGTCGCCGCCGGCGGCCTTGTTGATGGCGCGCTGGATCACGTCCTTGGGCAGGCTTTCGGCCTTGGCGTTGTTGACCGCCAGGCGCAGGCGCGGGTTCGCCGCCGGATCGGGCAGGCCCGACTTGGCGGCGACGGTGATGTCGCGCGACAGTTTGGAGAACAGCTTGGAGCGCTGCGCGTCGGCGCGCCCCTTGCGGTGCATGATGTTCTTGAATTTCGAGTGGCCGGCCATGGGATCGTCTTCGAGAGTCTGAAACCTGAGGCGCGCCTCCTAGCTCATGCGCGGCGGGCTGTCACGATACGCTCTGGGGTTGGCCGAGGCGGGGGTGGAACCGCGACGCTTTGCGGGTATTGATCCTGAACCAGAGTACGGAGCCCAGTGATGACCGCCGACGACACCATCTATGAAGCCGAAGGCTATATGGACGAGGACCTGCACGAGGCGGACATCGTCGAATGGTACGAAGCCCGCCCCGTCACCGTGCCCACGGCCGTGGCCGCGGGCGCCGTCGTCACCGCCTTCGCCCTGGGCGCCCTGACCGCCGTCGGCGTCCTCTTCCTGACCGGCCGCCTGGACGACTGAAGGCGCCCGCGTCTCGACGCCTCGCCCCGGCGCGGTCGCGGACCTACGACGCCCCGGCAGGCTTGGCGGGCGGGGCGGGAGACGGCTTGGGAGCATCGACCGGAGGCGTCCAGTTCACCGGAATGGTGTTGAACGTCGTCCTGACGGAGCCGCCGCCGCCCACGGCAGGCTCGCGCAGCCACGCCTTGCGGGCCTCCGCCTGGGCGACCGAATCGAACGCCGAGCAATCCGCAGAGGACACGGAACTGTACCCCGCCTGGTTGAGCGCCGCCGCATAGCCGAGGCCATACGCCGCCTCCCGATCCCGCTGCGCTGTCGGCGTCGTGACGGCGCCTGGTCCTGCGACGACGACAGTTATGGCGATGGAGACGCAGAGGTGCGTTTCCAGAACCCCGCCAGCGGCCGCTACGATGTCTGGGTGGGCGTCCTGGGGACGACCGGCGCGAACGCCACGCTTCTGGTGACGGAAACGCCCTGAAGGCCGTCAAACGTCGTCGGCCAGACATGCGAGAGGAAGGTCCAGCCGCACGACCAGGCCGTTCGACGTCCAGTCCCGCGACAGGTCGCCGCGCAGTTGCAGGCGCACGGTTCGATCCAGCAGGTTGGTCCCGAACCCCGGCGTCATCGGCTTGTCGGGGTCGAGGACGTTCTTCTCGATCCAGCTGACGACCAGATTCGTCTCATGCCGCAGCAGGATGATCTTCAGCCGCCCCTGGGGCTTGCTCAAGCCGCCGTACTTCACCGCATTGGTGACAAGCTCGTTCAGCACCATGGCCAGCGCCGTCACCGCCTTCTGCCCGATCTCGGCGTCGTCGCCCTCGATCGAGATTACGGCCCCGGTCTCCGCATAGGGTGCGGCCAGAGCCTCGATCAATCCCTTCACCGTCCGGGGCGCGGCGGGAACCTCCGAAGGGGTCAGCGGATGAATGAAGGCGATGGCGCGCCCCAGCCCGGCGATCCTCTGCCGAACGCTTTCGACATAGGGCCCCACCCCCTCTTGCTGGCGGGCGGAGAGATGCAACAGGCTGTCCACGACCGCGAACAGGTTCTTGATCCGGTGCGAAAGCTCGCGCGAGACCAGGGCGTTCTCGCGCCGCTCGCGCTCCCGGCGGGTCACGTCCTGCGACAGGGATTGCAGCGCGATGATCTCGCCCTCCGCGTTGCGGATCGGCGTGACGGAAACTTCCCAGCTCTTGAAGACGCCCTTTGCGGTGGGGCAGTCGGCGTTGAACCGCGCCACCCGTCCGGCCGCCGCCCGGGCGACGGCCCCGTGAACCAGATGCCGGCTTTCGCTGGGCCACAGCTCCGCCCAGGGGCGGCCCTTCACCTCGTCGAAGTCGTCGATCTGCATCAGGCACAGGCCGTCCACATCCATCCCGATCAGCCGCCCATCCAGACTGACGGTCTTCAGGCAATCGGTCACATGGATGTCGGGGGCAGGCGTTGCGTCGCTCATGCGCTTCTTTTCGTTGCAAGGATGATTGGGCGCTAACTAAACAGTCCGCGTCCGTTAGGCCATCTTCGACGGCCCGCTTCCGTTGTAGGCCAGCGTCCCTCTTCGCCCTGGCGGGGGCCTGTGGCAATCCCGCCCGTCAATCCGCCTTCAGGTTCTCGACCACCGCGCGCAGGCGTTCGGGCAGGGGCTTGGGCCGGCGCGTCTCGGCGTCGACATAGACATGCACGAAATGGCCGATGGCGGCGGGGACGTCGACGCTGCGCTTGAAGACGGCGAAGCCGTAGGTGACGCTTGACGTGCCGATCTTGTCGACCTTGATCCCCACCTCGATCACGTCCGGAAACTTCAGCGACGAGGTGTAGCGACAGCCTGAATCGACCACCAGGCCGATGGACTCCGTCAGGGCGTCGGCGATCAGCAGGTGGGCGTTCACCGCCGAGTCGACGAACTCGTAGAATTTGGCGTTGTTGATGTGCCCGTACTGGTCGTTGTCGGCCCAGCGCGTCGAGACCATGTGAAAGGCCTTGTAGGTCGCGCGGTGGGCCAGGGCGCCCTCGTCTCGTTTCGGCATCGTCGTCTCCCTCGGCGACGCGAACCGTCGCTCTCGATGCCGACGCTCTCGCTTGGACGACGTTAGGTCAAGCGCCTATCGGTAATGGCCGCGATCAAAAGGCACTGGCGATGGCCGGCGCGAAGCGTGAAACGCTCTCAGCGCAGCCCTTCAGAACCGCCGTGACAGTTGGACCCTGACGGTCCGGCCCAGCGGGTCGCGATCATCGCGGCCGTATCCCGGCACCGGCCGGCCGTCCGCCCGTCGGGCGCCGGGCCGGGCGTCGAACAGGTTTTCGATTTCCAGGACGATCTGTCCGCCGCCGGCCCGGCGCCCGGCCTGTTCCGAGTCTTGCGCCCGACGGCTGGACAGGGTGAAGGCGCCGCGCAGGCTGAACGTCGTCAGGCCCCGGATCAGGATGTCACCGGGAGCGTCCCCTTGCGCGAGACGAAGGCGATAGGCGGACCGCCATTTGGCCGAAACGCTCCCGATCCACCGCCCCCTGCTGGTGTCCAGAAAGAGGGCGCCCTCCCACCGGGGCTGGCCGCCGCCGGCCAGAGTATCGATCCGCGTCATGCCGTCGCCGAGATCGGCCCGGTCGCGCAATCGACGCACGGCGTTCAGGTTCAGGCCGATCCACTGGGTTTCTCCGGCGGCGTCCGTCGCCAGCGGCAAGGCCGCGTTCAGATTGAGCGTCAAGGTGCGGGTGTCGCTGGCGGACAGGTTGCACGGGCGCTGATCGATCATCGTCAGACGCCCTTCCGCATCGCGGATGAAGCGGTCGGGATAGGCCGCCTCCAGCGCCGGTGTGGGCGTCGTCAGCACGGTGACGCCGTCCTCGCCCGTCGTTTGGTCATAGACCAGCCCCAGAAGGACGCCGCTCGCCATATAGGGGCCTGCGCTCAGTTCCAGAATCACCGACCGGGTCTCGACGTCTCGCAGCGCGGGATCGCCTCCGCGAATCGGAACGACCTGGACGGCTTCGCCTCGCGCCAGGTCGAAGACGGTCACGGGTTCGCCATAGACGACGGGCGCGTATCGCTGCTGCACGGAGGGCGGTTGGCGATCCGTCTTCAGCCGCGCCTCGAAGCGAAGACGATCCAGCGGCGACCACGCCAGCGCGGCGTTCAGCGCCTGGCCGCCGCCGACGGCGCCGCCCAGCGAGAGGCTGGTCTCGCCCAGGCCGAACGGCCCCTCCTCTTCCGGCGCGATCCTTCGGGTCAGGGGAATGGTCACGCCGCCGGTCATTCGGGCGGTCCAGGTCTCCGTGCCCGCCGCGCCCGCCGGTTCCGACGATCCGCCCTCGCCGCTTCTTCCCGCCTCGGTCGCGGACAGGGTCAGATTGGCGCGCAGGTCGCCGCCGGGCAGGGTCAGGAGGATTCGGCTGGCCGATCCGCTTGCGTCGATCGATCGGAGCGTCTGTCGCGTTTCGGAAAGGCCGGTCTGTCTGGACGCGGCCACGTCCAGTTTCAGCATCAGTTGCGTATTCCAGCCGCCGACCTCTCCCGACAGACCCAGGGCGGCGGCCACGGTGTTCGTCCGCGCGCCGTATCGCACGACGTCCTGGTTCAGGACCGTGACGGAGGTGGTTTCCGCCTGGCGCAGATCGGCGCGGAAACTGGACGACCAGGCGCCGACCGGGCGTATGGCCGCCAGGTTCAGGGCGGCGCCGCGTGCGCCGGGCAGCAGCGTGACCAGATCGTCGCCCGGCGTGCGCAGGGTGTATCCCTCGCGCTCGCGGACCCTCAGGGCCGTCGTCGAACTCACGTCGATTCCGGCCGTCAGGGCCGACTGGTCGGCCAGGGCCGCATAGCGCCCCTGGGCCTGAAGGCGCAGGCTTCCCGGATCGGTCGGTCCGCCCGCCTCGACCTGGCCCGTCGTCGTCTTGAACCGCCGCTCCAGCACCAGGTTCAACACCCGCCGTCCCGTGTCTTCGCCATAGAGGCCGGCCGCGCCGCGGGGCAGAACCTCCAGCCGGGCCAGCGCCTCGGGCGGAAAGCGGGTGAAGATCGAAGGGTCGGCCACCTTGCGGCCGTTGATGACCAGAACCGGCGGTTCGCGCTCGCCCAGGCGTTCGGAAACGCGCCCGACGACCTCGGCGATGTCCTGGGCGGCCAGGGCGTCGATGGCGGCGGGGTCATACGCCCGCTCGGGCGCGGCCAGGGCGCCGCCGCGACGCGCCGACACCTCCACGTCGTCCAGAACGACGACCGGCGGCGCATCCGCCTGCGCCTGGGGCGGCGCACCCGAAAGGACGACCGCCAGGACGGTCGGGATCGACGGAACCATCGAAGACATCAACCCGGCAAGCAGGGCGCCGAACGACATCGACGGGGCGCAGGTCGCGCCCCGTCGATGCGCCCGCACCGGAATCAGAAGCCCGAGATCGTATAGGTGACGCTGAAATCGCCCGTGGTCGAGTTCGAACTGGTGATCTGCGAGGTGCAGGTCGCCGTCGTGCCCCCGCTGGCGCCGCGAGACTGGGCGTTGCTGGAGAAGGTGTAACGCTTTCTCTGAGAGTTATAGACGGCCTGGGCGGTGAAAAAGCAGCCGAGTCTCGTGGTGGTGCCTTGATATGTCGCGTTGGCGGTTAAGTTCGGATTTGAACTAGTATTCTGATGGGCGCCGTATCCAGTGTCTCCAGCAGAGATTGGGCTGTCCGGGTAACTAACGTTGTAATTCGACGTCGTAACCGATTGCTCGTCGCTCGACATATTCTTGAACGTCGCCGTCAAGGTTCCGGCTGAAGCCGATCCTGCGGAGACAAACAGGACGGCGGACGCCGCAGCGCCGACGAACATTAGGGTGGATTTCATCGTGATGTTCCCTTGGCGGCGGGTGATTTGAAAGACGCGATAGCGACCGCCGAGCACGACCTTGCCCCACACCCCAAGCGCGAGTCTCCGATCAACTCTCGCGTGATCCAAAATAAACCGGCCCGCTCGTCATCACCCCTTAGCATTCGAATCGCAACTATGGGTTTTCGAATGAAGCGACTTCCGATTTCGGCCGAATCCTTTCGAACAGGTGCTAAATGTCCAACGTCACAAACGTCTCCACCGGCCCGTCTGCGGCATCGCTGGGCTCGGCGGGTGCGACCGAGCGGGGGGACGTCGATCCCAAATTCAAGGCGATCATCGATACGCTCAATGACGAAAGCGGAGCGGTCAGTGTGGCGGACAAAGCGGCCGCTTTGGCTGAATATCGCAAGACATCGAAAAATCTCTTTACCGCAAACCAAGCAACAAAAGATTATGCGACCAAGGGCATAAGCTCATCTTCTTTTCTGTCCCAAAGCACCTCCCTTCGTCATGAGGTATTCGAGATGAGTTATTCGAGTTCTGTCGATGACGCTCGGCCATCGTCAGAAAGACTTCAGGCGCTCCTGAATGCCTTTGATCGGCTCTCTGAGGACGAGAAGATCATGTTTGCGTCGGCAGGCAGTTCGACGCCCGAAGTGTGGCGCGCGAAGACCGAAGCCATGATGAAAATGCAGAAGGGCCTGGAAGACGCGCGGGCGAGCGGCGAACTGGGTTTCGACGGCAAGCCGACCGGCAAGGCCAGCGCCGCCCTCCAACTTCTGCTGGAGGCCGCCGACAGCTTCGACAAGGTGAACCAGGGCGACCCCGAGGCGGTCAAGGCCTGGGCCGAACGGTTCAACGACCAGATGTCCGCCGCCGACCGATCCTCCGCCTACCGCATCGACCTCTCCGACGAGGCCAAGGCCTATATGAATCGGCAATAGAGGGGCGATCCGTCTTCGGCGTCGGCTCCCGCCGCTCGGGTTTTCGCCGACGTTGCGTCAAGCGCCTGTCGCCGGGCCGAGGATCCGCCTCCGGTCCCGTCGTGATGCACGCCTTTGAAGGTCCGCACCGCTCAGGCGCCTCAATTCGCCGCCGGCCTCGGCGGCGCGTTCTTCACATACTGGTCCAGCCAGCGGGTCATTTCCCACAGCGTATGGCCCACCGATTCCCGCGCCCGGTATCCATGCGCCTCCAGCGGCAGGGTGACGTAGCGGGCCGTGGCCCCCAGCCCCTTCAGCGCCGCATAGAACCGTTCGGACTGGATCGGGAAGGTGCCGGAGTTGTCGTCCGCCTCGCCGTGGATCAGCAGGATCGGCTCGTTCAGCTTGTCCGCATAGGTGAAGGGCGACATCTGAGTATACACCTCGGTCGCCTCCCAATAGTTGCGCTGCTCGGACTGGAAGCCGAACGGCGTCAGCGTCCGGTTATAGGCGCCCGACCGTGCGATCCCCGTCCGGAACAGATCGGTGTGGACCAAGAGGTTCGCGGTCATGAAGGCGCCGTAGCTGTGGCCCCCGACGGCGATCCGGTCACGGTCCGCCACCCCCATCCGCACCACCGCGTCCACGGCGGCCTGGGCGTCGGCCGTCAGTTGCTGAACATAGGTGTCGTTCGGCTCGGCCCCGTCCTTGCCGATGATGGGCATGGAGGGGTTGTCAAAGATCGCATAGCCTTGCGTCAGCAGAAACAGATGGCTGGACCCGCCCGGCCGCACGAAGCGGTTCTGCACGTCCACCGTCTGGCCCGCCACCGCCGCATCGGTGAACTCGGCCGGATAGGCCCACATCAGCATCGGCAACGGCCCGTCGCGGTCCTTGTCGTAGCCGGCGGGCAGATACAGCGTCCCCGACAGCTTGACCCCGTCCGCCCGCTCATAGGTCACAAGCTGGCGCGTCGCCCCGGCCAGTTGCGGCGCCGGATCGGGGAAGTTGGTCAAGGCCGTGGTCTGGCCCGTGATCAGGTCGCGGATCTGCAGGTTGGGCGGATCCAGCCGCGTCTCGCGCTGCGTCACCACCCGCTTGCCGTCCGCGTCCAGGAAACCGACCACGAACTCATAGTCCGTATTGGCCGAGGTCCACAGGCGCTGGCTCTGTCCCGTCGCCGGGTCCAGGGCGGCCAGGAAGGGGAACTCGCCCTGCGGCGTGGCGCCGGCCCCCTGCATCAGGATTTTGCCATCAGGGGTGAAGCGCATCACCGACCGGCCCGCCGCATTGGGCTGCATCACCGGCTGGCCCGGATTGTCGTAGCGGGCCTGATAGTTCCGCTCCAGCAGCACCCGCCCCTGACCGGGGTTGGACGGATCGACCACGAACCGCGTCTCGTGCCGGGTGTTGAACCAGCGGCTGTTGACGATGGCCAGGTCGTCCTTGCCCCACTGGACGCCGCCGAACCGTTCCTTCAGGTCGATCAGCGTGACCGGCTCGCTCGTGAACGGGGCCGCCTGCATGAAGACCCGGTCGCGGAACTCGGCCGCCTTGCGGATGTCGCCGCCGTCCAGCGCCTCCACCCAGGTCAGGGTCGCCGGCGCATCGGCGCGCCAGCCGACCGAGCGCGGCCCCGGCGCCACGGCGTCGAAGGCGGTCGGCACGTCGTCCCTCAGCGGCAGATCGGCCACCGTCTTCACCACCCGCCCGTTCAGGTCCGTCACCCGGATGTCGGTTGGGAACAGGTCGTCCGGCACCGCATAGGAATAGGGCCGCTTGGCGATCTCATGCAGGATATATTTGCCGTCCGGCGAGACCGAGGCGTCCAGATAGACGGCCGGCGCCCCGATCGTCCGCGCACGGCCATTCAGCGGAACCAGGGTCAGCTGGCTGGTGAAATAGTGATCGAACAGGGCCTCGTCGCCCGGGTTCGACAGCAGGTCCTGATAAGTCCGAACCGGCGCCGCGCGTCCGGCCGTCTCCTCGATGTTCGGCCCCGTCGGCGCCGTCGTCACGTCGGGCGCCGGCCCGCGTCCGGCAGGCACCGCCTCGACCAGCAGGCCCGAACTGTCGGGCAGCCATTCATACCCCGACCCGCCCGTCATATTGACCACCGGATCGGTCAGCTTCCTCGCCCGCGCCGAGGCCACGTCCACGACCCACAGCTCCAGCCCCGTCGGCCGGTCCAGCACGAAGGCCAGCGACCTGGCGTCCGGCGAAAAGCGCGGGGCCGTGAACCGCGCGCCGCTGGGCAGGGCGACGACGCGAGGCCGCCCCCCGTCCACCGCCTGCAGGCTCAACCCCGTCAGCCAGGACACCCGGCTCTCGGCCGGTCCGTTGTTCCGGGGATTGATCCGCGTCCCCGCCAGCCGCAGCATCGGCTCGGCCAGCGCCTTGATGCCGGGCAGGTTCGACCTGTCCATCAGCACCAGCGTCTTGCGATCCGGGCTCAGCATCGACGACGGCGTCGGCTTGGCGTCCAGGATGTCCGCGATCGGCTGCGGCGGCTGCTGATAGACCACCGGCCCCGACGCCGACGGCGCCGCGCTTTGGCCCCCCGCAAGGGGGGCGGCCGTACTTTGAGCCAGAGCCGCTTGCGCCACGCCGCTCAGCAACACCGTCGTCAGCACAAGCCCGGCGCCACGTTTCCGCATCGTCATCGTCTGGACACCCCGCAAAACCCTGGGCCAGACCTAACCTCGCCCGCACGCCCGTGCCAACCCGTTTCGGCGTGACAGTGTCATGTCGCGGCTGAACGCATGTCTTTCCGCTCATCTCCGCGAAAGCGGAATGAACGGACGAGGCGAAGCCTTACTCGGCCAGCAATCCCTCCACCTGACGCCGCTCGGGGGCCGAGGGCTGCGCGCCCGGCCGCGTGACCGAAAAGGCCCCCGCCGCGCAGGCGAACCTCAGCGCCTCGGCCGGCGCCATCCCTTCCAGCAGGGCCACGGTGATGGCCGCGACGAAGACGTCCCCGGCCCCCGTGGCGTCCACCGCCTCGACGGCGGGCGGTGCGGCCCAGGCCGTCTCCACGCCGCGCTGATACAGGGTCGCCCCCTTTGCCCCCTTCGTCACCACCACCCGGCCGCCGCCCCGATGCAGGCCGTCGCCATAGAACTCGGCCTCGGTCTCGTTGACGACGATCAGGTCGGCGCGGCGCAGCAGGGCCTCCGACACCGGGGCGGCGGGCGCCAGGTTGGCGCAGACGAAGCCCGTCGCCCGGCCCACCGCCGCCTCCACCGTCTCGACCGGCAGTTCCAGCTGGACGATCAGGGCGCCCTCGATCCGCTGCGGCAGCTGTTCGGGCGTCACCAGATGATTGGCCCCGGCCGCCACCACGATCTGGTTCTCGCCGGTCGGATCGACGGCGATCAGGGCCACGCCCGTCGGCGCCGCCACATCGACCTCCACCCCAGCCAGGTCGACGCCCAGGTCCTCCATCAGGGCCAGGGCCTCGCCCGCCATCGCATCGTTCCCGACCCGGCCGATCAGACAGACCTCGGCGCCCCGCTTCTCGGCCGCCAATTTCTTGAGGGCATGGGCCTGATTGGCGCCCTTGCCGCCCGGATGCCGCGCCAGGGTCGCCCCCGTCACCGTCTCGCCCGGCGCGGGCAGTTGCGGGGCGGTGGCGACCAGATCCAGATTGATCGAACCGACGACGGTGATCCTCATGCCTCGCCCTCCAGCGCCTGATGCTTCAGCTTGTCGATGATCAGGTCGAACATCCCCTGCCCGTCCGCCATCGTCGCCCAGCGGTGCGGCGCCGTCGCCGGATCGACCCGGAACTCCACCGCTGTATGGCCGCGCGTCAGCTCCGAGGTCGTCTCCACCTCGATCCGGCAGGGCCGGGTCTCGAACAGTTCGGGCTTCAGCAACCAGGCGATGGGACAGGGATCGTGCAGGGGCGCCCCCCAATCGAACGTGGGCCAGCCGACCACTTCCCGCTCCACCCGCTGGGAGAAACGCAGCATGGCCGCGGCCGTCCGCGCCGGTTCGCTGTTGATCGCCTCGACGGCGGCGATGCGCGCCTCGGTCGCGCGCACCTGATGGGTCGCGTCCAGCCCGAAGGCGATCACCGGACAGCCGGAACCGAAAACCGCCGCAGCCGCCTCGGGATCGGCCCATATGTTGAACTCGGCGGACGGCGTGATGTTGCCGCCTTCCGACCGCGCGCCGCCCATCACGACCACCTGGCCCAGCCGTTCGGCCAGCCGCCGTTCGCGCCGCATCGCCAGGGCCAGATTGGTCATCGGCCCCAGGATCACGACCGTGACCGTCCCTTCCGGCCGGCTCATGACCAGATCGACGATGGCGTTGGCCGCCGGCCCGTCGCCGACGATGGCCGTCGGCTCGAACGGCTCGAGGTCGCCCAGACCCTCGACCCCGTGAAACGCTCCGGCGCCCGCAGGCGGTCGCTTCAGCGGCCGTTCGGCCCCGCCGAACACCGGCACGTCCTCGCGCCCGGCGATCTGGCGGATGATGCGGGCGTTCCTCTGGGTCTTGGCCCCCGGAACGTTGCCCCCGACCGTGGTGACGGCCAGCAGGTTCAACGCGGGCGCGGCGAAGGCCAGCAGCAGGGCCACGGCGTCGTCCACGCCGGGGTCGCAGTCGATGATGACGGACTGAATAGACACCCGCCTTGGCTTAGGCAGCCCGACCGCCTCGGGCAAGCGCTCTTGTCATCGTTCTTGTCATCGTTCCGGGGCGCGGCCCGAACACGACCCGCATCCGGAGCGGAACCGTCCCTGGGGCGTTCAGGCGCCATGACCGCCGCCGCGCCGCTTGTCGATCTGGGGAAGGAACGCGGCTATGTCCGCGATCTGGGCCGGGCCTTCGGCGGGGCGCTGATCTTCGGCATCCCCCTGCTGATGACGATGGAGATGTGGCAGGCGGGCGTGGCGCTGGATCGGTGGCGTCTCCTGGCCTTCGTCCTGGCGGGCCTGCCCCTGCTGTACGGCCTGGCCTATTACGCCGGCTTCTCGAACCGGCGCGGCCCGGTGAACGAGGCGCTGGACACGGCCGTGGCCCTGGCCGTCGGCTTCGTCGCCGCCCTTGTGCTTCTGTTTCTGTTCGGCGTGCTGGATCTGACGGCGCCGCTGGACAAGACGGTCGGCATGGTCGCCCTTCAGGCCGTACCCGGCGCCATGGGCGCCCTTCTGGCCCGACGCCAGCTCAGCGGCGAGGCGGCCGGCGAAACCCAGGAAGACGAGGCTTCCTATGTCGGGGAGCTGTTCCTGATGACCGCCGGCGCCCTGTTCTTCGCCCTGAACGTCGCCCCGACCGAGGAGATGATCCTGATCGCCTACAAGGCCACGCCGCTGCACGCGCTGGCCCTGATCGCCGTCTCCATCGGCCTTCTGCATCTGATCGTGTTCAAGGCCGGGTTCGCCGGTCAGGAAGAGGCCGACCACCCCGTCGCCGCCTTCTTCCACTTCACCCTGCCCGGCTACGCCATCGCGCTGACGGTCAGTTTTCTGGCCCTGGCCCTGTTCGGCCGCACCGACGGCCACGCCCTGAGCGGGGTCGTGCAGACGGTCGTGGTCCTGGGCTTTCCCGCCTCGGTCGGCGCCGCCGCCGCCCGTCTTCTGGTCTGACGCCCATGCCCGCCAGGACAAGACCCCACAATAAAGCCGATCCTCGCACGGCTCGCCCCATCCTTCAGTGGGTCATGGCCGCCCTGGGCGCCGGCGTCACCCTGGCGGTCGTCGCCGTGGTGATCGGAGAGGCGCTGCAACCCGCCGCCCCGCCGGCCCTGTCCGCCCGCATCGTTCAGGTTCAGCCGACCGCCGCCGGATTCGTGACGACCATCCGTGTACAGAACGATGGCGCCGACACGGCCGCCGCCGTTGCTATCGAGGGCGTCCTGGGCGGCCAGACGGCGAGCGCCACCCTGGACTATGTGCCCGGCCGCGGCCACGCCGTCGCCTATCTCCGCTTCGACGCCGACCCGCGCGCCGCCGTTGTCTCGGTCAAGGGCTGGTCGGCGCCTTGAGCCTGCGCTGCCGGTTCCGCACGCGGCGCTTCAGCCGGAACCGCGGCGCGGTTTCGTCTAAAACGATCGGGCTCTAGTCCGGCCAGGTCGCGCGGTCGGCGGCCAGCACCTGGCCCGCCAGATACAGCGATCCGCAGATGGCCACCCGTCCCGCCCCGAGCCGCAGGGCCAGGTCCAGGGCCTGCTGCACCGATCCGGCCGGGGTCGCGGCCAGGCCGTGGCCGCGCGCGACCGCCGCCAGGGCCGCCGGGTCCGCCGCCGCGCCTTCGAAGCCGACGGTGAAGACCGTGGCCTGGCTGTCCTTCAGGGCGGCGAAGAAGCCACCGGCGTCCTTGTTGGCCAGCATGCCGCAGATCAGGGCCAGCGGACGTGGCGCCCGCGCCTGGCGCTCCGCCAGAAACGACGCCAGGGCCCGCGCGGCGTGCGGATTATGTCCCCCGTCCAGCCACAGTTCGGCGTCCGCCGCCCGTGCCGCCTCGCCATAGGGACCGGCCGAAATCCGTTGCAGCCGCGCAGGCCAGCGCACGGTCTTCAATCCCTCGGCGATGGCGGCCTCCGGCAGGTCCAGCTCCAGAGCCGCCGCGATGGCCACGCCCGCATTGTCGATCTGGTGTGCGCCCGCCAGACCTGGCGCGGGCAGGTCCAGAAACCGCTCCTGGTTCTGGAACACCAGTCCGCCGCGTTCGGCCCAAGCGTCGAAGTCCACGCCCATCACCGTCAGGGGCGCATGGACGGCGGCGCCCGCGCGCGCGATGGCGGCCATGGCGACCTCCTGCTGCCGCGCGACCACCCCCGGCGCGCCGGGTTTCAGCACCCCGGCCTTCTCGGCCGCAATGCCCGCCAGATCGGTCCCCAGAAACTCGGCGTGGTCGTAATCGACCGGCGCGATCACGCTCAACAGCGGCCGCTCGATCACATTGGTGGCGTCCAGCACCCCGCCCAGGCCCACCTCGATGACCGCCAGGTCGGCAGGGGTCTCGCTCATGGCCACGAAGGCGGCGGCGGTGGTGCTTTCGAACACCGTCGCCTCGCCCCCAGAATGGAAAGCGGCGGCCTCGATCCGGTCCAGGATGGCGTTCAGCGCCTGATCCTCGATCAATTTTCCGGCCAGCCTGATCCGCTCGTTGAACCGCACCAGATGGGGCGAGGTATAGGCATGGACCCGCAAGCCCGCGGCCTCGGCGATGGCGCGGATCAGGGCGACGGTCGATCCCTTGCCGTTGGTGCCCGCCACATGCACGACCGGCGGCAGCCGGTGCTGCGGATCGCCCAGGGCCGCGCACAGCGTTCGCATGCGATCCAGCGACAGGTCGATCCGTTGCGGATGCCGCGCGCGCAGGCGCTCGGAAATAGGGTCCACGGCCGTCAGGCCGCCTGGCGGTTTCCGCCCATCAGCATGGACAGGATCTGACCCAGCATGCGCGGCAGGTCGGCGCGCGCGACCACCTGGTCGACCATGCCCTTTTCCTGCAGATATTCGGCGCGCTGGAAGCCCGGCGGCAGTTTCTCGCGGATGGTGGCCTCGATCACGCGCGGGCCGGCGAAACCGATCAGGGCGCCTGGCTCGGCCAGATGCACGTCGCCCAGCATGGCGTAGGAGGCCGTCACCCCGCCCGTCGTCGGGTCGGTCAGGACCACGGCGTAGGGCAGCTTGGCCGCCTTCACCTCGTCCACCGCCAGGGTGGTGCGCGCCATCTGCATCAGGGACAGGGCGCCTTCCTGCATCCGCGCCCCGCCGGCGGCGGTGAAGCAGATCAGCGGAACCTTGCGGGCCACGGCCTCGCGCGCGGCCTTGATGAAGGCTTCGCCCGCCGCCATGCCCAGCGACCCGCCCATGAAGGTGAAGTCCTGCACGACGACCACGGCCTGCTGCCCCCCCACCGCGCCGCAGCCGATGGCCATGGTGTCCTTGCGCCCCGCCGCCTTGCGCGCCGCGTTCAGACGGTCCTTGTAGGATTTGCCGTCCGAGAATTTCAGCGGGTCCTCGGGCACGTCCGGCGTCTCGATCGCCTCATAGGCGCCGCCGTCGAAGGTGGCCTTCAGCCGCGTCGGCGCGTCGATCCGCATGTGCCGGCCCGACGGCGTCACCCACAGGGCGGTCTCCAGGTCCGGGCGATACAGCATCTCGCCGCTGTCGGGGTCCTTGACCCACAGATTGTCGGGCGTGTCGCGGCGCGAGACGATCTTTCGCACGCCGGGGGCAAAGCGGCTGAGCCAGCCGCCGCGCTTTTCCTGAGGCTTGGTCTTGTCGTTCATCCGCGCGCTCTTAGACGGTTTCCGCCACGGAAGCACTAGCGACGGATCGAACCGCGTCGCCCAGCCGCTTCACCTGGGCCAGAACGCGCGGCGCGGCCGGCTCGTTCGCGGCGACGGCGGCGGCGACCTCTTCCACCAGCGCCGAGCCGACGACCACGGCGTCCGCCACCCTGGCGATGGCGGCGGCCCTTTCCGGCGTCTTGATGCCGAAGCCGACCGCGACCGGCAGGCCGGACGCCGCGCGAACCCGCGCCACGGCCGGCGCCACCACCTCGGCGTCCGCCTCCTTCACCCCCGTCACGCCCGCGACGGCGACATAATAGACGAAGCCCGACGTGCCCTGGACCACCACCTTCAACCGTTCGTCGTCCGAGGTCGGCGTGGCCAGGCGGATCAGCGAGATCGACACCTTGTCCAGCGCCTGAACCAGCGGCCCGGCCTCTTCCGGCGGGCAGTCCACCACGATCAGACCGTCGATGCCGCAGTCGGCCGCATAGGCGGCGAAGGCGTCATAGCCCAGGCTCTCGATCGGGTTCAGATAGCCCATCAGCACGATGGGCGTGGCGTCGTCGCCCTTACGGAACTCCTTGGCCAGATCCATCGTGGAGCGCAGGCCGAAACCGGCCGCCAGACCCCGAATCGCCGCCCGCTGGATCGGCGGCCCCTCGGCCATCGGATCGCTGAACGGAAAGCCCAGTTCGATGACGTCCGCGCCTGCCGCAGGCAGGCCCTTCAGGATCGCCAGCGCCTCCTCGCGCGACGGATCGCCGCCCATCACATAGGGAATGAAGGCCGCGCGGCCCTCGGCCTTCAGCGCCTTGAAGCGCGCATCGATACGGGCGGTGGTCATTTCGGCGTCGATCCAGCAGCGGCCGGGGCGGCCGATTGGGCGGCGCAGACATCGCCCGGAATGGTGGCGAAGCCCAGATAGCCGGGCAGTTCGGCCACGGCGGTCTTGGTCGTGTCGTAGAAGGCGACCATCTGCATGCCGTCGCAGCCGCCGGCCTCGCGGCGCTTGATGAAAACGACGCGGTTGTCGTCGCCGCCGGCCGCCAGCCAGGTCTTGGCTTCCAGATCGGCGATATAGGCGTCGGCCAAGGCGCCGATCTGGCCCAGCGGCGCGGTCACGCAATAGGCCCGACCCGCCAGATTGTTCAGCCCGCCGCAATCGGCCGATAGCTCCGCGCCCGGCAGCAGGCCGACATCGGCCGGACCGCCCTGGACCGTTTGGGGCGCGACCGGCGCCGGCGTCTGAGCTTGGACAGGGGTGGACAGGGCAAGCGCGGCGGTCGCCGCCAGCAGACTACGGATCACAGTTCCACTCCCAGATGTTTGGCGACCTGGAAGATGTCCTTGTCGCCGCGTCCCGACATCAGCAGGACCACATCGCCGCCCTTGCCGACTTCGCGCGCCACTTCGCCCGTCCGCGCCAGGGCGTGGGCCGGTTCCAGCGCCGGGATGATGCCTTCCAGTTTCGAACACAGTTGAAACGCCTCCAGCGCCTCGTCATCCGTCGCCGAGCGATATTCGGCCCGACCGATGTCGTGCAGCCAGGCGTGCTCCGGCCCGATGCCGGGATAGTCCAGCCCGGCCGAGATCGAATGGCCCTCGACGATGTTGCCGTCCTCGTCCTGCAGCAGATAGGTCCGGTTGCCGTGCAGCACGCCGGGCCGTCCGCCCTTCAGCGACGCCGCATGATCGGGCGTATCCAGCCCATGCCCCGCCGCCTCCACGCCGATCAGGCGCACGCCCTCGTCCGCGATGAAGGGGTGGAAGGCGCCGATGGCGTTCGACCCGCCGCCGATGCAGGCCACCACGGCCTCGGGCAGCTTGCCCATCCGGGCCATCGACTGGCGCTTGATCTCCTTGCCGATCACCGACTGGAAATCGCGCACCATGGCCGGATAGGGGTGCGGACCCGCCGCCGTGCCGATGATGTAATAGGTGTCCGAGACGTTCGTGACCCAGTCGCGCATCGCCTCGTTCATCGCGTCCTTCAGGGTCGCGGCGCCCGCCGTGACCGGGAAGACCTCGGTTCCCAACAGGCGCATGCGGAAGACGTTGGGCTGCTGCCGCTCCACGTCCACCGCCCCCATATAGACGGTGCAGGGCAGGCCGAACCGCGCCGCCACGGTGGCCGAGGCCACGCCGTGCTGGCCCGCGCCCGTCTCGGCGATGATGCGCGTCTTGCCCATGCGACGGGCTAGCAGGATCTGGCCCATGCAGTTGTTGATCTTGTGCGCGCCCGTATGGTTCAGGTCCTCGCGCTTCAGCCAGATCTTGGCCCCGCCGAAATGGTCGGTCAGACGTTCGGCGAAATACAGCGGGCTTTCCCGGCCGACATAGTGGGTCAGGAACCCGTCCAGCTCGGCCTGGAAGCTGGGGTCCGCCTTGGCCGCCTTATAGGCCGCGTCCAGTTCGTGGATCAGCGGCATCAGGGTCTCGGCCACGAACTGCCCGCCATAGGGGCCGAACCGTCCCTTCGCGTCGGGCCAGGCGTAGGCGTTCGCCAGCGGGGCGGAATCGGCGGCTTGCAGAGGCGTCTGAGCGTTCACGGTTTCGACTTTCACGCGGGGAGGCGTCGGAATTACCACCGGCGCACGGCCTCGATGAAGGCCGCGATCCGGCCCGCGTCCTTAACACCCGGCGCGCTTTCGACGCCAGAGGACACGTCCACCATCGGCGCGCCGGTGATCCGCAACGCCTCGGCGACATTGTCCGGGTTCAGACCGCCGGCCAGGAACCACGGCCGGCGAAAGGCCCGATCCGCCAGCAGGGTCCAGTCGAAACGATGCCCTACGCCGCCCGGCAGGACCGACCCCTCGGGCGGTTTGGCGTCGAACATCAGATGGTCGGCGTGGCGGTCCCATTCATCGGCGGCGGCGAAATCGTCCGCCTGCCGGATTGGCAGGGCCTTGATCACCCCCGCCCCCGTCAGGGTTCGCACCGCTTGCGCCCGCCCAACCGTCTCGGCCCCATGCAACTGGATGAAGTCCGGCCTCAGCGTCCGCGCGATCTGTTCCAGCAGCGCATCGTCGGGATCGACCGTCACCGCCACGATCGCCGCCCGCCCCCGCGCCCGCTCGAACAGCGTCGCCGCCGCCTCGGGCGCCAGATGGCGCGGGCTTTTCGCAAACACCACGGCCCCCACGAAATCCGCCCCGCCGTCCAGCGCGGCGTCCAGCGTCTCCGGCGTCGTCAGGCCGCAGATCTTGATCATGGTGGTCATGGGACGATCACCGTCAGTCCGATGTCGCGTGCGACCGCCGCCATATCCTCGTCCAGCGTGGCTAGGCTGCAACCGTGTCGCACCGCCAGGGCGAGGTGCAGCGCATCGGGCGCGCGCAGTCTCACGTCGTTCCTGACCAGCCGCCGCGCTTCCAGCATGTCGTTGTCGACCACCGAAAGGACGACCCTGCCGCTCAACCACTGGTCCAGTTGCAGTTCGAACTCGCGGCGTTCCTTGTCGAGCAGATTGCGCATCCGCGTCCGCACCGCCAGGGCGGAGGAAAACTCCGTCACGGTCCAACTGCTCATCACGAAATCATTGACGCCGGCGATCCAGGCCGACGCCCGCGCCGTGTGATTGTCGGTCTGGAACAGGGACATCAGGACGCTGGTGTCCAGATAGATGCTCAAATCTCTTCGTCCCGCATCTTGCGGATCAGGGTGACGGAATCCATCGCCGGCTCGGACTTGATCCGCACGCGCTTGAGCCACTCCATATCGATCGGCCCGGATGTCGGCTTGACGGCCTGCGCCGGCTCCAGCCGCGCCACGGGCACGCCCCGCCGCGTGATGGTCACGGTCTCGCCCGCCAGCATGCGATCCAGCAGCTTGGGCAGGTTGTTCTTGGCTTCGGCGACGGAATAGCTGGACATGGCCATCAAGATAGCCATCTGGCCGTCCGATGTCCAATCAGGCGAAGATCGAGGCGATCTCTTCGGGGTTCAGCAGCCGCCACTGTCCCGGCCCCAGATCGGCCGGCAGGACCAGCCCCCCCATCCGTTCGCGGTGCAGCGTCTCGACGTGGTTGCCGACGGCGGCGAACATCCGCCGCACCTGGTGATAGCGGCCCTCGGTCACGGTCAGCAGGGCCTCGGTCGGCGTCACGACCTCCAGCACGGCGGGCGCCAGCGGCTTGTCGTCGCCTTCCAGCACCAGGTCTCCGGCGGCGAACAGATCGCCTTCCGTCCCGGTCAGCGGGCGCGCCAGACCCGCCCGATAGACCTTGGCCACATGCCGCTTGGGGCTGATGACCCGGTGCAGCAGGTCGCCGTCGTCGGTCAGCAGCAACAGGCCCGTCGTCTGCTTGTCCAGCCGCCCGATGGTCGAGATGGCCGGATCGCGCCGGCGCCAGCGGTCGGGCAGGATGTCATAGACCAGCGCCCCCTCTTCCTTGTGCGAACAGGTCATGCCCAGCGGCTTGTTCAGCAGGATCACCAGCCCCTGCACGGGATCCAGCGGTTCGCCGTCGATCTCCATCCGGGTCGGCAGGTCGGGCGTCACCGCGATCCGTCTCGACACATCCGTCAGGTCCGCCCCGTCCAGCACGATGCCGCCCGCCTTGGCCATCCGCGCCATCTCGGCCCGCGAGCCATAGCCCATCGACCCCAGCAGGCGGTCGACCCTCGACGTCGGGGTTTTCACTTCACCGCCTCGAACAGCTTGTAGCCGCCCGCCTCGGCGACCAGCCGAACCCGCTTGAACGCCGCGTTCAATTCGGCCTCATAGGGCAGGTGCCGGTTGGCCACGATCCAGGCCACCCCGCCCTTCTTCAACAGGTCCGCCGCCTTGCGGACGAAGGCCTGGCCCAGCCGCCGGTCCTCGGCACCGCCGTCGTGGAAGGGCGGGTTCGAGACCACGAAATCCTTGTCGCCCCTGGCCTCCAGCGTGCGCGCGTCGGCCCACCAGACCTTGGCGCGCTCGTCCTCGATGTTGCGGCGCGCGGCCTGGATGGCGCGGCGATCCAGATCGACCAGCTTCAGCTTGGTCACGGCGGGCGAACGCAGCACCACGATCGCCAGCGCCCCATAGCCGCAGCCCAGGTCCACCCCCTCGCCCTTCATCGGCGGCAGATGTTCGGCCAGCAGGGCCGAGCCCGGGTCGATCCGGTCCCAGGCGAAAATCCCCGGCTGCGACCAGGCGTCCAGCCCCGGCACGATCTGCGGCCCGCCCGCGGCGATGGCCTCGTCCAGCCCCTCGACCGTCTCGGGCTTGATGACGATGCAGCGGCGGTGGTGCGCCTTGGCCGTCTCGGCGACCTCCAGGCCGAACGCCTTCAGTTCCTTGCCCAGCCGCGACCCGCCCTTGTCCTTGGGCGCCATCACGTCCAGCCGCCCGCCGACCTTCAGCGCCTTCAGCGCCAGGGCCAGCACATAGCGCCGCTCCAGCACGCCGGGCGGGGCGTAGATCATGATCGTATCGGCCGAGCCGGCCTCCTGCGCCTCCAGCGCCGCCGAATCCGGGATCAAGGGCGAGGTCTGAACGGCGTCTCCAGGCGGATCGAACACGACCGGCGGCCGGCCGTAGAGCAGCGTGGTCATGGTCTCAGAACCCCGCCTGCAGCAGGACCAGCCCCACGACCCCGACCACGATCCGCCACCAGGCGAAGACGCCGAAGCCGCGCCTGGACACGAAATCCAGCAGGAAGCGCACCACCGCCAGGGCCGAGACGAAGGCCACGACAAAGCCCACGGCGATCAGGCCCATGTCGCTGAAATCCAGCGTCTTGTGGTTCTTCAACAGGTCGTAGAAGACCGCCGCCCCCATGGTGGGCAAGGCCAGGAAAAAGCTGAACTCGGCCGCCGACCGCTTGTCGGTCTTCAGCAGCAGTCCGCCCGCGATGGTCGCGCCGGACCGCGACACGCCGGGGATCATGGCCAGGCACTGGAACAGGCCGATCAGGAAATAGACCCGCATCGGATACTGGCTGGCGTCCAGCCACTGCGGCCGCTTGTCCATCCGGTCCAGCAGCAACAGGATCACCCCGCCGACGATCAGGGCGACGCAGATCACCTGGGGCGTCTCGAACAGCACGCCTTTGATGAAGCCATAGGCCAGAAAGCCGATCACGACGGCGGGGGCGAAGGCGACCAGAAGCCCGATCAGGAACCGCCGCGCCTCCGCATCGAACGGCCAGCGCGTCGCCAGCGTCCACAGCCGTTTGAAATAGAGGCTGACGATGGCCAGCAGGGCGCCTAGCTGGATCACGATCTCGAACGTCTTGCCGGCGCTCTGAAAGCCCAGGAAATGTCCCAGCAGCAGCAGGTGCCCGGTCGAGGACACGGGGATGAATTCGGTCAGGCCCTCGACCAGACCCAGGATGATCGCGGACAGCCAGTCGGACATGGATTGCTCGTTTTCGCCGGCGCGCGACAGGCGGCCGGCGCGCGCCTCCCATAGCGCAGTCGGGCCGCGCTAGGCGAGCCGTCAATCGCACCGGCCTCGGTTGGCTTTCGCGCCCGATTGCGCGACAAGGGGCGGGAATGACGACACCTTCCGCCCCTCCGTCCTCCCCGCCGCCTGGCCCGCTGGACGACGCCCATCGCGCGGCGCGGCGCATCACCCGCCTGTCGGTCGCCGCCGCCGTCCTGCTGATCGCGCTGAAAGCCTTCGCCCTGGGCGCCTCGGGCTCGGTCGCCGTCCTGGCCTCGCTGACGGATTCGGCCTTGGACCTGATCGCCTCCCTGGCGGTCTTCTTCGCCGTGCGCTGGGCCGCCGCCCCGCCGGACGAGGATCATCGCTATGGCCATGGCAAGGCCGAGGCCCTGGCCGCCCTGGTCCAGGCGGGGCTGATCTTCGCCTCGGCCGCCTTCGTCGGCTGGGAGGCGATCCAGCGCATCTTCGACCCGCGCCCCGTCGTCTCGGGCGGCTGGGCCACCGGGGTCATGGTCGTCTCCATGGCCGTCACCGCCGGCCTGGTCTGGATGCAGACCCGGGCGATGAAGACCACCGGCTCCCTGGCCGTGGCGAGCGACCGCGCCCATTACGCGGCCGACCTGGGGGCCAATCTGGTCGTCCTGATCGGCGTGGTCTCGGGCGCCTTCCTCAAGGCGCCGGGGCTGGACGCCGCCGCCGGCCTGATCGTCGCCGTCTGGCTGTTCTGGGGGGCGCTGGGCCTGCTTAAGGACGCCGCCGATCCGCTGCTGGACCGCGCCGCGCCCGAGGCGGACCACGCCGCCGTCGTCCGCGCCGTCCTGGCCGATCCGCGCGTCTTCGGCGTCCACCAGCTGCGCACCCGCCTTTCGGGCCAGGTGATGATGGTCCAGATGCATGTCGACCTGGACCCGGCCCTGACGCTGCAGGCCGCCCACGCCATCGTGGTGGAGGCCGAGAACCGCATCCTGGCCCTCTATCCGTCCGCCGACATCCTGATCCACGCCGACCCGCGCGCGCGTACACAGACGTCGCCGGTCCAAACGCCCGCGCCCGAGCCCGGCCCGCGCGACGCGACGCCGGACGCCGACCCCTCCAGCCGGCCCGCCAGCGGACCGGCCAAGGGGCCGTGGTCCTGACGCGGTAAACGCGCGTTTAACGGGTGGGGGCGCATTCAGGCGCCATGGCCGATCCCTGCGTTCTCTATCACTTCCCCTTCCAGCCCGCCTCGCGCGCGGCGCGGCTGGCGCTGGGCGAGGCGCGGATCGACTGGATCGACACCCCTGTCCGCCCCTGGGAAGAGGACTGCCCGGTCCACGACCTGAACCCCTCGGGCCTGCCGCCGGTGCTTCAGACCAGCGAGCGGGGCCGTCCCCTGACCCTGTGCGAACTGCCCGCCGTCCTGGGCTGGATCGAGGATCAGCAGAAGGGGCCGCTGCTGCTGCCCGCCGACGCCGCCGAACGGGCCGAGGCGCGCCGCCTGACCGGCTGGTTCGAGCGCCGCTTCATGGACGAGGTCGACGCCGTCCTGCTGCACGAGCGGATGGAGAAGCCCCTGCTCAAGCTGGGCCCGCCCGAGGCCCGCGCCCTGCGCGACGGCCGCGACGCCCTGAAATCCCACCTGGGGATGCTGGAGGATCTGGTCGCCGCCCGCGACTGGCTGGCCGGCCGCCGCCTGTCGCAAGCCGACCTGATCGCCGCCGCCCATCTGTCGGTGCTGGACTATTTCGGCGAAATCCCCTGGGCCCAGTGGTCGGCGCTGAAGACCTGGTACTCCAAGCTCAAATCCCGCCCCTGCTTCCGCCCCCTGCTCGCCGACCGCTTCGTCGGCGTGCCGCCCTCGGCCTGGTACGCGGATCTGGATTTCTAGGACCGCGCGTAAACCTTCCCTGCGTCGCCTGGAGTTGACCGTCATCCTGGCCACAAGGGCGCGGATGACGATTGAGGTTCGCCAGGGCGCTTACGGAAAGCCTGAGCAAGGGGGAAGCCTCCAACCCTGCGGCGCCGGGTCCGTGACGACCCTTCTCCCGGAGCGACGACGTGGGCCGCCATGCCCAAATCCATGCTATCCCCAGCCCTGTGTCCGACCGCCTGAAAACCTTCATCCGCCAGCGCGCGGCCGAGCTGGGCTTCGATGTCTGTCGGTTCGCCTCGGCGGCCGACGCCTGGCCGGCGGGCGAGCGGCTGCGTCATTTCGTGGACGAGGGCCGGCATGGCGACATGGCGTGGATGGAAACGACGCTGGACCGCCGCCAGCATCCCACCGCCATGTGGGACGCGGCGAAAACCGCCATCGTCCTGGGCATGAACTACGGCCCCGAGGACAATCCGCTGGACCAGCTGGCCGACCGTTCGGCCGGATACATCTCGGTCTATGCGCGCGGCGACGACTATCACGAGGTCATCAAGGGCCGGCTGAAACAGCTGGCGGGCCAGATCGCCGCCCGCAACGGCGCCGACATCAAGGTTTTCGTCGACACCGCCCCCCTGATGGAAAAGCCCCTGGCCCAGCGCGCCGGCCTGGGCTGGCAGGGCAAACATACCAATCTGCTCAGCCGCACCCACGGCAACTGGCTGTTTCTGGGGACCATACTGACGGCCGCCGAGATCGAACCGGACGCGGCCGAGATCGAACACTGCGGCCGCTGCACCGCCTGCCTCGACGCCTGCCCGACGAACGCCTTCCCCGCCCCGTTTCAGCTCGACGCCCGGCGCTGCCTGTCCTATCTGACCATCGAGTTCGCCGACCCCTGGCCGGTCGAGTTCCGCACGATGACTGGGTCGCGCATCTATGGCTGCGACGACTGCCTGGCCGTCTGCCCGTGGAACAAGTTCGCGCAGGAAGCGCGCGAGATTCGTCTGGCGCCCCGCCCTGCCTTCGAAAGCCCCCGGCTTCACGACCTGCTGGCGCTGGACGACGCCGCCTTCCGCGCCCTGTTCACCAAGAGCCCGGTCAAGCGGATCGGCCGCGACCGCTTCCTGCGGAACGTCCTCTACGCCGTCGGCAATTCGGGCGACGCGACCCTGATCGCCCCGGCCCAGGCCCTGCTGGACGACCCGTCGGCGCTGGTGCGCGGCGCGGCCGTCTGGGCCCTGTCGCGGCTGATGGCGCCGGACGCCTTCCAGACCCTGCGCGCCGCGACGGTCGAGACCGATCCCCGGGTCCAGCACGAATGGCGCATGGACGCCGCCGCCTAAGCACGCAATCGCGCCCGGAATTCATAGGAATTTCAAAGGACGGACGGCTGCGTCAGACAAACGACCTACCGTCCCTGCGTCCTGGGCTATACTGGCCGCCCAGGGTCTTTGACATCGCAAGCGGGGCCAATCAGACTGTTCGGACTGTTCGGACTGTTCGGACTGTTCGGACTGTTCGGACTGTTCGGACTGTTCGGACTGGTCGGACTGTTCGGACTGGTCGGACTGGTCGGACTGGTCGGACTGGTCGGACTGGTCGGACTGGTCGGACTGGTCGGACTGGTCGGACTGCGTTTTTCGCGTCCGACCTCGGCCGTCAACCCATCGCGGTCCCGACGCCCGATCCGCCGCCCGGCACCGGCGCCACGTCCAGGAGCTTCAGTCGGAAGATCAGCACCGAATTGGCCGGGATCTTGGGACGCGGCGTGGCGCCATAGCCCAGCTCGGGCGGGACATAGAGAATCCATTCGTCGCCGACGTGCATCTTCTGCAGCGCCTCGGTCCAGCCCTTGACGACCTCCTCGGGGGTGAAAATGGCCGGCGCCCCGCGCGCGAACGAACTGTCGAACACGGTGTTGTCGACCAGCTTGCCTTCATAGTCGACCTTGACCAGGTCGTTGCGGTCGGGGCTGACGCCCCCCACCGGCCCCGCCTGCACCACCTTGTACTGCAGGCCGCTGGGCAGGGTCTGGACGCCCTCTTCCTTGGCGTTCTTGGCCATGAAGGCGGCCGCCTCGGCCTTGCCTACGTTGGGGTCCATCGGCTGAGCCTGGCCGCAGCCCGTCAGCAGCAACGCGCCCACCAGGCCGGAGAGCAGCGCCGCCCTACCCCATCCGAAGTTCATAGCCGCGCTCCTTCAAGGCCCCGCCGATCTCGTCAGCGTGGGCGCTATCGCGTGTTTCGACCATGATGTCGAACTCGGCCCCCTTGGCCGGCACGTCCAGAGCCAGGCGGTTGTGGACCACGTCGATGATGTTGCCGCCCAGCCCCCCGATCACCGCCGCCATGGCCGACAGCATCCCCGGCCGGTCGTCGCCCAGGATGCGATAGACCAACAATCTCCGTTCACGGACCATCTCGCGGTTCAGCACCACGGCCAGCATCCGCGCGTCGATATTGCCGCCGGTCAGCTCGATCCCGACCTTCACCCCCTCGAACCGCTCGGGATGGCGCAGCAGCACCGCCAGGCCGCCGGCCCCGGCGCCTTCGCACACCGTCTTCTCCATCGTCGCCATCGATGAGACGCCCCGTTCGAAATCGGCCTCGTCCACCACGAAGACCTCGTCGATCAACGGATCCGCCAGGCCGAAGGGGATGTCGCCCACCGCCTTGATGGCGATGCCCTCGGCGATGGTCTGGCCGGTGCAGACCGGCGGCTGGCCCGCCCGTTTGGCGGTGAAGGACGGATAGCGGGCGGCCTCCACCCCATAGACCTTGATGTCGGGCTTCATCGCCTTGGCGGCGATGGCGCAGCCGGCGATCAGGCCGCCGCCGCCGATCGGCACGATCATGGCCTCGATCTCGGGCGCGTCCTCCAGGAACTCGATCGCGCAGACGCCCTGGCCCGCCACGATCCCCTCGTCGTCGAAGGCCGAGACGAAGACATAGCCCTTCTCGGCCTCCAGCCGCTTGGCCTCTTCCGTCGCGGCGGTGAAGTCCAGGCCGTGGATCACCACCGTCGCCCCGTGCTGGCGGGTGCCGTTGATCTTGGCGAAGGGGGTGCCCTCGGGCATCACGATCGTCACCGGCACGCCCAGCCGCCCGCCGTGATAGGCTAGGGCCTGTGCGTGGTTGCCGGCGCTGGCCGCCACCACGCCCCGCCGCCGCTCGTCGTCGCTCAGCAGCAGCAGGCGGTTCAGGGCGCCCCGCTCCTTGAAGCTGCCGGTGTAGTGAAGATTGTCGAACTTCACCCATACCTGCGCGCCCGTCAGCTCCGACAGCCGGCGAGAGTAGCGGGTGGGCGTGTGGTCGACCTGACCCGCGATTCGTGCGCGGGCCGCCTGAATATCGGCGAAACTGACGGTCATGGGGCGTTCCCGATCTGTCGCCGCTGGGGGGCGGCGAATTTTCTTCCGCCTCTTTCGCGCGTTGTCGCTCCCCGGTCCAGAGGTCGCGTCGAGGCCGATGGCGCGGCCCCTCCCGGTCGTGCGATAAGGCCGAGGCGATCCGGCCCCCGCCGCCGCCAACCAGAGGAATCCTCATGTCGATCCGCCCCCTCGCCCCCGCCGGCCTGGTCGTCACGACCCTGACCGCCGCCTTGGCCGCCTGCGCCCCCGCCACCTATTCGCCCCGCACGCCCGTCGCCGCCGCCGTCTTCAACGAGAACGAGTTCGCCTGGTCCCGGCGCAGCGGCCAGGCCGCCGTCGAGGGTCGCGTGACTTACGCCCAGGACGGCAGGGCCTACGCTTGCGTCGGCTCGGCCGGGCTGACGCCCGACACCGCCTACACCCGCGCGCGCTTCCGCACCCTGTACGGCTCGACCGACCGGGCCGCCGTGCCCGCCGCCGTGGTGCGCGCCCGCACAGTCGCCGACGCCAACGCCAACTACAGCGACTATGTCCGCTCGGTCCGGTGCGAGAACGGCCGGTTCGCCTTCACCGGCCTGCCCGACGGCGGCTGGTTCCTGATCGTGCCGGTGACGGCGCCGGGCGCCGAAGGGCCGGTCGTCCTGATGCGGCGGGTCGAGACGCGCGGCGGCCGCACGGTCAACCTTACGCTCTGACCCCGCGCCTCACGAAGATGCGACCCCGGTAACGCGGGTCGCCATCTTCTGGCCGTCAGCGCCCCGGAGTGATCCCTTTCAGGTCACAGTCGGGGAATGCGTTCTTGTCCCAGCACAACATCATCGGCTCCGAAGCCTTCACGCGCGGGCCTTCGGTCATCATCCGCCAGTATCGGCCAGGCGGGATGCGCCGCCGCCGCGCCCGTACCGCCATGGCCTTCGTCGCCGGAGCCGGCGCCATGCTGGCGGCCGGGGCGGTCGGCGCCGTCGCGGTGTTCGGCGCCGTCCTGCCCTAAGCGGACCGTCAGGCCAGCCAGACCATCATCCGCGTGTCGGCCTGGGCCCTGCGCGCCTGGCTCCACGCGCGTCGCGTCTCGCCGGTATAGAGAAAGCCCGCCTTCTCCAGCACACGGCCCGACGCCGGGTTGTCGGCGAAATGGCCGGCGATCAGCGCCCGACGCCTCCACTTGCGGCTGGCCCAGGCCAGGGCGCCGTCCAGGGCCTCGGTGGCGAAGCCCCGCCCCCAGTAAGGCCGCCCGATCCAGTAGCCCGTCTCGGGAACCCGATCCTCGCCCTCGAACAGGCCGATGACCCCGACCGGCCCCAGGTCCTCGTGCTCGATGACGAAGGTGTTGGCCCGCGCCGGGTCCTGGGCCGCGACCTGCAACACGAAGGCGTCGGCGTCGGCCATACGGAACGGGTGCGGCATCCGCTTGGTCATCCGCGCGATGTCCAGGTCGTTGGCCAGGGCCGCGATGCGCGGCGCGTCCTGGGGCGCAGGGGCGCGCAGCAGCAGGCGCCGCGTTTCGACGACGGGGGAGGTTTCGATGACGCACATAGGCTTCGCCTCTTGGTCGAACCGCCTCCTTGGAGGGCTCGGGCGGTCTTCGAGGCGGGGAAACGCAAACGGGGAGCCTGGTGATCCAGACTCCCCGCGGAATACTTCCCTGGTCCGGATCGGCTGCTTTGGAGAGCAACGCGATCCGGTGAAACCCAGACTGCGTTACTCGGCGGCCATCGCCACCTGGGCGTCGTCATTGGCCGCGAGGATCGACACGTAACAGCGGCCGCCACGCTTGGTCGTGAATTTCACCGCGCCATTGGTCAGGGCGAACAGGGTGTGATCGCGGCCGATGCCGATGTTCTCGCCCGGGTGGAAGGTGGTGCCGCGCTGACGCACGATGATGTTGCCGGCCAGCACGCGCTCGCCGCCGAACTTCTTCACGCCAAGGCGCTTCGACTCGGAGTCGCGACCGTTGCGCGACGAACCACCGGATTTCTTGTGAGCCATCGTAATGCTCCGTCTCTCTTGGGTGTCCTACCGGCCTGTCGGCCTATTTGAGGACGTCCCTGCAATCTGATCTGGCGCCTTGGGCGCCGGTGAAAAGTCTCAGGCTTCGTCGCCGACGGCTTCGGCCTTGGGCTCGGCCTTCTTCTTGGCCGGGGCCTTCTTGGCGGGAGCCGAGCTCTCGACCACGGCGGCCTTGACGTCGGCGCCTTCGCCCTGGGTCACGACCGTCTCGGTGGAACCCAGCAAGGAGGTCGCGCCGCGCGTGGCCAGGCCGCGGGCCCGCAGGTTGATTTCGGCCTTGGTCGTCAGTTCGACCTTGCCGTCCCACTTGGCGGTTTCGCCGGCGCCTTCGATGCCGGTGATGCGCAGGACCGATTCCAGCTGACGGTGGCCGTTCGTGCGGCGATAGCCTTGGCGACGGGTCTTCTTGAAGATCTTGATCTTCTCACCCTTGCGGGTCTCGATCAGGGTCGCGCCGACGAAGGCGCCGTCGATCAGCGGGGCGCCGACGGTGACGCCCTTGTCGCCGCCCAGCATCAGCACGCTGTCGAACTTCAGCTCGGAGCCCGCGTCGCCGTCCAGCTTTTCGACCACGATGGTGTCGCCCGGTTGGACCCGGTACTGCTTGCCGCCGGTCTTGATCACCGCGTACATGTTGAAGCCTCAGCGCAAACGCAAAAAAGAATGCGCCCGCCGGAGGGACCCCCGCGGGCGAAGAGCGGCGACATATACGGAAGGCCGCCCGAGAGTCAACGCCGAACCGGCCGCTTTATGCTCAGTCCAGCGCGCAGATGTCGGGAAGACCGCGCAGGCCGCCCGCATGATCCAGCCCGTAGCCGACCAGGAAACGGTTCGGAGCCTCCCAGCCGACGAAGTCGGGCTCGGGCGCGCGGGGCTTGGGCCAAGGCTTGCGGGCGAAAACGCAGGTAAGCACCTCGGCGGCGCCGGCCTCGCGCGCGATACGCACGGCCTCGGCCAGCGACAGTCCCGTGTCGAACACGTCGTCCAGGATAAGAACGCGACGCCCGGCGAGAGGCCGCTGGAACGGCGCATAGACGTCGATCGCGCCCCGGCTGGTCTTGTCGTCGCCATAAGACGCCAGCCACAGGGCGTCGAAGCGGACGTTTCGGCCGACCCGGGCCAGGGCGCGCGTCAGGTCGGCGGCGAACCACAGGCCGCCCGTCAGCAACACAGCGGCGACGGTGTCGTCATCGACGACGGGCGCGATTCGTTCGGCCAGGTCCGCCACGATGCGGGCGATGTCGGCCTCGGCCAGAAGGACCGTGGGCTTGGGCGGGGCGTCAACCATGATGGCCGGCCGATACCGCCGACCCATGGCCCTTGTCCACCGCCGCCTCGGCCGGAGCGACGGGCTTGGCGTCGACGGGCGCGGTGGCGGTGACGCCTGGCGACACGGCTGAACGCAGGCCGGTGGCGGGGGCGGCGCTCTCGGTCTTGGCCGGCGCCTGCGCGGGCGCTTCGGCGTGAGGGCCCGGCCTGGCGACGACGGCGTGAGGCCCTGGCGCAGGCGCGGGCGCGGGCTCCACGAAATCGACCTTGATCCCGGCGGCGTGGCCGCTGGGGTCGGGAATCAGGGCGGCGAAACCCTGGACCTTGCCCGGCAGGACGGGCGCCGCGTCGATGCGGACGATCTTGACCCCGACCTCCGCCCCGTGATCGTCCAGCAGGGCCACGCGCACGGGCGGGGCGGTGATCTCGGCGTCGCGCACGTTGCGAAGGGCGCCCGAGACCACGACCATGCCGGGCAGGTTCGGCGCGGGCTTGGCCGACAGGGCCTCGAAGTCCAGGCCGACGGTGTTCACCTCTATCCCCGCCAGGGCGTAGGCCGAGGCCGCGCGCGGCAACAGTCTGACGATCTCCACCCGGAACAGGAAGGCCGAGACGATCAGGCCGATGAAGACGGCGGCCAGCCCCGCCCAGACGACCCCGTGGGCGGCGGCGCGGCGCAGGCGGCGCTGCTGCTCGGCCCGGGCGCGAAAGGCCTTGGGCAGTTCGGGGGCGGGCGTTTCCGCCAGGCTTTCCGGCTCCGGGTCGGCCGACGAGGGCGGCGTCGCAGACTCGGCCGACGCGACGGCGCGCGGCTCGGGCGACAGGGTCAGCTCCAGCGGATCCTCGCTGGTGGCGCGCCACACCTCGCCGCAGGCCTGGCACCGCACCTTGCGGCCGTTCGGCCCCATGGCGTCGTCGGGAATGAAATAGCTGGTGGCGCAGGCCGGGCAGGTCAGTATCATATGGCTGACTGCGAGGCTGTCGCCCCCTCCCGTAAGGCGCGACCCCGCGCCCGTTCCTGAAACAAACTCGATGTCGTCCCCGTCCGCAAGCGCCGCCGTTTCATCCGCCGTGACCGAGACCGTCCGCCTGTCGGGCGTGGGCTTCGGCTATGCGGGCGCGCCCGACGTGCTGCAAGACGTTAACCTCATTTTGCCGCGCGGCTCTTTCCACTTCCTTACCGGACCCTCCGGGGCCGGCAAGTCCTCGCTGCTGCGTCTGCTGACCCTGGCGGATCGGCCGACCAAGGGAACGATCCGCCTTTTCGGAACCGACGTCACCCCGATCCAGCGGCGCGACATCCCCGCCTTTCGCCGGCGCATGGGGGTGGTGTTCCAGGACTTCCGCCTGCTGGACCATCTCTCGGCCTTCGAGAACGTGGCCCTGCCGCTGCGTCTGGCGGGACAGGAACGGGGCCGCTACGCCGCCGATGTGGAAGAGATGCTGAAATGGGTCGGGCTGGGCGAACGGATGGCGGCGCGTCCGCCGACCCTGTCGGGCGGCGAAAAGCAGCGCCTGGCCATCGCCCGCGCCGTCATCACCCGCCCCGGCCTGATCGTCGCCGACGAGCCGACGGGCAGCGTGGACGCCGCCATGGCCGACAAGCTGCTGCGGCTGTTCCAGTCGCTGAACCGACTGGGCGCCACCGTCCTGATCGCCAGCCACGACCAGGCCCTGGCCGAACGCTCCGGGGCGCAGGTGCTGCGGCTGGAGGGCGGTCTGTTGTCGCAGACGGGACGGGTCGCCGCATGATCCGTCTGTCCGATTTTCGACCCCGGGCGCGACCGGGCCTCTTGCCCCCGGCCGCGGCGGGCGAGCCCTGGCTGATGACGGTGATCGCGGTCCTATGCTTCCTGGCCTGTCTGACCGCCGTCGCCGCCTCGGCCGCCGACCGGGCCGCCCATGGCTGGGCGCGCCGCCTGGGCGCCGAGGCGACCGTGCAGGTCCGCCCCCGCGTAGGCGAGACGGGCGACACCGCCGCCGCCCGCGCGGCCGAGACCCTGGCCGGGGTCGACGGGGTGGAGGAAGCCGCCGCCCTGGACCGCAAGACGGCCGAAAATCTCGTGCGGCCCTGGCTGGGCGACGCCGTCCTGCCCGACCTGCCCCTGCCCCATCTGGTCGCCGTGCGGCTGAACCCCGATGCGCCCGCCGGCGCCGCGACCCTGAGCCGCGCCCTGGCCGAGGCGGGCCTGGACGCCACCGTGGACGACCACAGCCTGTGGCGCGGCGAGGTCGAGCGTTCGGCCGCCCTGATCACCGCCCTGGCCGGCGCGGCCTTTCTGGCCACGGCCTTCGCCGCCGCCGCCGCCATCGCCTATGCGACCCGCGCCGGACTGGCCGCAGCACGCGGGGTGATCGAGACCCTGAGCCTGAACGGCGCCACCGACGGCGGCATCGCCTGGCTGTTCCAGCGGCGCTTCGCCCTGATCGCAGCCGTCGCCGGCGCCCTCGGCGCGGGCGCCGCGGCCCTGATCCTGGCCTTTCTGCGGTTCCTGGGCGGATCGGGCGGCCTGACCCAGGCCCTGCCGGTGGCGTGGAGCGACCTTCTGCTGCTCTCGCCATGCCCCTTGCTGGCCGCTACGGTGGCGCTTCTGGCGGCCAGATTCGCCGCCATGCGCGTACTGTCCTCAGGCAGGGGAGAGGCATGAGGCTGCTGACCGTCATCGCCATCGTCGCCTTGATCTGGCTGGTCGGCCTGTTCGCCTTCGCCCACCGGGTGCGCGAGTTGACGCCGGCCGAGGACCCGCCCCCCGCCGACGCCATCGTGGCCCTGACCGGCCCATCGTCCGAACGGGTCAATGCGGCCGTCCGCCTGCTGGAGCAGGGCAAGGGCGAGCGGGTGCTGATCTCGGGCGTGAACCGCGACGTGCGGCGGCGCGAACTGCGTGAACTGGTGCCGGGCTCCAGCCGTCTGTTCAACTGCTGCGTCGATCTGGGCTTCGAGGCCGAGGATACGGTCGGCAACGCCCAGGAGATCGCCGCCTGGGCCCGCGACAAGGACTATCACAGCCTGATCGTCGTCACCTCCGACTATCATATGCCCCGGTCGCTGGTGGAGATCCGGGGCCAGCTGCCGGGCGTGAAGCTGATTCCCTACGCCGTCTCCACACCGTCGCTGGACAACGCCCGCTGGTGGCGCGCAGCGGTGACGGCTCGTCGCATGACGCTGGAATATATGAAATACTTGGCCGTCCTGGGCCGCGAGGGGATGCGCCGCATCCTGCGCGAGCGGCCGGCCCAGGACCCGTCCTCCGTTCCGACCGAAAAGGCCCCTGCCTAAGTGTTGACCCTGCGCTCCCTGCTGTTCACGGCCTGGCTCTATCTGTCGATGGCGGTCTTCGCCATCGGCCTGTCGCCGGCGCTTCTGATGCCCCATCGGTTCGCCATGGGGGTGGTCAAGCTGTGGGCCAGGTCCGCCCTGTTCGGCCTGCGTTGGATCGCGGGCGTGCGGGTCGAGGTGCGGGGGCTTGAGAACAGGCCCTCGGGCGCCGCCCTGGTCGCCTCTAAACACCAGGGGATGCTGGACATCGTGGCCCTGCTGGCCGTGCTGCCCGACGCCTGTTTCGTGATGAAGAAGGAGCTGATGCCCCTGCCCTTCTTCGGCTGGTTCGCCTGGAAGGCCGGGATGATCCCCGTGGACCGCGCCGGTCACGCCAAGGCGCTGAAGGACATGACCCGCCAGGCCAGGGATCGTCTGAGCCAAGGCCGCCAGATCGTCATCTTCCCCGAGGGCACCCGCAACGATCCGGGCGCGCCCGGAGACTACAAGCCCGGCGTCGCCGCCATCTATCGCGATCTGGAAGGACCGTGCTGGCCCGTCGCCACCAACTCGGGCGTCCATTGGCCCGCCCACGGCTTTCGCCGTTATCCGGGCGTGGTGGTGTTCGACTTTCTGGAGCCGATCCCCGCCGGGCTGAAGCGCGGGGCCATGATGGCGTTGCTGGAAAGTCGCATCGAAACGGCTTCGACCGCATTGCTGGACCCGAAACCCTAGCTGAAACGTATGAAGGGTTCCGAGTTCGTCTTTTCAGGAAACCTTCATGACCCTGCGCCTTCAGGCCCTCTACGCCGTCGCAGCCTGCACCGCCTTCGCCGGCTCCGCCCTCGCCCAGTCGCAGCCCTATGAGCAGATCCGTCCCGCGCCCCAGGGCTGGACCGTCGATCTGGGCGCAGGCGTCCTCTATCGCAACGACAGCAACGGCGACACGGGCTCCAAGACCACCGTCGCGCCGTGGATCTCGGCCAACTACCGCGACATCGTCTATCTGACGCCCATCGACGGCCTGGGCTGGAACGTGGTCAAGGCCGACGATTTCCGCGCCGGGGTGCAGCTGCGCCCGCGCTTCTCGGCCGACGACATCGAGGGGCTGACGCTGGATCGTCCGGGCTTCGGCGCCGACCTGGCCGCCTACGCCTTCAAACGTCTGCCAGGCAATGTCGTGATCGGCGGCCGGGTCAGCCGCGACGTCACCGACGTCAGCGAGGGCGTGGAATACTACGCCTCCATCGGCCACCAGCGCATCACGCCGGTCGGCCTGCTGAACGCCTCGGTCTATGTGCGCGGCGGCGATTCCAAGCTGGCCGACGCCTACTATGGCGTCAGCTCGACCGAGGCGACAGCGAACGGCATCAGCGCCTATTCCCCGGGCGGCGGCGTGCAAGGGGCGGGCGTCAGCCTGTTCCTGCTGGTCCCGATCGGGGACAAGTGGGGCGCCGGCGGTCTGATCAACTACGAGCGCCGCCTGGGCGACGTGGCCGACAGTCCCCTGTCCCAAAGCGACGACGCGGTTCGCGCCGGCGTCTTCGTCGCCCGCCGCTTCGGCGGCTGATCCACAACGACGGCGACCCCGATCAGGTCGCCGCGAACTCGCTCAGGGCGTCGATCACCGCGCGGTTCTGGTCTTCCGTGCCGATGGTGACGCGCAAGCCTTGCGGCAGGCCATAGCCGCCGACGGGGCGCACGATGATGCCCTTGGCGTTCAGATAGTCGTTGGCGGCGGCGGCCCGCTCTGCTCCGTCGAACAGCACCAGCACGAAGTTGCCCGCGCTGGGCAGGACCTCGAAGCCGAAGCCGCGCACGGCCTGGGTCAGGCGCGGCTTCCAGGTCGTGATCAGGTCGCGCGACACCTGCTGGTGGGCCGTATCATACAGGGCGGCCGTCGCGGCCTCCAGCCCCGGAACCGAGACGTTGAACGGCAGACGGATGCGGTCGATGGCCTCCGCCACCGCGACCGGCGCATAGCCGAAGCCGATCCGCAGACCGCCCAGACCGTGAATCTTGGAGAAGGTGCGGGTGACGACGATGTTCGACGCTTCGCGCGCCAGGGGGAAGGCGGTCTCCCAGTCCGGCTCGGTCACATATTCGGCATAGGCCTCGTCCACGACCAGAATGACGTGGGCTGGAAGGGCCGCGTGCAGGCGGCGGATTTCCTCGCCCGAATTGTAGCTGCCGGTCGGGTTCGACGGGTTGGAGACATAGACGATCTTGGTCCGGTCATCGACCTGGGCCAGCAGGGCGTCGATCTCGGCCTTGTAGTTCGGCTCTGGCGCCAGCTTGACCTCGGCCTCGCAAGCCTTGGCGCTGATGCGATAGGCCAGAAAGCCGTACTGGCCCGAGACGATATTGTCCCCGGCGGTCAGATAGGTCTGGTTCAACAGGGCGAACACCTCGTCCGAGCCATTGCCGAAGATCAGGCGTTCGGGCTCCAGACCATGCACCTCGGCCACGGCGGCGCGCAGCTTGGCCGCCCGGCCGTCGGGATAGATGTGGATGTTGCGGACCGCCGCCTCATAGGCCGCGCGCGCCTTCTCCCCGGCGCCCAGCATGTTCTCGTTGGACGACAGTTTCATCGGCTCGGCCACGCCGGCGATGGACGACTTGCCGCCGACATAGGGGGCGATGTCCAGGATGCCGGGCTTGGGCGTAGGGCTTTGGGGTGCAGGGCTCTGTTGCGCAGGAGCGTGGGGCGCGGTCGCGTCGGTCATGGGAAGCCTTGATCTCAGAAAACGGGGGCAGCGCCGATGACGCCATTCAGACGGCCGGGCGCGGCCTGCAGCCGCCCGTCGTCGACCTGCACATAGCCCGCCAGCATGAACAGCTTCAAGCCGCCGGCCGTCGCCAGCGGTTCTCCGACCAGCCCCAGGTCCGACAGGGCGGCCGTGATCTTGGCCTCGGACCAGCCGCTGTCCGTGACCCAGAAGCTGCGGTCCTCGCCGGTCGGACCCGACGCCTCGCGTGAAACCATATAGGCCTGCGGCCGTCCCCGCCGGTCGTCGGGCAGAGACCAGACGATGCGGATGTCGGGCCGCGCCAGCAGCCGACCCCACCAGGGCCGGTCGGGCGTCAGGTCGATCAGGGCGCGCGATCCGGCCTCGGCCGCCTTCAGCGCGTCGTCGGCCGACAGGGGGCGCGCGCCCAGGCCGAACCGATCCGTCGCCAGCGCCTGGGCCAGACCGCCGCTGACGACCAGGGCCGGGCCGGTCGTCGCCTCCACCCGTCCCAAGACCGCCTTGACCGCCGCCGCCTCGGCCGGGCCGACATCGGCCAGCAGCGAACGCAGGGCGATGGCCGCATCGTCCAGCCGCGCGCGCGGTTCCGCCGCCATCCGCGCCCGCACCGCCTCGACCAGGGCGCGGTCCAGGGCGGTCAGGGCGGCGTCGGGTTCGGGCGCGTCGAGCAGGGTCATCAGAACAGCTT
The DNA here is from genome assembly GCF_030818545.1 of Brevundimonas sp. SORGH_AS_0993. NCBI lineage: Bacteria > Pseudomonadati > Pseudomonadota > Alphaproteobacteria > Caulobacterales > Caulobacteraceae > Brevundimonas > Brevundimonas sp. SORGH_AS_0993. The sequence goes on from NZ_JAUTAH010000001.1 coordinate 1,699,193, forward strand.
GGGCGCAGGGGCCAGAGGGAAAGGACCCAGCCAAGTGCGGCCGTCGCGGAACACCAGGGTCAGGGGCGTCTGCGCCTGTTCCGTCGTCTGACTCGCCGTCTGGCCCGCCGCCTGACCCGCTATCTGGGCGGCCCCGGCGGCGGCGACCGCCCCGGCCGCGCCGATGCGGTTGACCGCGCCCTGACGACTGGCGGTCAGGCCGGCCAGCGCCGGCAGGGGCTTTTGCGCCTGCAGGGTCAGGACGCCGGCCAGACGACCGTTCCCATCCGCGCCCAAGACCGGGCTGGACAGGGTGGCGCGGCTCTCGCCCGCCTGAAGATCGCCCCGCACGGCGCGGAAGGCGCCGCCTGCCCTGGCCCAGGCGGCGAACACCCCGGCGGCGTCCCCGCCCCGTTTCAACAGGCCGGCCTTGTCCAGCGTAGCTTCCAACTGGGTCGTCAGCTTGCCGTCCTGGGCGAAGCCTTCCACCGGCCCGTCGGCCCGGCCCTGGCCGTCGACCAGGCGAAACAGCACGTCGATGGCGTCGCCCGAGGCGTCAGCGGGCGTAGCCGCCGCCTCCAGATGCGGCCGGACGTAGACCTCCACCCTCGCCGCCCGCGCGATGGGAAAGGGCTCGGCCTGGGTTTGGGTCGTGAAGACCGGATTGACCATCTCCAGCGCCAGATCGGGCCAAGTCTGGCCGATGCCGCTGGCGCTCATGCGGATGGCGTCGCCCTTGACCGCCACCTGCCCCTTGCCTGCGCGGGTCAGCATCAGCCCCTCGGGCGCGACCAGCACCCATTTGGTCGGCTGATAAGCGTTGGCCTCGGCGTTCAGGACGGGAAAGTCCAGAGCGTGGCCCGACGGCGCCTTCAGCTCCAACTGCGTCAGGCCCAGCCGGGTGCGAAAGGGCCAGCCGGTGATCGACTTTCCGGCATAGCGCACGTCCCAGCCCGACTGACGCAGGGTCTGGGCCTGGGTCTCCAGCCGACTGTCGATCTGGCGCGTCAGATACAGCCACCAGACGCTCCAGGCGGTCAGGACGACCACCACCAGGATAAACGGCGCATAGAGGCCCCGACGGTTGTGTCGCTTGGCGGGGGCGTCAGTCATGCGGGCTCCGGTGTTCGGCTGTCCTATAGCGCGGGCGGCGGGCGGCTTCTAGGCGGCGACATCGGCCAGGACGGCGCCGGCGGCCTTCACCGCGTCCTCGGGCGCGATGGCCAGCAGCAGCCCCCGCTGGCCGGCGTTGATCATCAGCTGGTCGAACAGGATCGCCGTCTCGTCGATCACGGTCCGCACCGCCTTGCGCTGGCCGAAGGGGCTGACCCCGCCGACCTTGTAGCCGGTCAGGCGTTCGGCCTCGGCGGGCTTCATCATCTGGGCCGACTTGCCGCCGAAGACCGCCGCCAGCTTCTTCATGCTGACCTCGCCGTCCGAAGGCGCGACCACGCAGGCGGGCGCCCCGTCGATCAGGGTCATCAGGGTCTTGAACACCTGCTCCGGCGCCTGTCCCAGGGCTGCGGCCGCCTGCAGGCCCGTGCGCGGCGCCTCGGGGTCGTAGTCATAGGGATGCAGGGTGAAGGCGATCCCGGCCCGGCTCAGGGCCAGGGTCGCCGGCGTGGTCTTGGACATGGCTGGTCGTCTCGGGCTCAGGTCGTCTCGGGGTTCAGAAAGGCGCTGGTCAGGTCTACCGCCTCGGCCAGGCCCATGCGCTGAACCTCCACGCCCGGCGGCAGGCTGGCGAACAGGCGGGTGGGGGTGGCGGCGTCCAGCATCAGAAACACCCCCTTGTCGTCGCCGCGCCGGATCAGCCGGCCGAACGCCTGGGCGATGCGGGCGCGGGCCAGGGCGTCGTCATAGCCTTTTCCACCCAGCCGCTCGCGCCGCGCCTTGTGCAGCAGGTCCGGGCGCGGCCAAGGCACGCGGTCGAAGGCCAGGACCCGCAAGCTGCGGCCCGGCACGTCCACCCCGTCGCGCACGGCGTCGGTGCCCAAGAGGCAGGAATTCTCCTCCACCCGGAACATATCCACCAGCGCCCCGACCTCCAACGGATCGACGTGCTGGGCGTAGAGCGGCACGCCTGACCGGGCCAGGTCCGGGCCCAGCCGCTCATAGACCGCCTTCAGCCGGCGGATGGCGGTGAACAGGCCCAGACCCCCGCCGCCCGCCGCCAGGAACAGTTCGCGCATCGCCGCCGCCGTCTGGCGCGGATCGTCCTTGACCAGATCGTTGACGACGATGACCCGGCTGTTGGCGGCATAGTCGAACGGGCTCTCGACCTTCAGGGTGCGGGGCGGTTCGATCAAACGCGCCGATCCGGTCCGCATCCGCGCCAGATCGAATGGATCGTCCTGCAACGGATCGGACAGGGTGGCGGACGTCACCAGCACCCCGTGCGACGGCGCGATCACGGCGGCCTCCAGCGGCACGGTGGGGTCGATCCAGTGACGACGCAGGGCCACGTCGTGAATGCGGCCGAACGCCGTCTCGGCTGACAGCCAGTCGACGAAGTCGGGATCGGGCTGATCGCCCCCGTCCTCCAGCGCCGCCAACATGGATCGCCACCCCGGCAGGGTCATGCGCGCGCGCCGGTCCAGCCCGCGCAACGCCCCCTCGATCCGCGACCGCTGCGACCCGTCCAGTTCCGCCGCCTCGTCGTCCAGCACGTCCTCCAGATGCCGCGCCAGGGCCAGCAGCGGCGCCTCGATGGCGGCCAGGGCCTGGGCCGCCGCCCGCGCGGTTTCGGCCACCGGATCGGTGACGGGTTTCAGCGCGCACTCCATGCCGAAATCGGACCCGCCATAGGTGTTCGTCTCGGCCGTGCGGGCCCGCAACTGGTCCAGGGCGGCCGCAAGGAAGGCTTCGATCGGGCCGATGGGGTTCACTTCGCCCGAGGCCGGCGCGACGCGGCCCGACACGCCTTCGCCCGGCAGGGCGGCGGCGGCTCGGATGGCGTCCTGCAGCGCCTTCATCGCCGCCTCGTTGTCGTTGACCAGATCGCCCAGCCGCTGCTCCAGCCCGCGCCCGCGACGCCCCCGCCCCTCCGGCCCTCGGATCCAGCGCCGCAGCTCGGCCGCCTCCTGGCCCGACAGGCAGGCGGAAAAGGCGCTGTCGGCCGCGTCGAACAGATGGTGGCCCTCGTCGAAGACGATCCGCTTCAGGGCCGCCGTCTCGCCGTCCTGTTTCTGGCCCCGCGCCGAGCGCGCGCCGTCGAACGCGGCCTGGGTCAGGACCAGGGCGTGGTTGGCGATGACCAGGTCGGCGCGGCGGCTGGCGCGGATGGTCTTCTCCACGAAACAGGTGCGATAGTGCGGACAGGCGGCGTGGACGCATTCGCCGCGCCGATCCACCAGATTGGCCGCGCTCGCCGCATGGGCCACCGGCAGGGCGAACAGGCCGGGCAGCCAGCCGGGGAAGTCCCCGCCCGTCATGTCGCCGTCGCGCGTATGCAAGGCCCAGCGCCCGGCCAGCGCCAGGCCGATCAGGTCGCCATTCCCCAGTTGCGCCGCCTGGACCATGTCCTGCAGGTTCAGGACGCACAGATAGTTCTCGCGCCCCTTGCGGATCACCGCCTTCTTCTTGCGCTCGGCCGGATCGGGCCACAGCGAATGGCTCTCGCGGTCGATCTGGCGCTGCAGGGCGCGGGTATAGGTGGAGATCCAGGCCGCCCCCTGGTTCCGCTCGGCCCACAGGGAGGCGGGCGCCAGATAGCCGAGGGTCTTGCCGGTGCCGGTGCCGGCTTCCGCCAGCAGGACGCGGGGCCGCCCCTCCTCGTTGCGGGGGGAAAAGGCGAAGGCCGCCTCGGCGGCGTAGTCGGACTGGGTCGGCCGCGTCTCGTCCAGGCCCGAGGCCTGAAGCAGTTTCTCCAGCCGGATGCGGGCGCTCTCGCTGTCGACCGGGGCCGATCCCGCTTCGCCGCGCGGCGCCTCGTCCTCCCATTCGGTCAGGCGCGACCAGACGTCCAGACCCGATCCGCGATGCTGGCGCGCCCGCACCCCGCCCGCCTCCAGCGCCTGCACCACCCGCTCGCCCCAGGCCCAGCCGGCACGCTGCATCGTCAGGGCCAGAACATAGGCGGCCTCACGCTCGGCATAGGCCGGCTGGGCCAGTTCGCGCAGCAGCAGCCCCGCAGCCTCGCGCAGGGCCGCCGCCTGTTCCTCCGCCGACTTCGGTTCGGCCAATCCCAACGAAAGCGCCAGCCCCGCCGGCGATGGCGCGCAGAACCGCGCCGGCCGCACGAAGGCGTACAGCTCCAGCACATCCATCAGATCGGACGACCGCGCTGGCGGCGTCAGCCCCAGCCGCCGCGCCGTCAGCGACGCATGGGCCACCAGCACCGGCCCGGTGCTGAAGAACCCCTCAGCCGCTCCGCGCCCGATCTTCCGGGTCCCCGCTTCGTCGCACACCGCCCCCGCTCCCGGCGGCGTTGCCAGCGCCGGCGGCAGGTCCGCCCAAGGCTCGGCGCCCATCGGGCGGGTTTCAGCGTCTATCTGCAGAGCGATCACTTCGGCCGCTTCTTGTCCTTGAGGTCTTTGGCGATCTTTCGAAGCTGCTCTTCGCCCGCCTTCTCGGCTTCCAGCCTGCGGCGATCCTTATAGGCTTTGATTTCCTTGGATGCGTGAGCCGCCGCAGACGCATGGCTGACCGAAGTGGACGCCCCCAGGGGTTTGAGCGGCCGACCGTCCAGCTTGATCAGATCCCGCAGTTTCGACTGAAACTCGGCAAGTGTGGTCATGCGCCGTTGTTCGACCTGGCTGTCGAAGAACTCCAGCATCAGGCTGGTGATGTGATTGAGCGCCTTGATTTCAGGCTCGTGCATCAGGTTTTTCGCGACCTTGGCCTCTTCGACTGTCGGCGACTTGCCCTTGAAGCTCAGGACGCCCGCCGTCTCCTTGCGATGGTCCACGCGCTCAACGACCAGATCGCTGGCGGTCTTTTGCAGAACGGCCCAATGCAGGGTGTTCTGGATGTCGGCGAAGAATTCCGCGTGCAGGCTTTTGTCGGCCGGACTATAGTCCGCGCAGAAGGTCGCGAGTTCCAGAATGCGCGTCCACATCCGCTTTTCTGATGAGCGGATATCGCGGATGCGCTCCAACAGCTCGTCGAAGACATCCGGCCCGCCCGGATTCCTCAGGCGATCATCGTCGATGACGAAGCCCTTGGTCAGATAGGACATCAGCACCCGGGTCGCCCAGATGCGGAACATTGTTCCAAGCCGCGAACTGACGCGGTAGCCCACCGCGATCACCACATCGAGACTGTAGAGATTGGTGCGGTAGGTCTTGCCGTCTGCGGCAGTTATCCGGGATTCCCGGATAACTGAATCCGGGAGCAATTCGGCATCCGAAAAAATGTTCTGGATATGCTCGCTGACCGTGCGGACATCGACGCCAAACATATGCGCCATTTGCGCCTGTGTGGCCCAGAAGGTGTCGCCCAGCACGCGAAGTTCGGCCCTGACGCCATCCTTGGCGGCATAGACAAGGAACCGATCACCCGTATCCCCGTCTTCTCTCAGCGTGACCGGACCGCCGGGCGTGGAATCAGGCATGTGAACGTCGCTCATGGCGAAATCGTATCATCGCACAGAGCGAAACGGAACGAGAACATGCTACACGCCATCCGTGGCAAATACTGATCCCGCAACGCTTCCCCCTCACTTCGCCGATTGGTTCGCGTCGCGCGGCTGGGCGCCCCGACGGCATCAGTTGGAGATGGTCGCAGCGGGCCAGGCGGGATCACACGCCCTGCTGGTCGCGCCGACCGGCGGGGGCAAGACGCTGGCGGGGTTCCTGCCCAGTCTGATCGACCTGGCCGAACGTGGGCCGAAGCCAGCGACCGGGCCGGGGTCCGGCGTTCACACCCTGTATCTGTCGCCGCTGAAGGCCCTGACCACAGACGTCGAGCGCAATCTGATGACCCCGATCCGCGAGATCGGGCTGAACATCCATGTCGAGACGCGCACCGGCGACACCAAACAGTCCAAGCGCCAACGACAGAGGGACTTCCCGCCCGACATCCTGCTGACCACGCCCGAACAGCTGGCCCTGTTCTGCGCCTGGGAGGGCGCGCGGGCCTATTTCGCCGATCTGAAATGCGTCGTGCTGGACGAGGTCCACGCGATCTGGAGCGGCAAGCGCGGCGACCTGCTGTCGCTGGGTCTCGGGCGGCTTCAGAGCTTCGCCCCCGATATGCGCCGGGTGGGGCTGAGCGCCACCCTCGAAGACCCGGATCTGATCCGGCGATGGCTCAGTCCATCGCCGCAGGTCGAGGACGTGATCTTGGTCCGTGGCGACCCCGGCACGCCCGCCGTCATCGACGTGCTGATCTCAGAGGGCAAGGTGCCATGGGCGGGCCATACCGGCCAGCACGCGATCCCCGAAGTCTATGCCGCCATCCAGCGTTCGACCCTGGCCCTGATCTTCGTCAATACCCGCTGGCAATCGGAATTCGTGTTCCAGCAGCTTTGGGCCATCAACGACGAGAACCTGCCCATCGGCCTTCACCATGGCTCGCTGGCGGCGGAACAGCGGCGCAAGATAGAGGCGGCGATGGCGCGGGGCGATCTTCGCGCCGTGGTCTGCACCTCGACGCTGGACCTCGGCATCGACTGGGGCGACGTGGACCTGGTGATCCAGATGGCGGCGCCGAAAGGATCGAGCCGCCTGGTCCAGCGGATCGGCCGGGCCAACCACCGGCTGGACGAACCGTCGCGCGCCCTTCTGGTGCCCGCCAGCCGGTTCGAGATGCTGGAGTGCCAGGCGGCGCGCGAGGCGGTGGCCGACAATGCCTTCGACTGGGAGCCGATCCATATCGGCACGCTGGACACCCTGGCTCAGCACATCATGGGTGTCGCCTGTTCCGAGCCGTTCGACATGCAGGTCCTGTATGACCAGATCACCGGCTGCGGCCCCTATCGCGCCCTGACCTGGGAGCAGTTCGAGGAGGTGGTCGATTTCGTCGCGACCGGCGGTTACGCCCTGCGGACCTACGACCGTTTCGCCCGCATCGTCCGAACGCCGGACGGCCGCTGGAAGGTCAGGAACCAGCAGATCGCCCAGCGCCACCGCATGAACGTCGGCGCCATCGTTTCGGCGGGCACGCTGAACGTGCGGGTCGCCAGCCGACGCGGCGGCGCCGCGCGCCGGCTGATCGGCGGCCGCAAGGTGGGCGAGGCCGAGGAATGGTATTTCGAACAGCTGACGCCCGGCGACACTTTTCAGTTCGCGGGTCAGGTCTGGGCGTTTCAAGGCATCACCGGGACCGACGCCCTGGTCACGCACGCCAATGACAAGGATCCCAAGATTCCGTCCTGGGGCGGGTCCAAGTTCCCGCTGTCGACGTCCCTGGCGGACCGGGTGCGCGACATGGTGCACGACCGCGACCACTGGCGCGTCCTGCCGCCCGACGTGCAGGAATGGCTTGGGCTGCAGGAGACGCGGTCGGTCATTCCCGACGCCGAATCCATGCTGGTCGAGACCTTCCCGCGCGGCAGCCGGCATTTCCTGGTCGCCTATCCGTTCGAGGGCAATCTGGCCCACACCACCCTGTGCATGCTGCTGACCCGGCGGCTGGACCGGATGGGCGTGGGACCGCTGGGCTTCGTCGTCACCGACTATTCGCTGGCGATCTGGTCGATCAAGCCGATGGACGGGATCGATCTGGACGCCCTGTTCCAGCCCGACATGCTGGGCGACGATCTGGAAGCCTGGCTGGAGGAAAGCTTCATGATGAAGCGCTCCTTCCGCAATTGCGCCCTGATCTCGGGCTTGATCGAACGCCGCCAGCCCGGCGCCGAGAAGACCGGCCGGCAAGTGACCTTCTCCACCGACCTGATCTACGACGTGCTGCGCCGCCACCAACCCGACCATCTGCTGCTGAAGACCGCCCGCGCCGACGCCGCGTCGGGCCTGCTGGATGTCGGGCGCCTGGGCCAGATGCTGACGCGGATCGAGGGCCGCATCCGGCATCAGCCCCTGACGCGACCGTCGCCCTTCAGCGTGCCGGTGCTGGTCCAGATCGGGCGCGAGCGGGTGGGCGGGGACGCCGCCGAGATGATCCTGGACGAAAGCGCCGAAATGCTGATCGCCGAGGTTCTGGAAGACGACGCATGAACGCGGCCCTGCGACAATCCCTGTCGCGCCGGCCTTGCGGCGGGTTGAACGTGCAGGTGGCGGGCGAGCCGTGCGTGCTGCGCTGTTCAGGGGCGATGTGGCTGCCGGCCCGGCGCGTGTTGATCGCCGCCGACCTGCACCTGGAGAAGGGTTCGGCCTTCGCCGCGCGGGGCCAGATGCTGCCGCCCTATGACAGCCGCGCGACCCTGGACCGGCTGGCGGGCGAGATCGCCGAACTGGACCCGGCCGTGGTCGTCCTGCTGGGCGACAGCTTCCACGACACCCGCGCCCTGGCCCGCATGGCCGAGGACGACCGCCGCCGCCTCGATGTCCTGGCGGAAGGCCGCACCTGGCTGTGGCTGGAAGGCAACCACGACCGCGACGCCCTGAACCGAAGCAAGGCTCAGGACGTGGGGCTGCCTGGCATGGTGATTGGCGACCTGTCTCTGGGCGATCTGCGCCTGACGCACGAGCCGGAGCCCCGCACGGATCAGGACGCCCGTTTCGGCGAGGTGGCGGGCCACCTGCACCCCGCCGCCCGCGTGGCCGCCTATGGCTCGGGCGTCTGGAGGCCCTGTTTCGTGACGGACGGATCGCGGATCGTCCTGCCGGCCTTTGGGGCCTTCACAGGCGGTCTGAACGTGCGCGATCCGGTCGTCGCCGGCCTGTTCGCCGCCCCGCCGATGGCCGCCGCCCTGGGCCGCGACCGCGTCCACGCCCTGGACTGGAAGGTGCTGCGCTAGAGCCTGATTCAAGCGTGACTCAGGCGTCAGGCGGCAACGGATCGGCGGCTCGGCGCGTTGGTCGCGGATCGAAGCGCGCGGAGACCGCCATGCCCGGACGCACCCCCGGCCGCCCCCTGTGGCAGGGCCATCTGAAACTGTCGCTCGTGACCTGCCCGGTCGCCCTCTATCCCGCGACCAACTCCAGCGCCCACGTCAGCTTTCACTTGATCAATCCCGACACCAACAACCGCATCCGCATGGTCCCCACCGACCCCGACGCGGGACCGGTGGAGCGATCGGACCTGGTCAAGGGCTATGAGGTGTCCAAGGACGAATACGTCCTGTTCAGCGACGCCGACTTCGACAAGGTCCGGCTAGACAGTACGCGCACCATCGGCATCGACCAGTTCGTGGACGTGGCCGACATCGACCGGGTCTATTGGGACGCCCCCTTCTATGTCGTGCCCGACCAGGGAGTGGGGGTGGAGGCCTTCGCCGTCATCCGCGACGCGATGAAGTCGGCCGGAAAGGTCGCCATCGGCAGCCTGGTCCTGCGCGGACGCGAACGCCAACTGGCCCTGGAGGTGCGCGACAAGGGGCTGATCGCCTGGTCGCTGCGGTCCCACGAAGAGGTGCGCGACGCCGACGACTATTTCGACGACATCCCGTCGGTGAAGGCCGACAAGGACATGGTCGAGATCGCCGGCCGGATCATCGCCCAGAAGGAAGCCCCGTTCGATCCGTCCAAATTCGTCGATCGTTACGACGACGCCCTGCGCGCCATGATCAAGGCCAAGCAGAAGGGCGGCAAGGGCGTGGTCGCCGCGCCCGAACCGGACGACACCAATGTCATCGACCTGATGGCCGCTCTGAAAAACAGCCTGAAGGGCGCCGCCCGTCCCACCGCCAAGGCGGTCGCGCCGAAGAAGACGGCTGCGAAGAAGGCCGCGAAGCCTGCCGCGCGCAAGAAGACCTCGGCGGGCAAGGCGGCCTAGAGTCCGCGTCCTTCCGAGGCGTCCGGCAGGGCGAACCCCGGGGGGAAGATTTCCGGGGATCAGGATTTCGCGCCCAGGCGGCTTAAAGTCGGAGGGCTTTCAACGCCGGCCGCAGGCTGGCCTCGGCCTTGCGAAAATCAGCCCAAGGGTCGGGCTTTTTCAGCAGCTTGTCCGCCTCGGGCAGGGTGAAGACGCGGGGATCGAGGCCCGCCTTCACCTGGCTCCAGCCGATCGGCATGGCCAGGGGCGCGCCGGGCCGCGCGCGCGGCGACCAAGGCGCGACCGCCGTGGCCATCCGCCCGTTCCGCAGATAGTCGATGAAGATCTTCCCGCCTCGCGCCTTCTTGGCCAAGGTGGTGGTGAAACGCTCGGGCGCGTCCTGACGCATGGCTTCGGCCACGGCCTTGGCGAAAGCCTTGCACTGGTCCCAGTCCACCCGGCTGCGGCTGTCGGAGCGGATGGGCGCCACGACATGCAGCCCCTTGCCCCCGGTGGTCTTGACGAAGGGCGTCAGACCCAGATCCTCCAGCCTGGCCTTCACCGCCTTCGCCGCTGCGATCACGGCGGCGAAATCGACGGCCGTGTCGGGGTCCAGGTCGAATGTCACCTGGTCGGGCGTCTCTGGGTCGTCGGGCCGGCAGCCCCAGGGATGCAGCTCCAGCCCGCCGGACTGGGCCAGGGCGACCAGGCCGCCCACGTCCGTCACCCCGACATAGGGTTGGCGATCCCCCACCTCGAACCGCTTCAGGCGCGGGCCGCCGCCGGGCCCTGCGTGGCGCTGGAAGAAGGTCTGGCCCGCGATGCCGTCGGGCGCGCGGATGATCGACAGGGGCCGGTCGCCGACATGGGCCAGAAGCCGCGCCGCCGCCTTTTCGTAAAAAGCCGCAAGCTCGACCTTCGTCACCTCGGGCGTGCGATCCGTGGCCGGCCACAACACCTTGTCCGGATTGGACAGGGTCACGCCCGCGACTACGGTGCGGCCTGACCGGGTCGTCGTCGGAGCCTGGGGCCGGGCCGTCACCTCGTTCGCCGTCTTGTCTTCGCGCAGGCCCTTGAACGCCGCCTGACGCAGCGCCCCCGCCTCGGTATAGCCCCCGTGCTCCACCTCCGCGATCAGGATCGGCTTGACCCAATGGACCCCGCGCCCCGACGGCGCCGTCCGGCCCACGAAAGGCGACGCATCGGCTGCCGCCGCCTCCAAGGCCGGGCGCAGCGTCTTCATCAGGGCGGCGGAATAGCCCGTGCCGACCCGGCCCAGATAGGTCAGGCCGCCCCCCTTCATCGTCCCGACCAGAAGGGAGCGGAACCGCCCCGCCTCGGACGACCAGCCACCGATCACCACCTCGTCGCGCCCTCGGCATTTCGACTTCACCCAGGTTGCGGACCGGCCCCCGCGATAGGGGGCGTCCAGCTGTTTGGAGATCACCCCTTCCAGGTCCATGCGGCAGGCGCTTTCCAGCACGGCCTGACCCGAGGCGCCGAAGTGATCGACATAGCGCAGGCGTCCGCGCGCCTTGGCCGGGACGCGATCGACCAGAGCCTCCAGCCGGGCCTTGCGGCGCGCCAGGGGCAGGTCGCGCAGGTCTTCGTCCCCGTCCCGCAGCAGGTCGAAGGCGAAGAAGACCAGGCTCCCCGTCTTCTGTTCCGACAGGGCCGTCTGCAAGGCCGAAAAGTCAGGAGCGTTCTCCGCGTTCAGGGCGCAGACCTCGCCGTCCCACACGCCCTCGGGCCAGGCGGCGGCGTCGCGCGCCAGTTCCGGGAAACGGTCGCTCCAGTCCAGACCCTTGCGTGTATAGAGCCGCGCCTGGCCGCCGCCGGTCGAAATCTGGATGCGATAGCCGTCGAACTTGATCTCATGGACCCAGCCCGCGCCGCCGGGCGGATGGTCGGCGGTCTTGCAGAGCTGCAACGGCAAAAAGGCGTGCGGCCCCGACGCCTTCTTCCTGGCTGTCGGCTTGGCCGCCGGCTTCGGTTTGGGCGCCGATTTCGCCTGGGTCCTGGCGGCCCCGGCCTTGGGCCGCGTCGGCCAGCTGACGTTCCCGGCCGCGATCTCGGCCAGCGTGCGGCCCGTAGTCACCGAGGCGTCGATCTCCATATTGGCGTCGCCCTCGCCGGGGACGGCATGCTCGTCCTTTTCCTTGATCAGCAGCCAGTTGTTGCGCTTGGACGGCTTGCCGCGATCGGACTTCAGCCGCACCAGGGCCCAGCCTCCGGACAGCCGCTCCCCGTCCAAAGTCATCTTCAGGGAGCCGCGCTTCAGCGCCGCCTCCACGTCCGGCTCCTGCGGGGTCCAGGCCCCCCGATCCCACAGCTGCACCGTGCCGCCGCCGTAGTCGCCTTGAGGGATCGTCCCCTCGAACGTCCCATAGGCCAGGGGGTGATCCTCAACCTCCACCGCCAGCCTTTTGACGGCCGGATCGCGCGACGGCGCCTTGGTCACGGCCCAGGACTTCAGCACTCCGTCGTGTTCGATGCGGAAGTCGTAGTGCAGGCGCGTCGCGGCGTGCCGCTGGATCAGATAGGCCCCGCCCTCGCCCTTGGTCCGCCCTTGTTTCCCGCGCGGCTCGGCGGTGCGGTTGAAGTCGCGTTTGGCGCGGTAAGGCGCCAGCTTGTCGGACATCCACCCCTCCGTGGGTCATCGCCTTGCGTCGCTCGTGAGACCCAACGTCGCGCCGTCGCTAAGGCTCCCGCTTTGGCGGAACCCGGGGGCGCCGGCGTCGTTCAGATCGGGTTCCACAGCCAGACCCATCTCGGCGAAGGCGCGCTGTTTCAATGAGTTCGCCATGTCCGACACCGTCGCCGCCCCCGCTTTCGAGCCCCCGCCCGACGCCCAGGAATTCTATGCCGAATCCCTGCGCCTGCTGAAGGAAAGCGGCATTCCATTCCTGTTGTCGGGCACCTATGCGGTCGCCGCCTACACCGGCATCCGACGGCCGACCAAGGACCTGGACGTCTTCTGCAAGCCGGGCGACTATCCCCGCATCCTGGCCTTCTTCCAGGCGCGCGGTTATCGCACCGACGTCGAGGACGAACGCTGGATCGCCAAGGTCTGGAAGGACGAGAAACACTTCTTCGACGTCATCTTCGCCATGTCGAACGGCACGATCGCCGTGTCCGACAGCTGGTTCGGGGACGACACGATCGACGTCTATGGCCACACGGTCGGCATCACCCCGCCGACCGCCCTGATCCTGTCCAAGGTCTTCATCCAGGATCGTTACCGCTACGACGGCGCCGACGTGAACCACGTCATCCTGAAACAGGCCGACGCCATGGACTGGAAGTCGCTGCTGAACCAGATGGACCTGTACTGGGAGGTGCTGATGGCGCACCTGCTGAACTTTCGCTTCGCCTATCCGACCGAGCGCGACAGCGTGCCCGCCTGGCTGATGACCGAACTCAGCGAGCGGCTCCAGGCCCAGGTCGATCTGCCGGCGCCGCGCGTCAAGGTCTGTCGCGGCCGCCTGTTCAGCCCGCGCGACTATGTGGCCGACATCTCCGAATGGGGCTTCGGCGATGTGGTCGGCAAGGGTCTCGAGGAACGTCATGACCCCGTCGCCTGATATGCCGGCCGAACCCGCAGCCTCACCCGCAGGCCAGACGCCCCAGCCCGGCATGGACGCCGGACCCGGACAGCGGCTGCGCGTCGCCGCCGTCGGCGACCTGCACGTCGGCGAGACGACCCAGCGCGTCTACCGCGACCTGTTCGAGCGGGTGCATGAAGACGCGGACGTGCTGTGCCTGTGCGGCGACCTGGTCAATTTCGGCAAGAGTGTCGAGGTCGAGAATCTGCTGGAGGACCTGCGCGCCTGCCGCATTCCCATGGTCGGCGTCCTGGGCAATCACGAACACGACTGCGGCCAGCCGGAAGAGGTGACACGCCTGTTGACCGACGCCGGCGTCCGGATGCTGACCGGCGAAGCCTACGAGATCGAAGGCGTCGGCTTCGCGGGCGGCAAGGGCTTCGTCGGCGGCTTCGGCCGCTACATGCTGAGCTCCTTCGGAGAGACCTCGATCAAGACCTTCGTTCAGGAGGCGGTGGAGGACGCCAATCTGATCGAGAACTCGATCCGCACCCTGCGCACCGAACGCAGCGTCGTCCTGCTGCACTATTCGCCTGTTGTCGACACGGTGGTCGGCGAGCCGCCAGAGATTCATCCCTTCCTGGGCTCCTCGCGCCTGGCCGAGGTCATCGACCGCTACGAAAACGTCAAGCTGGTGGTCCACGGCCACGCCCATCGCGGCGCGCCCCAGGGCCGCACGGCGCGCGGCGTGCCCGTTTACAACGTCGCCCTGCCGGTCCTTCGCACCCTGAGCGACACGCCCTACCGCGTGTTCGAAATTTGAGCGGCGGACATTCGGCGCGTCAGATATTTCTTAGCTGCAACAAGACTTTGTCCTGTACCGTACACAAGATAACGCAGCGTTGCCTTGCAGGCGCGTTCTGCTAGACGAAGGAGATGAGAGGTTCGTTCCAAGAGCAATTCGGCCTGGGCGAACCGCCTGTTCACGCCCGTCAGGCGCTGCGTGAGGCGACACGTCCCGACCATGATGCGGTCGACGCCGCCTTCTCTCGCTACGACCTGACCCATGCGGACGGTTACGCAGATTTCCTGGCGGCCCAGGCCCGGGTGTTCGCCCCGGTGGAGACGGCTTTGGACGCCGCCGGCGTCGAGGCCCTGGTCCCCGATTGGCCTCTGCGCCGGCGCGCGGATCGCCTGTCGGACGATCTCGCGCGTCTGGGTCGGCCGACCGTCTTCGGCGACATCGACCTGCGCCTGACCGGCCCCGCCGCCGTCCTCGGCGCGCTTTACGTGCTTGAAGGCTCGCGTCTGGGCGGCGCCCTTCTGAGCCGCAGCGCGCCCCAGGGCGCGCCCACCCGCTTTCTGATCGACGACGACCGCGCCGCCCGCTGGCGCGCCCTGGTCGATTTGATCGACCGACGCCTGACCCGCCCCCAGGATATCGACGACGCCGTGACGGCGGCCCGTGCGGTGTTCCAGATTTTTCTGGCCGCCGCGCAGCGGGAACACGGCCAATGACCGATTCACCTTTTGGATCGGTCGATCTGACCAACTGCGACCGCGAACCGATCCATCTGCTGGGCGCGATCCAGCCGATCGGCTTCCTGCTCGTCCTCACTCAGGACTGGATGGTCGAACGCGCCTCCGCCAATATCGAGGAATTCCTTGGGCTGACCGCCCAAGAGGTCATAGGCCGCCCTCTGGACGGCCTGTTCGACGACGAGGCCATTCACACGCTGCGCAATCGCGTGACCATGCTGCGCGGCGTCGATGCGGTAGAGCGGATGTTCCACCACCCGCTGATGCCGGGCCGGCCCCCGTTCGACATCGCCGTTCATGTGTCGGACGGCCGTATCGTCATCGAGGCCCAGCCTTCCAGCGAACTGAGCGGCGACGCCACCAACACCGTCCGCTCCATGATCGCCCGCCTAGATCAGGCGCCGGACCTCATGCGCTTCCTCGACGAGGGCGCGCGCCTTGTCCGCGCCCTGACCGGCATCGACCGCGTCATGATCTATCGCTTCGCCGAGGACGGCTCGGGCGAAGTGGCGGCCGAATCCGCCAAGGCCGGAATCGGCAGCTTTAAGGGCCTTCATTATCCGGCCAGCGACATCCCGCGTCAGGCCAGGGAGCTCTACCGGCGGAACCTGCTGCGCATCATCTGCGACATCGAGGCCGCACCCGTGCCCGTCCTGCCGGCCCGCGACGGCGAGGGGCGTCTGCTGGACCTGTCCCTTTCGGTGCTGCGCAGCGTCTCGCCGATCCACATCGAATATCTGCGCAACATGGACGTGCGCGCCTCCATGTCGATCTCGATCATCGTGGACGACAGGCTGTGGGGGCTGTTCGCCTGCCACCACTACAGCCCGATGGCGCCCAGTTTCGAGCGCCGCTCGGTCTATGAGCTGCTGGCCCAGATGTTCTCGATGCGGCTGGAGAGTCGGGAACGCAAGGAATTGGTCGAGTTCGAACGTCGCGCGCGCGACATCGCCGACCAGCTGCTGGGCGCCGTAGCCTCCGACGACACCCTGTTGAACGATCCGGACTGGCTCAGCGAAATCCTGACCAGCGCCATTCCGGCGGATGGGGTGGGCGTCTGGATCAACGGCAGCCACGCCTTCTCGGGCGTCACGCCCGACGCCGGCACCTTCCGCCGCATCGTCGCCAGACTGACCGAGATCAGCCCCGACCGCGTCTATGGCGCCGACCAGATCAGCCGCCTGGTTCCCGACGCGCCGCCGTCCGAGGCGGCGGGCCTCCTGGCCATTCCGATCTCTCGCGCGGCGCCGAACTTCGTCATCCTGTTCCGACAGGAGCTGATCCGCTCTGTCAGGTGGGGCGGCGATCCGCACAAGCCCGTCGAATACGGCCCCAACGGCCCCCGGCTGACCCCCCGCGCCAGTTTCGAGGAGTGGAAAGAGACGGTCGTGGGCCGGGCGCGCGACTTCTCCGCCTCGGAAAAGCGCGTCGCCGAGACCCTCCGCGCCACGCTGATCGAGGTCGTGCTGCGCATGGCCGACGAGGCCACCATCCAGCGCCAACAGGCGAACGAGCGGCAGGAATTGCTGATCGCCGAACTGAACCACCGGGTCCGCAACATCCTGGGCATCATTCGCGGCCTGATCCGCCAGTCCAAGCCGCACGACAACTCCATCGAGAGCTTCGTCACCATGGTCGACGGCCGAATCCACGCCCTGGCGCGCGCCCATAATCAGATTACGGACGATCACTGGGGACCTGCCCCGCTGCAGGCTCTGATCGACGCCGAAGCCGCCGCCTTCCTGGCCGAGGGGCCGGAACGGATTCGTTCGACCGGCGGCCACGTTCTCCTGAACCCCCAAGCCTATTCGACCATGGCCCTGGTCATCCATGAGCTGGTTACGAACTCGGCCAAATACGGCAGCCTGTCCGACAGCGGACTGGTGGACATCGACTGGCGGTTCAACCCTGCGGGCGATCTTCTGGTCGAATGGCGAGAGCAGGGCGGACCGCCCGTCAGGCCCCCGTCGCGCAAGGGCTTCGGCTCCACCATCATCGACCGTTCGGTGCCCTATGACCTGGGCGGCGAGTCTAGCATCGACTATCCGCCGGAAGGCGTGATCGTGCGCCTGCGCATTCCGGCCCGTCACGTCTCGGAACGCGGGCGCGATCAGGCGCGCAGTATCCGTTTTCCCCGCACCTCGATCGGCCACCCGACCCCGCCCCCCACGACGATCCTGAAGGGGCAGCGCATGCTGCTGGTCGAGGACAGTCTGATCATCGCCATGGACGCCGAAGACGTGCTGAACCGCCTGGGCGCCGCCTCGGTGCTGACCGCCTCCACGGTCGATGCGGCCCTGGACTTCATCGCCGCCTCGCCCCCCACCCTGGCCGTGCTGGACATCAACCTGGGCGACCACACCAGCTATCCGGTCGCCAATCGGCTGAAGGAACTGGGCGTGCCCTTCCTTTTCGCCTCGGGCTATGGCGAGCAGGCCAAGCTGCCGGCGGCCCACGCCGACCGCCCCATACTGCAAAAACCCTATACGCTGGAAAATGTGGCCCGGGCCCTGGACGCTCTGGTCGCCCCGGACGCCGCCGAGGACTGAGCTCCTCTCAGCGCGCCTTGGGCGGCCAGGGCAGGAAGCGCGACACGCGGGCCTGATAGGCGCGGTAGGCCTGGGGCCGGGATTTCAGCATCTGGGCCTCCAGCATCGGTACGCCGCTGACATGGTTCAGCAGCCACCACATAAGGATCGGCGCCAGCAGCGAAAGCCAGCCGAAGACATAGCCGTCGGCCAGGGCCATGATCGGCCACGCCAGCCACACCGTCCATTCGAAGAAGTAGTTCGGGTGCCGGGACCAGGCCCACAGTCCCGTGTCGGCCACCTTGCCCTTGTTCGACGGATTTCGGCGGAAGGCGGCCATCTGACGATCCGCCAGAGCCTCGCCCCCGACCGCGACCAGGACGATGATCGCCGCCAAGGCGTCGCGCCATCCCAAGACCGCCTCAGGGCGAACGGCCGCCGCGCGCACCGATGTCGCCAGGACGACGACCGTAGCGGCCTGGATCATCAGAAACCCCCAAGCCTTCAGTTCCCAGCCGCCCCATTCCTTCTTGAAGTCCTCGTAGCGCGGGTCGGGCGTGTTGGACCGCGCGGTCCTGAGGGCGATATAGCCGCCCAGCCTCAGCGCCCACAGGCCGATCAGCAACGCGGCCAGCCCCTGGCGCGTCCAGACCGCTTCAGGCGCGGGCCACAGAGCCGCCAGGGCGCCGATCGCGCCGACGGACAGGGTCCAGACCACGTCGGTCCAGCCGCCATCCCCCGCCAGACGCACGATCAGCCAGGCCAGAGTCAGGGCGACCGCCGCCAGGATCGCGCAGACGATCAGAACCAAAACGCCGTCTCCTTCGCTTGGGAAACCCGACCCGCGAGGGACGGTTGCGGATGCGCCTACAATTTGACGAAGGGCTGGAGAACCTTGCCCAGCCAGCCGTCCAGCAGGATCTGACCGTCCAGGGCCGCCACGCACAGACAAGCCTCATCCGAGATCACGCGCGGCTGGTGCAGGGTTTCGTGATCCGCCTCTTCCAGATCGCCGACGTCGAACCGTTCGTCCTCGACGGCGTAGGCGCCGGACAGGACGCAGGTAAGCTCCACCCCGCCGTGGGTGTGTCGCGGCATGACGCGGCCGGGCTGGATGTCCAGCAGTATGACGCGGCAATCCCCGTCGCGGGGCGCGTGGACGTCACGGATGCGCACGCCTGGCCCCCTCCAGCGCCAGGGCCCCAGGGCGTAGCGCCGCAACGGCTCGGGCAGTTGCGGCATGTCGTTCAGCGGGCGCGGCGTCTGGACCACGCCGGCGTCTGTCTCGGCGCGCGCCATGATCCGGGCCAGGGCATCCGAGGCCAGGGGTTCGGGGTCCACGTCGTCCAGCATCCGTCCGCCCACAGCCTGCAAGGTGCGAGCGAAGGCCGCCGCACGCGGCCGCAGCGCAAGGTGCGCGGCCACGACCACCGCCTCGGGCGGGCTCAGCGTACCGGCCGCATAGGCCAGCAAACGGTCGTCGGACACGGTATGGCGCGCCAAAGTCATTGCGGACCTCGCAGCGGTTCCAGGGCGATGCGGAGCTTGATCATGGCCTTGCGGATGCGGGACTTCACGGTTCCCAGAGGAAGGTTCAAATGACGGGCGATCTCGGAATGGGTGTCGCCTTGGAAAAATGCCAGGCGCAGCACCTCGATATGATCGGGCGACAACTGGCGCAGGGCGGCGTTCAGCCGAGCCGCCTCCTCGGCTCCCGACAACAGGTCGTCAGGGCGTTCGGGCTCCTCGGGCAGAAGGCTGAACTCGGGCGCGGGGGGCTGGCGCGATTCCTTGCGCAGCATGTCCAGGCGCCGGTTGCGCGCAATGGTGAAAATCCAGGTCGCCGCGCTGGCTCTTGTCGGATCGAACAAATCGGCCTTGCGCCAGACCGTCAGCATGGCGTCCTGCGCGAAATCCTCGGCCGCGCTGGCCGTGGCGCCGGCCCGCATCAGATAGGCCTTCAACCGAGGTGCGAAATAGCCGAACAGCCGGGCGAAAGCCTCTCGGTCGCGGGTCATCGCCACCGCCTGGATCAGACGGCTGTTCTCGTCTCCGGCGCCCGTCGAGGCGCTCATGGTTCGAAGTTCCGGCGATGCGAAGACCGTTTCATGCATGGCTTTTATACGCGACTTGGCCGAATCCGGATTGCGGCATCCGAGCGTCGGCGCGCGACGTATCGAAACGGAAAACATGACGGGAGTTTCCATGCCGATGACAGGCCAATCGACCGCGCGCCCCTCGACCGCGCGCGCAGGCGAAGACGGCCGCCCGCTGCGGATCGCCGTCGTCGGCTCTGGCATATCGGCGCTGTCGTGCGCCTGGCTGTTGTCCCGGCGCCATGAGGTGACGGTCTATGAACAGGCCGACCGTCTGGGGGGCCACACCAATACGGTCGAGGTCCAGACCGCAGCCGCCGCAACGCCGGTCGATACGGGCTTCATCGTCTTCAACGACGCCACCTATCCCAATCTCGTGGCCCTGTTCGACCATCTTGGCGTCCAGAGCCGGGCCACGGACATGTCCTTCGCCGTCTCCCTGGACGAAGGGCGTTTCGAATACGCCGCCCCCGCCCTGTTCGCCCAGCGCCGCAACGCCTTCCGCCCGCGCTTCTGGAACATGTTGCGCGAGATTCTGCGCTTCTACCGCATGGCCCCGGCGCAGTTGTCGTCTCTGAGCGATCCCAACCTGACCTTGGGCGACTATCTGAAGCGCGAGGGCTTCAGCGAGGCGTTCCGCGACGATCATCTGCTGCCGATGGCCGCCGCCATCTGGTCCTCGCCCGCCCACACCTTGCTGGACTATCCGGCCGAGAGCTTCATCCGTTTCTGCGGCAATCACGGTCTGCTGAATCTGACAGGCCGTCCCGTCTGGCGCACGGTCCAGGGCGGCAGCCGGACCTATGTGGCCCGGCTGGTCCAGGATCTGGGCGACGGGATTCGCCTGTCACGCGGCGCGGCGCGGGTCCGGCGACTGGACGACGGGGTCGAAGTTCTGGATTCCCACGGCGGAATCGAGCGTTTCGACCACGTCGTCATCGGCGCCCATGCCGATCAGGCCCTGGCCATGCTGGCCGAACCGACGCCGGCCGAACGTCTCTTGCTGGGCGCCTTCCGTTACAGCCGCAATCTCACCGTTCTACATTCGGACGCCGGCCTTATGCCGCGTCGGCGCCGCGCCTGGGCGGCCTGGAACTATATCGGGGTCGAGGGCGGCCTGTGCGTCAGCTATTGGATGAACCGGCTTCAGGGCCTGACTGGACCCGACCTGTTCGTCACCCTGAATCCGCCGCGCCCGCCCCGACCCGAGATGCTGTTGCGCACTGAAATCTACGAACACCCCATCTTCGACCCGGCCGCCGTCCAGGCGCAGAAAATGTTGTGGAGCCTCCAGGGCCAGGGCGGCGTATGGTACTGCGGCGCCCACTTCGGCGCGGGTTTTCACGAGGACGGCCTCCAATCCGGCCTCGCGGTCGCGGAACAACTGGGCGGCGTGCGTCGTCCATGGACCGTCGCCGACGAAAGCGGACGCATCCATATCGCGCCCACCGCTGTCGACCTGGCCCGCGCGGCGTGATCTCGGCCCTCTATCGCGGCGAGGTGATGCATCGGCGGCTGCGTCCGCGCGAGCATCGGCTGCGGTATCGGGTGTTCTGGCTGCTATTGGACCTGGGCGAACTGGAGGCCATCGATCGCCGCCTGCGGCTGTTCTCGCGCAACCGTTTCAACCTGCTGGGCTTCCACGACCGCGACCACGGCGACGGCTCCGAAATCCCGCTGCGGGATCAAATCCTGGCTCATCTGGACTGCGCAGGCGTCGACATCGGCGACGGCGCCATACGACTCCTGACCATGCCGCGCATCCTCGGCTACGTCTTCAACCCCATCAGCCTGTATTACTGCCATGCTCCGGATGGTCGTCTGGCGGCGGTGATCTATGAAGTGACCAGCACCTTCGGCCAGCGTCACGCCTATGTTCTGCCGGTCGCCGATGAAGACGCCCGTGGCGGCCGCTTTCGTCAGGGTGCGGCCAAGGCGCTCCACGTCTCCCCCTTCATGGGGATGGACATGCGCTATGCCTTTCGCGGCCATGCGCCGTCGGAGCGGTTGGACCTCGCCATCGATGGTTTCGACAGCGAGGGCCTGCTGATCGTCGCCGCGATGAAGGGGCGTCGCCGGCCTTTGACGGACGCCGCCCTGCTGGAAGCCGCGCTATCGATGCCGGCCCTGACACTCAAGGTTGTCGGCGCCATTCATTGGGAGGCGTTGAAGCTCTGGCTGAAACGAACGCCCTTGCACCCGGCCCCGCCGTCTTCCACTCTTGGCGACCGTGAACGCCGTGTTTGAAGGCCGTCCTTGCCGAATATCGACCTGGGTCATCTGCCGCTGGGCCACCTCGGAGCGGGCCGCACGGAACAGTTGGAACGGATCGCCCAGGCCGGCCTGGTGCGTCAGGGCCGCGTTTTCCTTCTGTCGTTCGACGCCATCCGCAAGGAGCTGGGCGACCGCTGGCCCAACCGTGAAGAGATCGTCTGGCAAACGTTCGAACGCGACCTCGCCCGCGCCCTGCCTCCGCCCGACCAGTTCCTTCGCCTCAACGAGACGACCATCATCGCGGCGATCGCCTCGGCCGACGCCTACGCCGGCCAGGTCAAATGCGCGGAGGTCTTCCGTCAGGTCCTGGCCTTCTTCCTGGGCCGCAATCAGGACAGCGACCTGTCCATGGCGCGCGTTTCGTCCCTGACGGCCCAGGCCGTGGTCGCTGAACAGATCGATCCGGCCGCGCCGCCGCCGCCCCCGCCCCCGCCAGCCGCCACGAACGAAAGGGCCGCAGCCGCCTGGCCTACCAACTGGATTCCGCCCCTGGAGTCGCGTCGGACCCGCACGACCTTCGTGACCGAACGGGACGGCCCGGCCGACATCGACCTTTGGGTCAGTCCTGTCTGGCGTCTGGATCTCGGCCTCGTCGGCGCCTACGCGGTGCGGCGCGGCCTGCCACGCGGCCTGGAGACCTTTACCGATCGGGACCTGTCGGCCATCGATCTTGGCGTCGCCGACTTTCTCGAACCGATCATGCAGGACTATCGGCGGAACGGCGCCGCCTTCGCCATCTTCTGCCCCTTCACCTTCACCACGATGTCGGCGCGGGGGTCGCGTCTGCGCCTCCTGGACCGCTGCGCGCCCTTCATCGAGGTCATGGGCAAAGCCGTCGTACTTGAGATCGATGGCCTGAGGCTCGGCGCGCCCGACAGCCGCATCAGCGACACCCTTTCGATGTGTCGCCCCTTCGGCCGGGTGCGGATGGTGTCGATCCACGACCCCCAGTCCTCTGAAATACTGTGGGCCGATCACGGGGCGGGGGGCGTGGCCCTCGACGCCGACGGTTTCACCCAGCGCCAGGCCGAGGCCGCCGCCGCCCGCGTCCGCAAGCGCCGCTCCAACATCCTGGTTCACGCTGTCCCCCCGACCTGGAGCCGCGACAGCCTGGCGGCCAACGGCGTCACCCACATCACCGAGGCGCGCCAGACAGCGGAATGAGCGATCCGCTCAGGGCCCTCTTCCGGTCGTTCCCGTCCACCGAGAACACGACTAGAAGTCGTGATCGCGCGCGATCGCAAAGACGTTGGTCGGGGTCATTGCCTGCAAGGCGAAGCGGACGCCTTCGCACGAACCAGGGAGCACGAACCAGGGAGATGGCGCTGAGCGGCGCCCACTCGCAGGGCTTGGCCGCCGCAGTCTTCGCGTTGCGAGACAGACCGACGCGATGGGCCAGGGTCTGAACCGGCAGCCGGGCGTCCTTGGTCAGTTCGGCGACAAGACGACGGCCGATGGCGTCCAGCGCGCTCACGCCGTCTGCATGTCCTCGAAGAAGGTCTCGACCAGAGCGGTCCAGAAGGCGACGCCCGTTTCAAGGGCGGCGTCGTTGAAGTCGTAGCGGGGATTGTGCAGCAGACATCCGCCCGTCCCCGGCCCATTCCCAAAGCCCAGATAGGCGCCCGGCGTCCGTTCCAGCATGAAGGCGAAGTCTTCCGACCCCATGATGGGCGCTATATCCGTCGCAACACGGTCTTCGCCCACGGCGCGACGCGCGGCCCGCGCCGCCAGATCGGTTGAGGCGACATCGTTCACCAGCGCGGGATAGCGTTCCTGGTAATCCAGGATGACCTTTACGCCGTAGGCGGTCTCCACCCCTCTGCAATGCGCCTGCATCCGACACCGAATCTCTTCGATCACCGGGCGCTCGAACCAGCGCAGGGAGCCGCCCAGCGTCACCACATCGGGCAGGACGTTATGCGCCGATCCGCCTGCGATCATCGTTACCGCCAGGAGAGCGGCGGCGCTGGCGGGCGTCTGACGCGGCACGATGGTCTGAAACCCCATGACCAGGGCGGCGGCCGCGACAACAGCGTCCCCGCCGACCGCGGGAAACGCCGCATGGCCGCCTTCGGCCTCGACGCGGACGTCGAAGGTGTCAAATCCCGCCAGCATGGCCCCGGCGCGCGTGATGAAACGACCGATCTCCAGATCGGGCATATTGTGAAGGGCGAAGACCTGGCGGACGGGAAAGCGGTCGAAAAGGCCCTGCTCCACCATGCGTCGGCCGCCGCCCTCGTTCTCTTCCGCAGGCTGGAAGATGAAGACGATGTCTCCGGGGAACGGGCCGCGCGTTCTCGTCAGATCGACGATGCGACGAGCCGCGCCCAGCAAAAGCGCCGTGTGGCCGTCGTGACCGCAGGCGTGCATGACGCCGGAATGTTTCGACCGATAGGCGATCTCCGTCGCTTCTTCGATCGGCAGGGCGTCCATGTCCGCACGAAGACCGATGGCGGGGGCCTGCGTCCCTTCCGCGCCGCGCAGCACGCCGATCACACCGGTTTCGGCGATCCCTTCGTGAACCTCCAGCCCCCAGGTCCGCAGGCGTTCGGCGACGAAACCGGCGGTTCTGCGTTCCTGAAACGCCAGTTCAGGATGGGCGTGGATATCCCGCCGCCACTCGACGATCTCGCCGCCATGCCGAGCGAACCAGTCCCGCGTTTCAGACATGGCGCCTCAACCTTCGATGTCGCGCAGAAAACACGCGAGTTCGGCCGCGAACAGGGCGGGGTGTTCGAAGAAGGGCGCGTGACCCGCCGGCAGAAGCTGGACCGCGTCTCGCCACAGCCGTCCCCACGCCAGGCTCTGAAGAACCTCGACATGCAGGAAGGGATCTTCCTCGCCTTGAAGAACGGCGATCGGGCCATCCCATCCGGCGACCACCGAACGCTGATGAAAGCCGTCTTGCCCCTTGAGCCAATTGGCGGAAAAGGTCGCCCGCAATCGTCCGTCGGTCCTTCGCGCATCGACCAGAAACGCCTCCGGCTTGGCCCGTCGACCGCCGTAGAGCGCCTCGACATAGGACTGCAGCATCGCCTCCGGCGGCTCTTCCATAAAGGCGACAGCCATGACCTCGGTGTCACGGAAAGACCCCGGCAGTTCGTCATGGCCCGGTCCGCACGGCGGCGTGCCCGTCAGGACCAGGCCGGACATGGCCATGCCCTGACCGATGGCCTCGATGGCGATGTGTCCCCCCAACGACCAGCCCAGCACCACCGGCGCCGGGAGCGCCAGCCGCTCGACCGTCTCGGCGACGATCCGAGCCATCGCGGGGATGGTGTAGAAGGTTTGCGGGTCGCGCGCGTCCTCGGACTCTCCGCAACCGGGTAAATCCAGGGCGACCAACCGTCGACCGTCCAGAGCGGGTTCGACCATAAGGTCGGCGAAGGCCGCCTTCGAGGCGCTGTTTCCGTGGACCAGGACAAGGGGCGCGCCTTCCCCCGGACGATTCCAGACCGCGATGCGGCCCGCCGCCGTTTCCACGTCGCGCGCTTCGACGCCGGCGGGAAGCGCAGAACTCATCGTCATGCCCTCAGAATCGCGCCGTCAGGGTCAGGCCGAAGGTGCGGGGTTCGCCATAGGCCGTGGTCTTCAAGACGCCGATGGCGGAACGATCGTCCATATAGGTCTCATAGGCCTCGTCTCCGACGTTCTTGACCCAGGCGAAGGCGTCCCAGCGGCTGGTTCTCAGACCGAAACGAAAGTCCACCACGCTGCGCGCGTCCCCCTTGAAACGATCCGAATTGGTCGCCTCGTAATAGACCTCCGATTGACCGCTGAAATCGATGCGCGCCACCAGTTCACCCAGAGAGACCGGCCAGACCTGTTCGGCCGAGGCGTGAACCGTGAACCTGGGCGCTCCGATCACGCGCTTGCCCGAACAGTCCGCCGAACCGCCGCCCAGCGACGTCGGCACGCTGCAGTTCTCGAAACGATCGTAGGTCGCGTCCGTGTATCCGCCGGAAAAATCCAATCGCAATCCTTGCGCAACGAAGGCCGTCAACTCCAGCTCCGCCCCGTTGATGGTCGCCTTGCCCGCGTTGCTGAGCGTGACCCCCGAGCCCAGCAGTTGCGACACCTGAAGGTCGTCGTAGCGTGTGGTGAAGACGGCGGCGTTCACGCGCAAACGCCGGTCGAACAGGTCGCTCTTCACCCCCGCTTCGCCGCTAGTGGCGCTCTCCGGCCCCGCCGACAGTCCATTGACGGAACTGACCAGATCGACGTTGAAGGCCGCGCTCTTGAAGCCCTTGGCGATCCGTCCGTAAAGCAGGATGGAAGGCGTCGCCTTGTACGAGAGAGAGACCGTCGGCGACAGATCGCCGTCGGACGCATCAGCAGCATAGTTCAGCGTCGGCAGACCCAGCAGGCTGAAGACGCCAGCCTGATCGTTCTGTCCGAACTGGACCGTCTTGTCCTCCTTGGAATACCGCAGGCCGAGCGAACCGCTCAGGCGGTCGCTGAAGTCGTGGTCGATGTCGCCGAACAATGCGTAGCCTTCGGACTTGACCGAGCCGATGGTGGTGAGGCCGGGGTTCCCGGGAATGCCGAACCCCGCCCCCAAGGTCAGTATGCGATCCGTATCCACCTTCTGATTGTAGGCGTAGGCGCCGACCGTGTAGCGACTCTTCGGGCCCAATCGGCCGGCAAGGCGCAGTTCCTGGGAGAAAATCTCCGTCGTGTCGCTCCACAGGTCCGAAGACAAATAGTCGACCTGGTTTTGATCGTCGTCCAGAGAAGCGTCGTATCGGCTTCGCCGCCAGGCCGTGATCGACGTCAGGGCTCCCAGCGCCACATCCTGCTCCGCCGTCAGCGAGAGGCCATAGTTGTCCCGCGTCAAGCTGTCTGGACGGTTGTTGTCGATCCTATGCGGCGTCGTCTTCTGGGTCACGACATCGGCGCTGGTGTAGCCGGCGAGATCGACCACCTGGAAGAAGGCCGGATGTCCCCGATCATTCAGCCCGTCGAACGACAGTACGATCTTGGTCGTGTCTCGCGGCGTATAATAGAGCGACGCGCGATAGGAGGCGGTGTCGATGGCGTCCCCGTTCTGCCCGCCCGACAGATTTTCATAGACCCCGTCGCGTTTGACGTAACCCGCCGCCAGCTTGAACCCGAACTGATCCGACAGGGGCCCCATCACATAGGCTTGCAACCGATAGAGATCGTAGTTCCCGACCTCGACCCGTCCCTCGCCCTGCAGGACGTCTCCCGGTGATTTCGTGGCGATGTTGAAGACGCCGGCGATGGTGTTCTTGCCGAACAACGTCCCCTGCGGCCCACGCAAGACCTCGATCCGGTCGATGTCGATCAGTTCCTGATTATAGGCCTCGGGCCGCCCCAGATAGACGCCGTCCACATAGAAGCCGACGCCGGATTCGACTCCGATATTACGCACCAGGGTCGAAATGCCCCGAATTCCGACCTGCCCCTGCAAGGTTCCCGCGATCCCGCCGCTCATGGCCACGTTCGGCAAACGTTGGGTCAGGCCCTGGATGTCGTTGACGCCCGCCGCCTGCAACTGCTCGCCCGTCGTGACGCTGATGGAGGCGGGAACGTCCTGCGCCCGTTCCGCCACCTTGCGCGCGGTGACGACGATGTCCTCGACATGACCGACGACAGGCGGCGACGCCGTCGCCTCCTGGGCGACAGCCTGTCCTCCCGCCGCCAGAACGCTTGCCACCAGAACACTCGCCGCGACCCCGCCCATCAGCAGCCGACGACAGTCTTCCGAATAACTAAGATGCCGCTTCATAGTCGAACCCCCGTTCCGAAGGCCGAACGATGATGCGGATGACGGGCGCGTGTCTTTTGCCCGGCGCACTGAGTTTTTTGGAATGCGCAGTCTTTGTCGTTTTTCGTTGTCTTGACGGAAGGGCCATGATCCTCTTGTCGCCGTGGATGGAGGGCGGCCATGACGCACCAGTTCCATTGGGGCGGATCCCAAGATCTGTCGGAAGCGTTTTCCGGCCTCGGCGTCTTGACGACAGATGGCGACGAGGCCGCCACCCTGTCTCGTATCCTGCTGGACGCCCAGGACGGAACCGGCTTCATCGAATACTACTGTGGCGACGATCTTAGGATCATGATCTTCAACTGCGCGTTCCGTCGGCGCCGCGCCTTCGAGGTTCACGACGGCGATTGGGTGCGGCTGAACTTCAGCCTGGACCTGACGATCGATATGACGTTCGGCGGCGCGCTCACCGTCCATGAGCTTGAGCCGTCATGGCGCCTAATCCGCATGCCCCAAGCGCAGAACGTCGTCGAGGTCGTGCCCGCCGACGCGCGCCTGCAATGGGTGACGATATGCTGCAAACCCGAACGCCTGGCCCAGCTTTGCGGGGTAACGCCCGACGATCTGCCTTTCCGTCTCAACGGCGCCCAGACCGCGGACGACGACGTCATCTACCGCCCCTTTCCGCTCAGCCCGCCCTTGAAGACGCTGACCTCTCACGTCATCGGCGGACTGCGGCCTCGGGGCGGACTGGCCCGGTCCTATCTCGCCCGCAAGGCCGACGAACTGATGATCCTGGCGCTCGACCACCTTCTGCACGACCATGATCTGAACAGCTTGCAGGTTCGGCTCAGCGAGCGCGACGTCGAGGCTTTGCATGTCGCTCGCGACATTCTGGACCGACAGATGGCCGCACCTCCCACGGTCAAGGCTCTAAGCCAGCGTGTCGGCGTCAACCGAAACAAACTCTTCTACGGCTTCAAGACCCTCTTCGGCGTCAGCGTTGCGGAATATGTCCAGGAACAGAGGATCAACCTGGCCCACCACCTCGTCACAACGACCGACGCGCCTTTGTCGGACATCGCCAACAAGGTGGGCTTTCGCTATCAATGCAATCTGTCGACCGCGTTCAAAGCGCGCTATCAGACCACGCCGCTCGCCCTGCGACGCAAAGGCGGCTTCAGAGCGTCTGTCGAAAACGGTTCCCCGCGACCGACGACGTCGGGCTGACAGAGCGGGCATTGCGTCGGGTTCGACTTGATCGCGCCAAAGGGCGACATGCAGGTGGAAAAAATTCCTACCTGCCGAAGCGACCCACAGTCTTCACACCTGACATCGGTGGCTTAGGCACGAAGAGCGTCATGCTCAGGGATTCACCGTTCCGCCTTCAGCAGAAAATAGGGCAGCAGGCCCGCGACGACCTTTCGGCTGGCATCGTCCTCCTGATCGAGCATGTCTCGGAGGGGCGCGCCGATCAGGGCGTCGCCGAATGCGCTCAGGGCGATGAACAGAACGGCGGACGAGAGCTGATTGCGGGAGGGATTGGACGGGTCGCCCAGTTTGTCCTCGATGGCGTGAACAAGGTTGTTTACGGCGGCCCTGACTGGTTCGAGATGGGTGAGATCGCCTTTGAGAACAATCCAGGCGGCCAGCTTTCCCGCCCCGCCTTCCGCGAAGGCGTCAAAAACGGCGTTGATGAGTTCGAGCGGCGCGCCTTCGTCTGTCCGCAGGCGCGCGATCGCCGTGTCCAGCGCATTGGACAGGTCCGCCACCATCGACCCCATGAGCGCCGACTGAAGACCCTCGGCCGATCCGAAATGGTGGATCAGATTGGCGTGCGTCACGCCCAGATCATCGGCCACAGCCTTGAGGGTGACGGAATCCGGCCCCCCTCCCAGCAGCCTTGCACGGGCGGACGCCAGCGCTTCCAGCCGGGCCTCATCTGGAGTGCGTCGGCGACGACGGACACGCTCTATTGACATCGTTGTTAATTACAGTCATGTAGATAGAAGATTGGTTAAGCGCACCGACAGGGAGAGAGCAAGTGACGGCGGAACTATTGATCGACGATGCGATGGCGCCTGTAGCCGCGCCTGCGCCGACGCGAACGGCCGGTCGGCTCAAACCCCGGCGCGTCCAGCCGTTCCGCGCCTTGCGCGCGCTGCGTCGCCTGATCGCCGACAAGGAAGACACCGCTCAGGTGTTCGAGATCATGAACGCCCTGGCTGGGGGGTCCGTCCGGCGCGGCTATCACAGGATGCTGGAAGAGGCCGAAGGCTCTCGCCAAGCCTTCCTCATGGTTGAACTGGCGGATCGTCTGCAAGACCGCGCCTGGCTGGAATCCCTGCCCCCCGGTTCGGTGGGCCGCGCCTATCTGGACTTCATCGACGAACGCAATCTGTCGGCCTACGGCTTGGCCGGGGAGAGCCGAAAAGTCGCCGATACGGACATCGAAGCCGCCCATCCCTATGCCTGGTATGCGCGCCGCCTGCGCGACGTTCATGATCTATGGCACATCCTGACCGGCTATCGCACCGACGCCTTGGGCGAGGCCTGCGTGGTCGCCTTCTCCCTGCCGCAGACGCGCAGCACCGGATTTGGGCTGATCGCGGCGGGCGTCGCCGTCGAAGCGGCCCGGGCGCGCACGGGTTATCCCTGCGCCCGCGCCATTCTTCAGGCCTGGCGCCGGGGACGGCGAGCGGCCTGGTTGCCAGGACTGGATTACGAGGCGCTGATGGCCGAACCGCTGGATCAGGCCCGCGCCCGCCTGGGTCTGGGCGAAACCACGCTTTACGATCAGATTCCCGTCGAGGTTCGCAACACCCTTCTGGTCGCGCCCTAATGCTCCGCGTTGCGGGCGCCGTGATCCTTGGTCTGGCGGCGGTCGACCCGGCAGCGGCGCAGGAGAGCCCGCTCCTGGGTCGGTGGCGCACCGCCGTCCAAGGCGGCGTGGTCGAAATCCACAGGTGCGGCGCGGCGCTTTGCGGTCGCGTCGTCGATGCGGCGCGCCTGCGGCGCAATCCGGATCAGACGGATGTCCGCAATCCCGATCCGGCCCTGCGATCCCGTCCCCTGCGCGGCTTGCGGGTTCTGGACGATTTTACGGGCGGTCCCACGACTTGGAGCGGCGGCTCGCTCTATGATCCGGCCAGCGGACAGCGCGCCGGTCGGGGCAGTCTGACGTTGGTCGAGGGCGGACGGCTTTCGGTGCGCGGCTGCATCGCGCCCCTCATGTGCCGCACCCAGACCTGGACCCGATCGCCTTAGGGCGACAGGTCACGCTATGGCCCGACCGGCGGCGTGGTCGGTGAAGATGCAGCCCCTCAGAAAGCTGCCGTCATAGGCATCGCCCGAATTCGCCACTCGGTCCGCCTTCACGCTGCTCCGTTCTCAGGCGGCGATCAACCAACATCGCTGTCAATAGGTATTGACATGTCGGTGAGTAGTGCGAAGTTGGCGACAACCGCCGGCGGCCCCGCCTCGCCGAGCGGACACATCAGGCGGGAGGAAACGCACATCGCGCGCCGTCGGCATGGCGTCGCGCTTCGGGAGGATTTCATGGCTCCAGCGGCCTGTATTCGCGCGCGCCTCGCGCTCTCCGTGTCGGCGACAGCCCTCTTGATGACCTGGGCGCCTGCGGCGCTGGCGCAGACATCGACGCCTCGGACCGACCCCGCCCCCGCCCCCGCTGTCGTGGACGACATCATCGTCACCGCCCAGAAGCGCGAGCAGTCCGTGCAGGACGTGCCCATCGCCGTCACCGCCCTGTCGTCCGAAGCCCTGCAGTCGCGTCAGATCGAAGGCGGTTCGGAACTGCTGCGCGCGGTGCCGAACGTCACCTTCTCCAAGGCCAACTTCAGCATGTACAACTTCTCGATCCGCGGGATCGGGACCAAGGCCGTTTCGGCCTCCAGCGACCCGGCGGTCGCCGTCAGTTTCAACAACACGCCCCTGATTCGGAACCGGCTGTTCGAGCAGGAGTATCTGGACGTCGATCGGGTCGAGGTGCTGCGCGGGCCGCAGGGCACCCTCTACGGCCGCAACGCCACCGGCGGGGTGGTGAACATGTTCCCCCAACTGCCGCGCTTCGCGTCCGAGGGATTCGTGACCGGCGAACTCGGCAACTACGAGAGCAAACGCGCGCAGGCCATGGTCAACATCCCGCTTGGGGAGACCTTCGCCGTCCGGGGCGCCTTCGCCCTGACCAAGCGCGACGGTTTCGACTACAACAGCTTCAACGACACCCATGTAAACGACCGCGACCTGTTCACCACCCGTTTGTCGGCGCGCTGGGAGCCCACGGAGGCGGTTCCGCGCCAATGCGATCTGGGAACATTTCGAAGAGGACGACAACCGCTCGCGCACCGGCAAGCAGCTCTGCACCACCGATCCGGGCCCGACCCAGGTTGGGTCGGCGACCATCACGACGCCCTACACCCAGGATCAGCTGAGCCAGGGCTGCCTGCCCGGCTCTCTGTATAGCGACGCAGCCTATGGCGCGCCGAATGGCGGATCGTTCGGACCCGTTCGACTGCTGGGGACAGCCCCCAGCATCGGCCTCGACCTCAACTTCCAGCCGGTCAACTTGATCCCCCTCGGCTTCGACCCTTACGAGGGCGTCGTCCAGTCCCGGAATCTCAGGGAGATCGCCACCAATTACGACCCGGTGTTCCGCGCCAAGAACGACGTGGCTCAGGTGAATCTCGAATTCGATCTCACCGACACCCTCACTCTGTACTCCCAGACCGCCTATGCGAAGGACGACTATTATGCGTCGCAAGACTACGCGCGATACGTGTCCAACCCGACCTTCGTCGACAGCAACAATGTCTATGATTTCTTCGGGGATCTGACCCCATCAACGGCGACGCCGGGCGGGATCTACACGGACCCTCAGCTAGGACCATCGGATCGCATTCTGTCGGCGGATATCAGCCGTTCCGACAGTCGCCAGTGGTATCAGGAGTTCCGGCTGCAATCGGACAGGGACGGCGGCTTCAACTTCAGCCTTGGGGCCAACTACCTGAATTTCAAATCTCAGGATGACTACTTCGTCTTCAACAACACCTTTTCGCTCATCGCCGAATATTTCTACAACTTCGACTTCCTGCCCAACGGCGGTTACGGCACGCGGCCGTGCGACAGTACGCAGCCCTTCGAGTGCGTCTATGTCGATCCCAACCCGCTCAGCGAGATCAACGAGGAGGGGCATAACTATTTCCGCAGCAAGAACGTCGTTCACACGCGGTCCTGGGCCGTCTTCGGGGAGGGATATTGGGATCTAAGTCCCGAGCTGCGCCTGACCACCGGCCTGCGCTATACCGAGGATCGCAAGGATACGACGCCCTACCCCAGCCAGTTGCTTCTCGGCGCCAACCTTAACGGAGATCCTGGCCTCGCCACCGGCGGTTATGTGCGAGAGGGCTACTATGCGTTGCCGGACATCGAACAGAAGTGGGAGGCGCTGACGGGCCGCGTCGTTCTGGACTGGACGCCCGATCTGTCGTTCACGAACGACACCCTGATCTATGCGTCGCTGTCGCGCGGCTACAAGGGCGGCGGCACCAACCCGCCGCGCCTGGACCTGAACCCAACGGTCGTCCAGTATCAGCCGCTCGCCAGCACCTTCGAGCCCGAATACGTCAACGCTTTCGAGATCGGGACCAAGAACACCCTGCTGGACGGGAGGCTTCGGTTGAACGCAACCGCCTTCTACTACGACTACAAGGACTATCAGGTCTCTCAGATCGTCGACCGCATCTCGCTGAACGAGAACTTCGACGCCAAGATTTGGGGGCTTGAGTTCGAGACCGTCTACCAGCCCACGCCCAACTTCCAGATCGACGCCAACTTCGGATATCTGAAGACCCGCGTCGCCGACGGCGAGGGGTCAATCGACGTGATGAACCGGACCCAGGGCAATGAGGACTGGATCACGCTGCGTCCCTGGATCCAGGTGCCGTCCAACTGCATCGCGCCAAGGGATCTGGCTGAACGTATATTGAACAGCTCTTTCGGCCCGCAGACCGCCGTCTTCTCCCTCAGCGCCCTGTGTGCGGGATCGTCCCGGTTCGGCACCTTCAACCCCGCCCTCGCGTCGAGCCTGCCCTTCTGGCAGTTCTACGGCTTCACCTATGACCCCCTGACCCAGGCGCCGAACGGCGGACGCGGCTTCGAGGCGGACCTGGGCGGCAACGAACTGCCCAATTCGCCCAACTGGACCGCCAATATCGGGGCTCAGTACACCTGGTTCCTGGGTGACTGGGACCTGACCGTGCGTGGCGACTACTACCGCCAGGCCGAGAGCTATTTCCGAATTTACAACACCGAGTACGACCACCTGCGCGGATGGGACAATCTCAACCTTTCCGTCTCCCTGAAGGACGCCCAGCGGGGCCTGACGCTTCAGGCCTACGTCAAGAACGTCTTCGACGATGCGCCCATCGTCGACGCCTTCACCAATTCGGACGACACGGGCCTGACCACCAATGTCTTCACCCTGGATCCACGGCTGATCGCCGTGCGTTTGACGAAGAGCTTCTGACGGCTCGGCTCCGCCGATGCGCGGCTGATTATCGCATCACCCCGGTCGCTCCCGCGGCCGGGGACAGAGCGCTAACACGTCATTAATGCATTGAAAAATAACAATTCTATTCTTGACTCCCTCATGCTGACGGCGCTGTAAATAGGCGTCCGAACATTAGGACGGTCCAAATTTCACAAGGGCCATCAAGGCCCGCTCAAGGGAGGACTATCATGATCAAGACGCTTTCCTTCGCCGCCGCAGCCCTCGCGACGGTCGCTTTGGCTTCGCCATCCTTCGCGCAATCCTTCTCGCCCAGCTCCGGCAGCGTGTCGGGATCGGGATCCGTCACCCTTTCCCAGACGACGACGGTGACGTGCAACGTCTCCGTCACCGCCAGCCCGCTGAGCGCGACCAGCGCGCCTATCCCGACCCGCAGCATTACCGCCGGCAGCATTCTGTGCGCCGCCGTGGCGCCCAGCGGGGCCTGGAGCGCCGCGGTCGTGCCGGGTTCGACCACCTCGATCGCCCTGACGATCGGCGCGAACACCGTCGCCAACGATCCTTGCTACGGCACGGTCGTGGTCGCCTGGAACAATGCGACCAGCACCGCGACCTTCAGCAACAATGTGTTGCCCCCCGTCAATGCGGGCGGGCGAAGCTGCACGATCCGCAGCGGCTCCATCCGCATCCCCGGCCTGCAAATTCTCTAAGCCGGGCGGGCCTGGCTCCTCAACCTGAAAAGCCTCGCCGGGTGTCTGCGACGCCCGGCCTTTTTCACGTCTCGCCCGCACATCGCGCCTGTGATCCGTTCGCAGGGACGAGGGATTCATGCTGGCCCATCTGATCCTCATCGCCTTCCAGGCCGAACCTTCTCCCCTGCCGCCCCCCGTGCAACTGGAAGAGGTCGAGGTCGTCGGCCGGCGCGGCGCGGCCAAGGTCGCGCCGGAGCAGGAGCTGGTTCCGGAAGAGATCGACAATCTCGGCGCCTATGACATCGGCGAAGTGATCGCCCGCCTGAGCGAACGCCTGGGCCTGCAGCAGCCGCCCGTGGTCATCGTCAATGGGCGTCAGGTCGTGGACGCCAGAAACTTCATGGGCTTCCCGCCAGACGCCCTGGTCCGCGTGGAAACCCTGCCGCCGCAGGCCGGCGCCCTCTATGGCGGCGATCCCTCGCGCCGCGTGGTCAACATCGTGCTGCAGGCCGCGTTCAAGAGCCGTGACGCGCAGGCGAAGATGGCCCGGCCTAACGCGGGCGGAACCTCGTCCGTCGTCGGCGATGCGCGTCAGTCGCACATCGAGGACAACAACACCTTCCAGCTGGGCGTCCAGGCCTCGCGCACGACCTCGCTGCGCGCGGACGAGCGCCCTGCGGACGATCGAAGCCCGTCGGCAGGCGAGGCCGACACCTTGCGGCCAGAGATCAGGGTCGCCTCGGCCACGGTCTCCGCGACCGGCGCCGTCGGGGACTGGACGACGTCGTTCACCGGCGCGGCCCGGAGACAGAGCGACGCCTTCACCACCACGACGGCGGGCCATGTCCTCGAAACCCGCCAGACCGTGGACAGCCTGACCGCCGCGGGCGGCGTCAGCGGTCGCGTGCTAGGCTGGTCCCTTCGCGCCGGCATGGACGGTCTGATCGCCCGGAGCCGGCAATCGGGGCTGACCAGGTTCGCCTCGCGCACCCAGGTTCTGTCGGCGACCGTGTCAGCGGATCGCCCCGTGATGGAGCTGCCGACCGGGCCGATCCTGGTCACGGCAGACGCCCGCTATACCGCGTCGCGATCCGAGACGCGAAACGCGACCAAAACGCCGACCCACACCGCCCAGACGCTCGATCTACGATCCAATGTGAACCTGCCCATCCTCTCCGGCTTTTCGGACCGAACCCGGCGTTGGGGCGACCTGTCCGTCAATCTGGGCGGCCGGTTGAACCGTCAGACCGATGCAGGCGCAAATGGCGGTCTGAACGCCGGCTTCGCCTGGACGCCGCTGAGCAGGCTGAGGCTATCGGCCCAGTGGTCGCAGGCGACCGATGCGCCGACGCGAGAGCAGAGGTTCGCCCCGCTTCAATACGGTCCGTCTCGGCCCGTCTATGACTTCCGATCCGGACAGGCCGTAGAGATCACGCCCCTGCTTGGCGGCAATCCGGACTTGGCGCCGCAGACGACGCAGACCACGTCGCTGTCGGCGTCCGCCGCCCCCTTCGGTCGTTGGGGCGTTCAAGGCAATTTTGATCTCCAGACTGTACGCGCCTCGAACGCCATCGGCGCCCTGCCGACGCTGACTCCGGCCGTCGAAGCCGCCTTTCCGGACCGCATCGTCAGAGATGCGGAAGGTCGGCTGATCGGCGTCGATCAGCGCCCCATCAATCTGGCGCAGTCGAAGTCCGAAACCCTGTCCTCGGGTCTGTCGGCCAACATCCCGCTCGGGGCAGACGCGAACGGATCGACGCGGCCTGGGTCGATACAGGTGGGGATTTCCCATATCTGGCGACTGGGCGACAGCCTCGTCATTCGGGACGACCTCCCCAGGCTCGACCAGCTGGCGGGCGATGGAGGCGGCGTCCCTCGTCACCAGCTGATCGTCAAACTGGACGGTCGTTACGCACGATGGGGCGTCAATGCGGTCGTGAACTGGAAAGGCCCCGCGCGCCTCCGTCGCGAGCTGGGCCGGGACGGCCCGGAAGACATCCGATTGTCGGACCTTCTGACGGCGGGCGTCCGGATAAGCATGACGTTCGATGCGCCGGGCGCGACCCGCGAAGGTGAGCGTCGTCGCAATGACGGTTTCCATCTGGAGGTCGAGGTCGAGAACCTGTTCGACAACCGACCCGAAGCGCGCCTTGGGGACGGCCGTCCCGCCCCCGGCTACGCCCGAAACGCGCAGGATCCTTTGGGTCGCACCCTTCGCGTGAGCATCAGCCGTCGTTTCTAGGACGAAGGCTCGGCTGCGCCGCCGCCCGGGCTGGATGGAGCCAACGCGGTTGGCGCACGTCGCGCAACACGCAAATATCGCTCTGCACCCGCATCAGAGCATTAACGGGAAAACAGCGGCAAACCCTAAGGTTCGAGCTCGATGTCCCAGTAGAGGTAGTCGAGCCAGCTCTGGTGGAGATAGTGGGGCGGGAAGCGCCGTCCGGCCTCCTGCAGCTGCCAGGCGTTGGGGCGGTAGGGGTGGCGGTGGATGGGCATCAGCGCCTGCTGAGGCGTTCGTCCGCCCTTCCTCAGATTACAGGGACCGCAGGCGGCGACGATGTTCTCCCAGGTGGTGCGGCCGCCGTGCGAGCGCGGAACGACGTGGTCGAAGGTCAGGTCCGTCGATTCGCCGCAGTACTGGCAGGCGAAGCCGTCGCGCAGGAAGACGTTGAAGCGGGTGAAGGCGGGGCTGCGGTCCTGATCGACATAGCTTTTCAGCGCGATCACGCTGGGCAGCTGCATCTCCATCGAGGGCGAGCGCACGACCTTGTCGTACAGGGACACCACGTCCACGCGGTCCTGATAGACCGCCTTGACCGCCTCCTCCCACGGCCACAACGACAGGGGATAGTAGGACAGGGGCCGGAAGTCGGCGTTCAGGACAAGGGCCGGATAGCCGGACGGCGGCCGGTGGAGGACCTGCATCAGGCCCTCCTTCTTGCGACGGAGGATGCCAAGGCGACAGGATTGAAGACGCATCTCCTTCCCTAGTCCGATGGCGTCAGACTAACCCCGATTCGAAGACGCCGCCATGACGAACAGGCGACGGATCGCGCTCATTTGCATTCGGGAAAACCCGGCAGGCTCCAGCCCCAGCGCAGGGCGCCGGCCCGCACCAGAAACCCCGTCAGGGCCGCGACCGCCGCGGCGGGCCACACCGGCGTCTCGACCATCCTTAGCCCCATATAGAGGGTGGCCGCCGCGATGGCCGCCGAGACGTTGATCTCTCGTCGCAACAGGATGGAGGGCTGACCGGCCAGGATGTCGCGCACCACCCCGCCGAAACAGGCGGTCAGCGTGCCCATGACGATGCAGATCAGAGGAGCGGCCCCCGCCGCCTCGGCCTTGGCGGCGCCCATGACGCCATAGGCGGCCAGACCCACCGCATCCAGCCACAAGAGGGCGCGGAACCGCCAGTCGCGCTGACCCGCCAGCCAGACGGCCACGGCGGCCAGAAGGCAGACGGCCACATAGCGCCAGTCCTGCACCCAGAAGACCGGCAGGCCCAGCAGCAGATCGCGCAGCGTGCCCCCGCCGACGCCGGTGATGGCCCCGAAGAAGGCGAAGGTGACGACGTCGTGCTTCTGGCGCGCGGCGGCCAGGGCGCCGGTGGCGGCGAAGACGCCCACCCCGGCGAAATCCAGCGCCGCCAGAACGGTGTCGGGATTGCGCAAGGGCTCGGTCAGGGTGGGATCGATCGGGGTCACGGACAGGCGGCCTCCAGCGCGACCTCTCCGCGCCGAACGGCCCCATACCATCCCCAGAGCAGATGCGCCGCAACCCCGCGATGGGGCCGCCAGATTTCGGCGCGGGCATAGGCCTGTTTCTCGTTGGGCCGCACTTCGGCCCGGTCGGCCCAGCGCATCGCCTCCTGCAGGGCCACGTCCCCTCCGGGAAAGACGTTCAGCCGCCCTTCGCAGAACATCAGATAGGTTTCGGCGGTCCATTTGCCGACCCCCTTGATGGCGGTCAGGGCGGCGACGGCCGCCTCGTCCGACAGGGTCTGCATATGCTCCAGGTCGATGCGCCCCTCGACCTGGGCCAGGGCGATCTCGCGGCCGTAACGCGCCTTCTGGCCGGACAGGCCGAAAGCGCGCAGGGTCTCGACGTCGTGGGCCAGAACCGCCTCGGGCGTCACGGCGCCCCCCAGGCCGGCCACGGTTCGCGCCCAGATGGAGGCGGCGGCGGCCACCGACACCTGCTGCTCCACGATCATGCGAAACAGCCCCTCGTAGCCGCCGGGCCGCAGCCGCCATTCGAACGGCGGCAGGGCGGCGTGGGCGCGCGCCAGGGCCGGATCGGCCTGGGCCAACGCTTCACGGGCGGCGGCGATGTCCTCAAGGGTCGGGGCGACGGGCATGGTTGAAGCTTATGACGAAGGCGCCGCCCTCCGAAAGAGCGGGGCGCCGCTCGGGGCCGGAAACGGCTAGGATCGGGGCGATGTTCGCCACCCGTTTCGCCCCCTCCCCTACCGGCCGCCTGCACAAGGGACACGCCTTCTCGGCCCTGACGGCCTGGTCGGCGGCGAAGGCCGCGCGTGGGCGGTTCGTGCTGCGGATCGAGGACATCGACCCGACCCGCTGCCGGCCCGAATACGAGGCCGCCATCCTGGAGGACCTGGCCTGGCTGGGGCTGGATTGGGAAACGCCGGTGCGGCGCCAGTCCGATCATCTGGACGATTACGCCGCCGCGATCGCGGACCTGAGGGGACGGGGCCTGCTCTACCGCTGTTTCCGCACTCGAAAGACCATTCTCGACAGCCTGGGCGACGCGCCGCACGGGGCCATGGAGGCGGTGCGGCCCGGCCCGCACGATCCGGCGGAAGAGGCTGAACGGCTGCGCCAGGGCCAGCCCTTCGCCTGGCGGCTGTGGCTGGACCGAGCGCGCGAGGCGCTGGGAGAGGCCACCTGGACCGGGCTGAGCTTCATCGAGGAAGGTCAGGGACCGGAGGGCGAAACCGGCCGTATCGCGGTGCGGCCCGAGGTCGCCGGCGACGTGGTGCTGGCGCGCAAGGATGCGGGCGTCGCCTATCATCTGGCGGTGACGCACGACGACGCCCGGCAGGGGATCAACCACGTCATCCGGGGCCAGGACCTGTTCGAGGCGACCCATGTGCAGCGGTTGATCCAGACGCTGCTGGGCTGGCCCGCCCCGACCTATCGCCATCATCGGCTGCTGGCGGGGCCTGACGGTCGGCGCTACGCCAAGCGGGACCGATCCGTGACCCTGGCCGAACTGCGCGCCGGCGGCCTTACGGCCCGGGCCCTGCGCGCCGAATTGGGCTTCAGCTCCGTCGGCTGAAGATGCGCGAGGCGCCGTAGCCGGTCAGGGCCGCCAGAACCACGCACAGCACCCCGTAAAGCCACGGCCGGCGGTGGGCGAACTCGTAGATGTCGCGCTCCAGCCCGACCTTCTCGACCGTCAGGGTCAGGTTCGAAACCGAGCGCGGCTCTCCGTCCTGAAACAGCCAGACCTCAGCGTAGTATTTGCCGGTCGGCGCCACGGTCGGCAGCTTGACCTCGGCGCGGAACAGACCCTTGTCGACGAACTCCACCCCTTGCGGATCGGTGTCGTAAAGGGCGGCGGCCTCCTTCAGCCGGATCACGGCCCGGCGCCAGTCCAGATAGTCGTCGCCCAGCCGGCTGACCACGACGTCGCGCACGCCATAGCGCGTGACGGTTCGGCTTTCCTCGGGCGCGTCGATGCGCAGGTGATCGACGCCGACGCCCAGGCGGCGCAACTGGCCGAAGTCGGCGATATCGGACAGGGGCCGCGTCGAGGCGGTCATGTAGAAGCCGGGCGCCCCTTCGAACAGGACCGGGCGGCTGTTCAGCCAGACGCCCATGTTGCGGGTCTTCTTGACCAGGCGAACGGGGGCGTCCGGGCCGCGCACCACCACCACCACATCCGCTGGCTCGGTCGTCGGATTGAACACGGCGCCGTAGAGGACGATGGAGGCGCCGCGGAAGCTGGAATCGACCCGGACCTGGGCGTCGGTCAGGGCGGCGGCGACGCGCAGGTCGCCGGTCGTCGCCACGGAACGGTCGGGGGAGGGCGCGACGACGAGGGGCGCGACGGCGGGGAGCGGGGGCGGAGGCAGGGCCTGCATCAGTCGCCCACCCCCGGCGCCAGCATGAAGATGTCGCTGGGGCGCACGAACAGCTCCAGCCCCATCTGGATGCCGACCAGCAGAACGATCAGGCCCAGGGCGGCGCGCAGTTCCTCGGCCCGGAAGCGGCCGGCGAACCGCGCGCCCAGCTGGGCCCCGACCACCCCGCCCAGAAGCAGGATGGTGGACAGGACGACGTCGACCGTCTGGTTGCGCCCGGCCTGCAGAATGGTGGTGATGGCGGTGGTGATGATGATCTGGAACAGGCTGGTGCCGACCACCGCCCCGGCCCGCATCCGCAAGACGTACAGCATGGCCGGAACCAGGATGAAGCCGCCGCCCACCCCCATGATGGCGGACAGGACACCGGCGAAGACGCCCAGGCCGAACGGCGGCAGGGCGCTGATATAGAGGCCCGACTTGGGGAACTTCATCTTCAGCGGCAGGCCATAGAGCCACATCGGGCGGCGGCGCTCCTTGCGCGGCGCAGGCGCGCCGCGGCGACGGCGCAGGATTTCCCCGAGGCTTTCGTTCAGCATCAGGGCGCCGATCGCCCCCAGGAAGACCAGATAGGACAGGGCGATGACCAGGTCCGCCTGGCCCAGCAACCGCAGATAGCGGAACAGTTCGACCCCCATCAGGGCGCCGGCCGCGCCGCCCATGGCCATGACCGCGCCCATCCTGAAATCGACCGCGCCCTGGCCGGCGTAGCGGATCACGCCCGAGGTGGAGGAGGCGACGACGTGGCTGGCCTGGCTGGCCACCGCCACCGTGGGGGGGATGCCCAGAAAGACCAGGATCGGCGCCATCAGGAAGCCGCCCCCGATGCCGAACAGGCCGGACACGAATCCGACCACCGCCCCCAGCATCACCAGGGTCGGCCAGTTCACCGAAACCTCGGCGATCGGCAGATAGATATCCAAAGCGCGGGCCTTGGCTGGAACGGAACGACAGGCGCCGGACGGCGACGATGAGCGGTCTTAGCGGGCCGGGCGGTCGTCCGCCACCCGGCCCGTCAAGGGGGTCAGCGGGCGGCCGT
This sequence comes from Brevundimonas sp. SORGH_AS_0993, assembly GCF_030818545.1. NCBI lineage: Bacteria > Pseudomonadati > Pseudomonadota > Alphaproteobacteria > Caulobacterales > Caulobacteraceae > Brevundimonas > Brevundimonas sp. SORGH_AS_0993. The sequence goes on from NZ_JAUTAH010000001.1 coordinate 1,741,070, forward strand.
CGACGACGCGCGGTTCTGGGCCACGAAGGCGTCGGCGGCCGTGCGGGCGGCGCGCTGATCGACGGCGTTGGTCGTGGGACGCAGCCGGGTCACGGCGGCCTGGGCCTCGCTGTCGCCGGCGCGCGCGGCGATCATGTACCACTTCAGGGCCTCGGCCGAATTCTTGGCCACGCCGTCGGCGCCGGTCTCATAGATGCGCGCGACATTGTACTGGCTGTCGGGCAGGCCGCGTTCGGCCGCGCGCTTTAGCCAGGTCAGGGCCTCGGTCTGGTTGGTCGGGCCGCCGTCGCCTTCGAACAGTTGCATGCCGTACAGATGCATGCCGCGCGGGTCGCCGCCCTGGGCGGCGCGCCGGCCCCACTGGCGGCTTTCGGCCGGATTGGCGTTCAAGCCGTTGCCGCCCGCCAGATAGAGCTGGCCCAGATAGGTCTGGGCCGGGGCGTACCCCAGGTCGGCCGCGCGCTTCAGCAGCTCGACGCCGCCGTTGTCGCCCGATTCCAGACGACCGACCGCCTGTTCGTATTCCGCCGCCCCCGGCCCGGCGAGGTTCAGCGGCGGAATGGCGTCGGTGACGACGGCCGAGGCGGCGATGGGCAGGCCGGCGGCGGGCGCGGTCGGTTTGGCCGAAAGGGCCGGCTTTGCCTGACCGCCCCACTGCGACAGGTCGAAATGCGGCAGGTCCGTTCCGTCGCTCAGTTCGGCGTAGCCATAGACGCCGCCGGTCAGGGCCACGGCGGTGACGGAGGCCAGAAAGGCCTTCTTGACCGTCGAGCTTTCGCGGGCCGCCTGCCTGTCCAACCGTTCCTGCAGCTTGGATTTGCCGCCGCGCTTGGTCTTGAGGCCGAAGGCCCCGCGCGCGGGCTCTTCGGCTTCGGCCGCCGAAGCGATGGCGGCGCGGGCCGCGTCGATGGCGCCGCGCGTGGAGGGCGCCCGACCGGCCGCCGCCGCCGCACCCATCTGGGCCTGCAGACGACGCGGATCGACAAAATCGGTCTCGCCGTCGAAATCCCCGGCTTCATCGTCCAGCGCGGGACGACTGGTCGGGGTCTTGGCCGCGCCGTGGGCGTCCTTGTCCGAAGACAGGGCTTCCAGGGCGTCGTCCACATCGGCGCCGCCGAACCCGCTGAAGGGTTGGATCACGGGCGTCTCGTCGACAGTCCGCTCCACGACGAAGGCCGCCTCGGCGACCGACGCGGTCGCGGTCTCGTCGAACAGGGCCGTCGGAAAGGGTGAAGCCCCCTCGGCCTCGGGCGTGACGGGATCGGAAGACCAGGTCTCGGCGTCGAACGAATCCTGGGGGAAGGCGGCGGCGCGCCAGTCGCCTTGGGCGGCGTCCGTCTGGGCCGGCGCCTCAGGCATGGCGAAGGCCGGCGACGCGGCGCGCGGCGCGGAGGCGGCGCGTTCGGCGACGACGCGCGGGGCCGCCGCTTCGGAAGGACCGCGCGATTGCAGGCTGTCACGGGCGTCGGCCAGAAGTCGAGCCGTGCGCTCCTCGCTCAGGCGCATGCGTTCGGCCAGTTCGCCGGAGGCGCGGTCGTAACGCTGCTCGATCTTGTCGGTGCTTTCGGCCAGGCGGCGGCCGATGTCTTCCAGCGCCTGCTGCGAGCGGCGCTCGGACTGGGCGATCCGGTCGCTGAGGCGATCCGAGATGCGCGTGATCTCGCCGCCCAGCTTCTCCAGCGCCAGGGCGTTGCGGTCGTCGGCGGCGGTCAGGCGTTGATCGACCCGCTCCACATGGCGGGCGAACTCCTGGTTCAGGCGCGCGGCGGCCGTGCGAGCGGAGGCTTCGGCGCGGTCGTTCTCGCCGGTTTCCACCGCGTTGAGGCGGCCGCTCAGATTTTGGGCGATGCGCAGCACTTCGCGGCCCATGGCCTCGATGCCCAGGACGCCCTTCTGTTCGGCGCTCTTGACCTGTTCGCCGACCGACTGGACCGCGCGTTCGATACGGTCGATCCGGGCGCCGACCTCGGCGGCGTCCAGCCGCTGGATCATTTCGGCGCGGTTGCTGTCGATCTGACGCGACAGGCTTTCGGCCAGCTTTTCGAAACGGGCGGCGTCGCGCACGCCCTCGGGCTCGATGCGGCCCTCGGCGGCGCGCATGCGGCGGTCCAGCTCGGCGAACGACCGCTCCAGCCCGCGCAGGGCCTCGCTGGTGCGGCTCTGCGCCTCGTCCAGACGTGCGCCGACCTGGGCCAGGACGTCGGTTCCGGCGCCGGGTCCGGCGGCCTTTTCCGCGGCGTCCATTCGGTCGCGCAGATCGGTGACGCTGAGACGCTGACGCTCCTCGATGTCGTAAAGGCGGCCCGCCAGGGCGCCCAGAGACGCCTCGACCTTGCCGAACCCTTCCTGGGTCTTGGGGCCGGTGTCGCGCTCGAACGCACGCAGGCGGCGATGGCCTTCGCGCAGTTCCTCGGCGATTTCGTCCAGGCGCTCGGCCTGGGCCTTGCCCTCGGCCTCCTGGCCGTCCAGGCGGCGCACCAGGCCCGCCACCGCCTGATCCACGCCCTGGATCGCCAGCGTCGAGCGGCGCTCGGCCGCCTCCAGGCGCGAGGCGATCACGTCGATGGAGGCGCTGATCCGATGCAGGCTGTCGTCGGCGTCATAAGCGTCGTCCAACCGTCGACTGCGGCTGCGGCGGTCATAGGCGTCGTGACCGGCGGACCGACGCGGCAGGGTGGCGTAACCCTCTTCCTCGTCGTCCATGATCATGGAGTTGAGCCACTCGCCCAGCGTCATGCCGGATCGCCGCGCGAGATCCTTGGCGACCTCGCGGGCCTTGGGATCAATACCCTTTACGCTCCAAGGCGCCGCTGCGCTCACTGATTCGTCTCCCGACCCTATGCGGCCACGCTATACCGTCAATATCGAGGGTGTAAATGCGTCGTTAACCGCAATATCTAGCGGCGGTCGTTCAAGCTGTGGACAGCGCGCCGACATGACCCGATCTATTCCGCCAACGGGGTTAACGGCGCCTTAAGTTTAACCTTTCCGAAACCCTATGCTTGCCAGGCGCGGCGGGTTTCGCCACTGGCGTCAGATGGACCTGATCCCGACGCTGATCCTGCTGACCGCCGCCCTGGCCGCCATGGTCTTCTGCGGCTGGCGCGGCGCCCGGCCGCCCGACCCGTTCAAGGGGCCGCGCATGATCCCCTGGCGGTTCCTGATGATCGGGGCGGCGGCGGTCGCCCTGCTGCTTCTGATCCACCTGACCACCCTGTTCGGCGCGGATCGGGCGCCCTGGGTCCCCGGCGGCTGAAGCGGCGGAACCCGATGGGGGCCGGTCGGTTGATCCTGCTCGTTCGAACAGGAGACGAGCATGGCCGACGATCTGACGCCCGCCGAGGCGGAAAAGGAATTCTGGAAAAGCCTGAAGGAGTCGAACACCGGGATGCTGGGAATCGACCGGCCCGGTCATCATCACCAGCCGATGACCGGCTTCGGCGAACCCGAGACCGGGACCATCTGGTTCTTCACCCGCGACGACACCGATTTCGCCCGCGACGTGGCCGCCGGCGGCCAGCGGGGGATGTTCTGCTACCAGGCCAAGGACGGCAAGGTTCAGGCCTGCATCCACGGCGGCCTGGCCATCGACCAGGACCGCAGCCGCATCGACAAGTACTGGAACCCCGTGGTCGCCGCCTGGTATCCGGACGGCAAGGACGACCCGCACCTGACCCTGATCCGCTTCGACGCGGACGACGGCCGCGTCTGGGTGTCCGACAAGGGTGCGTTGGGCTTCGGCTATGAGGTGCTGAAGGCCAACATCACCAAGTCGACCCCCGACGTGGGCGGCGTGTCGGACGTCAAGCTGTAGGCGACCGCGTTCCAGATGGAGAAAGGGCGGACCCGATCAGGTCGCCCTTTTTTGCTCATCCCCCGAAGCACCAGGCCAGGACGGCCTTCTGGGCGTGAATGCGGTTCTCGGCCTCGTCCCAGACCAGGGAGCGAGGTCCATCGATGACAGCGTCGGTCACTTCTTCGCCCCGGTGGGCGGGCAGGCAGTGCAGGAAGACGGCGTCGGGCGCAGCGGCCTCCATCAGGGCCTCGTCGACCGTATAGGGTTCGAAAGCCGCCAGGCGAGCCTCATAGTCCTGGTCGCCCATGGAAACCCAGGTGTCGGTCACGACCACGTCGGCGCCCTGAACCGCCTCGCGCGGATCGGACGTCAGGGTCACGGACGCCCCGCCCTTCTCCAGATCGCGCAGGTCCGGATGGTATTCGGCCGGGCAGGCGACGTTCAGATGGAAGCCGAACTTGGGCGCCGCGTGCATGAAGCTGTGGCAGACGTTGTTGCCGTCCCCGATCCAGGCGATGGTTTTGCCGGCGACGGGACCGACATGCTCCTCGATGGTCTGCAGATCGGCCAGGATCTGGCACGGGTGGCTGCGGTCGGTCAGGCCGTTGACCACCGGCACGGTCGAGACGCGGGCGAAGCGTTCGACGTCCTCGTGATTGTTGGCCCGGATCATCACCGCGTCGACCATGCGCGACAGAACGCGCGCGGTGTCCTCGACCGGCTCGCCCCGGCCCAGCTGCATGTCAGAGGCGGTGGCGATGATGGAGGCGCCGCCCAACTGGCGGATCGCCGCGTCGAAGCTGAAACGGGTGCGGGTCGAGTTCTTCTCGAAGATCATCGCCAGGACGCGGTCCTTGCCCGGCGCATCGGCGTCGGCGCGCCCTTGGGGCCAGCCCTTGCGGGCGGCCTTGCGGGCATGGGCGTCGTCAAGAATGGCGCGAAGGTCCGCCGCCTCCAGCCGGTGGATGTCGAGGAAGTGCCGGACCATATGTCTAGCTCCGCTCATCCCCGCGAAATCGGGGACCTAGTGCTGTGGGCGACAAGCGCCCGTTGTGTGTTTCATCCGTCGATCCAGCGTTCTTGGATCAAAAGAACGGGACCCCCGCTTTCGCGGGGATGAGCGGATGTCGGGTTCAGGCCGCCAGCTTTTCGCGGGCGACTTCGCAAGCGCCCTCGAACCGGGCGATGGCCTCACGGGCTTCGTCCAGCGTCAGGTTCAGCGGCGGCAGCATCCGCACGCAGTTGTCGCCGCCGCCGGCGATCAGCAGTTGTTGCGTGTCGCGCGCCAGGGCCATGAACTCGCGATTGTTCGGGACCAGCTTGACCCCGATCAGCAGCCCCTTGCCGCGCACGTCCACGATCACATCGGGGAAGCGCGCCTGAAGGCCCGCCAACTGCTGCTTCAGATAGCCGGCGATCTCGGCGACATTGTTCAGCGTCTCGGGCGTATTGATCAGGCTCAGCGCCTTTTGCCCCACGGCCATGGCCAGGGGGTTTCCGCCGAAGGTCGAGCCATGGACGCCGACCGTCATCCCCTTGGCCGCCTTGGCCGAGGCCAGGCAGGCGCCGATGGGGAAGCCGCCGCCCAGGGCCTTGGCCACCGCCATGATGTCCGGCGCCATCCCGGCCCATTCATGCGCCCACAGCTTGCCGGTCCGGCCCATGCCGCATTGGACCTCGTCGAAGATCAGCAGAACGCCGTTGTCGTCGGCCATCTGGCGCATCCAGCGCAGATCCTCGACCGGCGTTTCGCGGCACCCGCCCTCGCCCTGAACCGGCTCCAGGATGACGGCGGCTGTTGTCGGGTTTTCGAAGGCGGCCTTCAGCGCCTCCTTGTCGCCCCATGTCAGCTGGTGGAAGCCCTGCATCGGCGGGCCGAAGCCCTCGGTGTAGCTGGGGTTGGCGGCGGCGTTGATGGCCCCATAGGTCCGACCGTGGAACGAGCCGTCGAAGCCGTAGATGTCGATCCGCTCAGGCGCGCCGTTGGCCGAATGATATTTGCGCGCCGTCTTCAGCGCGCACTCGACCGCCTCCGTGCCCGAGTTGGTGAAGAAGACCACGTCGGCGAAGCTGCTGTCGCAAAGGGCGTCGGCCAGGGCTTCCTGCCCCGGAATGCGGAAGATGTTGGACACGTGCCACAGCTTCTCGGCCTGGTCCTTGACCGCCTGGACCAGTTCGGGATGGGCGTGGCCCAGGCCGTTGGTCGAGATGCCGGCGACGCAATCGAGATATTCGGTCCCGTCGGTCGCCCACAGACGCGCGCCTCGGCCGCGTTCCACTTCCAGCGGCGCGCGATTGTAGACACCCATCAGATGTTCAGTGGACACGGGACCAAGACCTCCAAAAGCGATACGGCCCCGCCGCGAGCGCGACGGAGCCGGTTTTCACAGGGACGGTCTTGTCGGATGGGCGACGGCGTTAGTCAACACCGGCGCCCGGCGTCGCAGCTGCGGGCGCGGTTTCGGCGGCGACGGCGTCGGCCTTGGCCTGGTTCTCGACCAGACGCTTGTCCAGGGCCAGGCCCAGGTCGGCGATGAAAAGGCCGAAACGGGCGACGTCCACGCCTTTCAGGTACGACAGCTTATCCTCGGTCGAATGGATGCGCTGGAAGACGGGCGGGACAAAGCCTTCCTTCAGGCCGTTGTCCTTGCCGCCGTTGAAGGCCAGCCACATCTGGTGGGCGCCGACCGCATCTTGAGTGCCCATCGACACCACCGGCACGCCCGCCGCCGAGAAGGCGCGGTCGTCGCTGGGCGGATAGGTCGGATAGGGCATGCAGTCGAAACCGCGCTCGGCGCACAGGCGGCGCAGCGTCTCCAGCACAAAGGCCGACTGCGGCCCATTGTTCTCGCCATACATGACCGTCTGGCCATAGGCCGCGACATCGGCGTTGATGACGGCGGCGATCCGGTCCTTGCCGTGTTTCGCCAGGAAGGCCTTGGCGCCCAGCAGGCCCAGTTCTTCCTGATCGGTGAAGACGAAGACGAAGCGGTGGGCGACCGGCTGGCCTTCCAGCGCCATGTCCAGCGTCTTGGCCGCCTCCATCATCGCCATGACGGAGCCGACGTTGTCGACGATGCCGTGTGACAGGGTGCCGTCACGCAGTTTGACCGCGTCATAGTGGGCGGTCAGCACGATGTCCTTGTCGCCCTCGCCGACCGTGACGACGACATTGGCGCCTTCCATCGGGCCGGTGGCCTGGTTGCCGCCTTCGAAGGTCTGGATTTCGGGCGTGAAGCCGAGCGTCGTCAGGAAGCCGACCAGGACCTGGGTGCGCTCGGCGTTGGTGGGCTTGATGAACTGGGCGGCGCCGGCGGCGATGTCGGGGCGGTCGCCGGCCTGGGGCGTCGCTTCCTGAGCGAAGGCGGGCCCAAAAGCGGATGTGGCGGCGGCGCCCAGGGCCGTGGCGGCGACGAGCGAACGGAACAGCATGGAGCGGACCTCTCGGGGAGCGATCCGCAACAGGTAGCGATCTAGCTCTTGAGACGCCAGCCCGAGCGGAACACCAGCCAGCAGACCACGCCCATGACGGCCATCAGCACGGATGAACCCACGACCCCGACCGTCAGATTGCTCTCGGCATGGCCGATGAAGCCATAGCGGAAGCCGTCGATCAGATAGAAGAAGGGGTTGTAGTGGCTGATCGCCCGGAACGGTTCGGGCAGGTTGTCGACCAGATAGAAGGTGCCCGACAGGAAGGTCATCGGCATGACGATGAAGTTCTGAACCGCCGACAAATGGTCGAACTTCTCGCTCCACAGCCCCGCCAGCACGCCGGTCATGCCCATGATGAAACAGGCGGCCAGGGCGAACCAGACGATGGCGAAGATATTGGCGATGCCCAGCGGCGCGAACGGCAGCACGCAGATCGCCGTCACCAGACCGACCGCCAAACCGCGCGTCGCGGCGCCCAGCGTGAAGCCCAGCGTCAGCTCCAGCGGGCTGAGCGGCGGGGTCAGGAAGTCGGTCGCCGTGCCCATGATCTTGGCCTGGATCAGGCTGGACGAGGCGTTGGCGAAGGCGTTGTTCAACATGGCCATCATGATCAGGCCGGGCGCGACGAACAACGGAAACGGCGTCCCGTGCAGCGGCGGCCGCGCGTTCTGAAGCGCGACCACGAACACCAGCATATAGAGCAGCGTCGTCACCACCGGCGCCGCCACCGTCTGGGCGCCCACCTTCCAGAACCGCCGCACCTCGCGCAGATAAAGGGTCTGCACTCCGATCCAGTTGATCCCCGGATAGCGGCGCGGCTGCGGCAGACCAGAGGGACGGGTGGAGATCAGGTCGGGCGTATCGGACATGGCCCGCCAGATGCTCCTTGCGCCGTGGCGGCGCAAGGGAGTGGCGAGGGGTTAGTGGCGAGTGACGAGATAGGCAGCCCCCCCCACAGTGCGAACCCCAGCGACCGGAGGGACCCCAGAGACGGCGGACACAGCGCGGACCACTCGCCACTCGCCACTCGCCACTCGCCACTCGCCACTCGCCACTCGCCACTCGCCACTGTCTCGCTAACCTTAACTAAGATTCAATATCTGGTTTCTGTGGACAGGATGATTCGCACATCTTGCGCCTCTTAACCGCTGGTTTACGATTAGTTGTGGGTCAAGCCCCCGGAGGGGAGGCGAAAACCTAGATGTTGAATCTTGAATCGCTGGAGGACGGCATGACCGCAGGCTGGACCGACGACCGCGTAGGCGCCCTGAAGAAGCTCTGGCTGGAAGGCCAGTCCGCAAGCCAGATCGCCAAACAACTGGGCGGCGGCGTCACCCGCAACGCCGTGATCGGCAAGGTGCACCGCCTGGGCCTGTCGGGCCGGGCCGCTCCGTCGCAGCCGGCGCGCACCGCCGCCACCTTCCGCACCGCCCGCCCGCGTCCGGCGGCCCCGGCCCCTGCGCCCGCGCAGCCTTCGGCGCCGCGCCGTCTGGAGGCCGTGCAGCCCAAGCCGGTCCAGCCCCCCGCGCCCGTCCCGGCTCCGATGCCCGACCTGCCGGGCACCGCCACGGTCATGACCCTGGGCGCCCATATGTGCAAATGGCCGATCGGCGACCCGTCCTCGCGCGAGTTCAGCTTCTGCGGCCGTCGCGCCTCGGAAGGCGTCTATTGCGTCGAACACGCCCGCGTCGCCTACCAGCCCCAGGTCAAGCGCTCCAAGGACGGCGCCTCCGACCTGGCCCGCAGCCTGAGGCGCTACATCTAAGGGCGCTATCGCTCACGACGCGGGCGCTCGCGACTTGAGCGCAGCGCTTCGCGCATATCCCCCTCGACGGTTCGCGCCAGCGGCCGGCGAGACTCCAGGGGGCGGGGCTGCGGTTCATCCGGGTTGACGCAGCCCCTTCCGCCTCTGGCTGACCGCGTCCTTCCGGGGCGTCCGAAGGGCGAACCAGGAACCCCGAGGCTAATTCAACACCCGTCGCGCATCCGGCGTATCCAGCGAGAAGGCCGGGATGTCCGCTTCGAAGCTGCGTCCCTCCCCGTCCGTCATCAGATAGACCCCGACCATGGACCCGCTGTCGGTCGCCAAGGGACAGCCCGAAGCGTAGGAATAGCTGCCGCCCGGTTCGATCACTGGCTGTTCGCCGACCACGCCCGGCCCGCCGACCTCCTCCACATGGCCGTGGCCGTCGGTGATGGTCCAGCGGCGGGCCATCAGCTGGACCGTCACGCCGCTGAGGTTCACGATCTCGATCTGATAGGCCCAGACCCAGCGCCCCGCCTCAGGGTCGGACTGGCCCGCCAGATAGGATGGCCGCACCCGGATCAGGATGCCGTTCGTTTCGGCGGTATAGGCAGGACCATCGTGCATGGGCTATATGCTCGCCCCGCCGCGCGCGGGTCGCAAGCGCGACTTGAAGACAAGTCGTGAAATCCGTGTGAGACAGACGCCATGAGCATTTTCCAGGCGCCGCGCCCCGGCATCCTTCCCGCCCAGTCCATCGAGACGCTGATCGCCACGGGCGCCATCACGTCCGACACCGCTTTCGACGCCGATCAGGTCCAGCCCGCCAGCCTGGACCTGCGCCTGTCGGATCAGGCCTGGCGCGTCCGCGCCTCCTTCCTGCCCGGCCGCCGCAAGGTCGAGGAGCGGATCGCCGACGTGGCCATGCACGCCATCGAGATCACCGACGCCGGCGTCGTGCTGGAAAAGGGCTGCGTCTATATCGTGCGCCTGCAGGAGCGGCTGAAGCTGCCGCAGGGCCTGATCGCCCGCGCCAATCCCAAAAGCTCGACCGGGCGCGTCGATGTCTTCGTGCGACTGCTGACCGACCAAGGCGCCAGCTTTGATGATGTGGCCGAAGGTTATGACGGCCCCCTCTATATGGAGGTCGCGCCCCAGACCTTCTCCATTCTGGTGCGCCCCGGCACGCGGCTGAACCAGTTGCGGCTGAAGGCGGGCGATCCGCCCAAGCTGGAGACCCGCTCGGTCGGCGTCGATCTGCAGGGCGGCGACATCGTCGGTTTCCGCGGCCGTCGCCATGCGGGCGTAGTCGATCTGGACCATATCGACGGCCACGACCCGCGCGACTTCTGGGAGCCGCTGACGCTGCGGCGCGGCGAACTGCTGCTGGACCCCGGCGAGTTCTACATCCTGGCCTCGTCCGACGACGTCGAAATCCCGGTCGACCAGGCCGCCGAAATGACCCCCATAGATCCGTCGGTGGGCGAGTTCCGCGTCCACTACGCCGGCTTCTTCGACCCCGGCTTCGGCACCGACGAGGCGCATGGCGCGGGCTCGAAAGGGGTGCTGGAGGTGCGGACCCACGACACGCCGTTCCTTTTGGAACACGGCCAGATCGTCGCCCGCCTGGTCTATGAGCCCCTGACGGAGCGCCCCAGCCGCCTGTATGGCGAAAGCGGCAGCCACTATCAGAACCAGGGCCTGAAGCTGTCGAAGCATTTCCGGGCGTGGTGATCACGCGGAGTGGCGAGTGGTCAGTGGCGAGTGACGAGCCGTTCGCTATCGTCCTCGCCACTCGTCACTCGATACTCGCCACTCAAGTCAGCTTGTCCGCCTTCCTCAGCCCCGGGAACATCGTCGCCCAGGCCCCGGTCGCGGCCAGGGCGCCGAACCCGCCGAACACCGCCGCGCCGACCGCGCCCAGCAGCCGGACCATGACGCCGGAATAGGCCTCGCCCAGTTCGTTCGAGGCGCCGATGAACAGCATGGACACCGACGACACCCGCCCGCGCATGTGATCGGGCGTGGCCAGCTGGATCAGGGTCTGGCGCACATTGACGCTGATCATGTCCGCCGCCCCGCCGATGAACAGCGCCAGTCCCGACAGCCAGACGATGCGCGACAGGCCGAAGGTGATGGTGCACAGACCGAACACCGCCACCGCCGCGAACATCCAGCGCCCGCCGTTCTGACGGATCGGATAGCGGCTCAGATAGATGGCCATGACCATGGCCCCCACGCCGAACGAGGCGCGCAGCAGGCCGAACCCTTGCGGCCCGACATGAAGGATGTCGCGCGCGAAGATGGGCGTCAGCAGCGCCACGCCCGCCAGCAGCACCACCACCAGATCCAGCGAAATGGCGCCCAGCACGATCTTGGTCTTCCACACATAGGCCAGCCCCTCCTTGACCGAATCCACCGGCGACAGCGGATTGGCCTGGGGCGCGGGCTTGCCGCTGGTGCGGATCAGGATGAAGGCGGCGACGGCCAGCAGGAACATGCCCAGCGACACCGCATAGGCCAGGGGCACGTTCACCCCCACGATCACCCCGCCCAGGGCCGGGCCGGCGATGGCGCCGGTCTGGAAGGCGATGGACAGGGCCGCGATGGCCGGCGGCAGAGCCTTGCGTCCCACCACCATCGGCAGGAAGGCCTGGCTGGCCGGCGCCAGGAAGGCCCGCGCCGCGCCGAACAGGGCCGCGACCGCCAACAGACCCCACAGCGGCGGGTTTCCATGCAGGGCCATGGCCAGGAACGATCCCGCGCAGGCCGCCTCGACCAGGATCGAGATCCACACCGTGCGCTTGCGGTCGCGCCGGTCGGCCATGACCCCGGCCGGCAGGGTGAAGGCCAGCAGCGGCAGGAACTGACACAGCCCCACCAGCCCCAGATACAGGCTGGCCTGTTCGACCGGATGGTCCCGCCGGGCGATCTCATAGACCTGCCACAACAGGGCCGACGACTGAATCTGGATCGCCAGCACCGCCAACCCCCGCCCGAACCACAACAGGCGGAAGTCGCGAATGCCCCACGGACTGGACGGCCCCTCTGGCGGCGCAGGCGGAACAGGCGGGGCGGCGGGGCCGGTGTCGATGGATTCTGTGGTCAAGGTCTCGGCTTCAGCAGGAGCACACCGTCTTCTCGAAGACGCGGATTATCCCTAAAGCATAGCCGCATGAGCCGCGCATCAACTCCCGTTATCGATCCTGTCGAACTGACCCGCGACCTGATCCGCATTCCCTCCGTCACCCCCGCCGACGAGGGGGCGATGGACGTGCTGGAACGCCATCTGACGGCGCTGGGCTTCACCTGCCGCCGCCTGGCCTTCGAGGGACCGGGGGGAGAAGGCGTCCATGCGCGGATCGAGAACCTGTACGCCCGGCGCGGGACCGCCTCGCCCAACCTGTGCTTCGCCGGCCATACGGACGTGGTCCCGACCGGCCCGTCGGAGCAGTGGTCGTCGCAACCCTTCAACGCCGAGGTCAGGGACGGCGTCCTGTACGGTCGCGGCGCGGTGGACATGAAGGGCGGGATCGCCGCCTGGGTCGCCGCCGTGTCGCAAGTCTTGGCCGAAGGCGAACCGAAGGGATCCCTCTCCTTCCTGATCACCGGCGACGAGGAAGGCCCGGCGCTGCACGGCACCAAACGGGTGGTCGAGGCCCTGGCCGCCGAGGGCGAGGTCATCGACGCCTGCGTCGTCGGCGAACCCTCGTCGTCGCAACAGCTGGGCGACATGATCAAGGTCGGGCGGCGCGGCTCGCTGAACACCTGGATCACCGTCCACGGCAAACAGGGACACGTCGCCTATCCCGAGCGCGCCGCCAACCCGGCCCCGGTGATCGCGCGTCTGATGGCCCGCCTCAACGACCACGTCCTGGACGAGGGCTACGAGAACTTCCCCCCGTCGAACCTCGAAATCACCACGATCGACATCGGCAATCCGGCGACCAACATCATCCCGGCCCAGGCGACGGCGCGGCTGAACATCCGCTTCAACCCAAGCCACACCGGCGACGGGCTGATCGACTGGCTGAACCGCGAGGCCGGCGCCGTCCAGGCCGAGACCGGGCTTCGGATCACGCTGGAGCACCTGTGTTCGGGCGAAGCCTTCCTGACCGAGCCGGGCGCCTTCGTGGAGGCCGTTCAGGACGCGGTCGAGGCCGTGGCGGGCCGCCGCCCCGAGGCCTCCACCACCGGCGGCACCTCCGACGCCCGCTTCATCCGCGCCCTGTGCCCGGTGCTGGAACTGGGCCTGGTCGGCCAGACCATGCACCAGATCGACGAGCGCGTGCCGACGGCGGAGCTGGAGACGCTGACGGCGGTCTATCGCCGGGTGATCGAGACGGTGTTCGAGCGGTTGTAGGCGCGACGTTTGCCATTAAGGCCATGACGAAACTGAGTTCAGCGTATCGACGATTTCCTCGAAATGATCAGCGGAATCTCTAGCCTTTGCGATGTGAGCGCCTCGAACACCATCGCTCGAAGTGCAATAGAAAATGGGCTTCTTAGCATCCATTGAGTAAGGCACTAAGCTGTGAAGGTTGGGAATTTTACCCAGCTGAAACTCATCATCTTCCCAGTTGACGACTTGGTCCAGTGGACGCAGCTTGTCGATGATATTCTCTTGGATCGCTGGCTCCAGCTCATTCCCGTAAATCTGCCAGCCTTCCGTCATTCCGGCTGCGTTTGAACGTACGTTATGCTGCTGGACGACGTATCCAAGATACGTAGGGCGACCTTTAGGGATTGAAAGAGACGGGTCTTTCCATGCGGCGTTTGTTTGATCCCACTCTTTGCGCCACCCAACGAGCTTGTTGCCAAGATTTTCTGTGCCCTGGATCGAGAAGAGGTCAGGAGCCAAAGGAGTGATAAAATAATCTGCCGATGCAAGCACAGCGCGATTTAAGGCACCAAGATTAGGTCCAAGGTCTAGCAAAACCAAATCTGCCCCAACCTTCGCGCTTGCCCATTGAATGTATCGATGGATCGCAGATTGAGCTCGAACTGCCGGCTCGTTTCCACCTCTTGCGGCGCTCCACGTATCGCCCAGCGTATCTTCAAAATCGCTGAGGCGAAGATCGCCTGGCACTAGGAAGAGCTTGCCTTTGGCGTGGGGAACTGCAGTCGGCTGTCTTTGTCGAATATCACCAATACCGCGCGCGACTCGTTCGATAGCTCTGTAGATACTGTTTCCATCAACAGCCCATGACTGCCTGATTCCGGTATCGCTCAAGCAGTAGGCCGTGAGATTACACTGACTATCACCATCAACCATCAGCCACGCTCAGCGAGGAGGTGCGCGACGTGATACATATAGGTGGTCTTTCCGACCCCGCCCTTGTTGTTGAAGATCGCAATACTCTTGGTCATTTCGACCCCCTGCTGTTGAGAGACCGACCATAGGTGGCGTCCGCAAAGGTCGCCACAGTTATGAAATTTATCGCGTCTGAAAATACAAACTGAAGAGGCTTTAAGCTCCTCAGCTCCGCTCCAAGAACCGCAGCGCCGTTAGCACATGCGTCTTCACGCCCACCGGCAGGACCTTCTCGTTCGGAGAGAACTCCGGCGAATGGTTGGGCGCGGAGGTCGCGGGGTCGACGCCGTCGGGGCTGGCGCCCAGATGGTAGAAGACGCCGGGGATGACCTGTTGGAAATAGCTGAAGTCCTCGGCCACCGTGGTCGGGGGCGTGGCGGGGTTGACGGCGCCCTCGCCCGCCGCCTCGGTCAGGACCGGGGCCAGCCAGGCGGACAGGCCGGGGTCGTTGAACACCAGGGCGGCGTTCTGTTTGACGCCGAACTCGGCGGTAGCGCCGTAGGCCTCGGCGACATGGTCGATGGCGGTCCCGGCGCGGGCGACCAGGGCGTCGCGCTGGGCCGTATCGAAGGTGCGCAAGGTGCCCGACAGCGTCGCGCTGTCGGGGATGATGTTGTAGCGAACGCCGGCGTTGATGGTGGCGATGGTGAAGACGGTCGGGGTCGTGGTCGGATCGACCGTGCGCGCGGTCAGGGTGTTGACCGTCTCGACCACCTGACCCGCCACCGCGATCACATCGACCCCGCGCCAGGGCCAGGCGCCGTGCGTCTGCTTGCCCGTCAGGCGGATGTCCACGCGGTCCGACGCCGCCATGAACCCTTCCGGCCGATAGAAGATGCTGCCCGGACGGCCCGGCACGACGTGCAGGCCGAAGATGGCCTCGGGCTTGGGATCGTTCAGCGCCCCCTCCGCGATCATCAGGGCCGCGCCGCCCTTGGGCTCGCCCGGAGGGGCGCCCTCCTCCGCCGGCTGGAAGACGAAAACGATGGTTCCGGCGATCCGGTCCTTCATCCCCGCCAGCACCTCGGCCGCCCCCATCAGCATGGCCATATGCATGTCGTGGCCACAGGCGTGGGCGACCGGCACCGTGTTGCCCATATAGGTCCCGGTCGCGGTCGAGGCGAAGTCGAGGCCCGTCGCCTCCTGCACTGGCAGGGCATCCATGTCGGCGCG
This sequence comes from Brevundimonas sp. SORGH_AS_0993, assembly GCF_030818545.1. Lineage (NCBI taxonomy): Bacteria > Pseudomonadati > Pseudomonadota > Alphaproteobacteria > Caulobacterales > Caulobacteraceae > Brevundimonas > Brevundimonas sp. SORGH_AS_0993. The sequence continues at coordinate 1,756,532 of NZ_JAUTAH010000001.1, forward strand.
CAGGGCCACCACATGACCCGGCCGTGCGCCGCGCAGGATGCCGATCACGCCGGTCTTGCCGACCCCGGTGCGGACCTCCAGCCCCAGCGACCGCAGATGGTCGGCGATCACCCCGGCCGAGCGGGTCTCGGCGAAGCCCAGTTCGGGATGCTGGTGGAAGTCGCGGCGCCAGGCGACGACCTCGGGCAGGACCCGCTGGACGGCGGCGTCCACGCTGGCCGTATCGACCTGAGCCTGAGCGGTCCCGGCCGCGAGCAGCAGGGTCAGGGGGAAGGCGGCGAACAGTCGGCGCATGTGAAGGTCCCGTGAAATTTTCAGCCCGACGACAGGTGACGGCGCCGCGACCGCTTGTGCAAGCGGTGACGAACGGCGATTTCTGTCGGCATGGGTGAGAAGACCTTCAAGAGCGCGAAGACCGAATGGCGCGATGTCGTGCTGGTCTGCCGCAAATGCTCCAAGAAACTGGACGGCGGTTTCGGGCCGGACGGCGACCTGACGCTGAAGAAGGCGCTGCGGAAATATCTGCACCTGAAGACGGGCAAGAAGGGTCGCAAGGGCGCGTTGACAGTGACGGGGACCGACTGTTTCGACCTGTGCCCGAAGGGGGCGGTGGTGGCGGTGAACGCGGCGCGGCCGCAGAACCTGCTGATCGTGCCGGCCGGATCGGACCTGTTCGAGGTCAAGGCCCTGCTGGGGCTGAACGACGGGCGGCGGCTGAAGGCGGACCAGGCCGAGTGAAAACGCCTTCCTTCCGGCGCCGAGCCGTGCCAGATCGAGCCCATGGACGACACCAAGATCGAGAAGCGCGCCGGCGTGCGGGCCACCTCCGACCGGCTATGGGACCTGATTTCGGACCTGTCCCGCTGGAGCGAATGGAACCCCTACGAGCGCGAGCCCGAGGGCAAGATCGGCTTCGGCGCCGCCCTGACCCTGATCGAGACCTATCCCGGCCTGGGCGAACGTCGCGCCGCCGCGCGCGTGGCCGACTGGCGGCCTTATGTGCGGCTGGTCTGGACCGAGAACCGGGGCTTTCTGTTCCGCACCCTGCGCTACATCGACATCGAGGAGGTGGAGAAGGGCAGTTGCATCGTCTCGTCCGCGCTGACCTTCGCCGGCCTGCGCGGCGAACTGTATCTGGACAGGCACAAGTCGGTCCTGGCCCAGGCCCAGCAGGACCTGGTCGAACGCCTGAAGGCGGCGGCCGAAGCCTGAAGGCGGCCTTGCAGCCGCGTCAACCGCCGTTCTTCATCAGGTCGATGATGTTCAGGATCGCCGGACCCAGGATGACGATGAACAGGACCGGCAGGAAGAACAGGATCATCGGCACCGTCAGTTGGGCCGGCAGGGCGGCGGCCTTCTTCTCGGCCGCCGACAGGCGCAGATCGCGGTTCTCCTTGGCCATGACCCGCAGGGCCGCGGACAGCGGCGTGCCATAGACATCGGCCTGGGTCATGGCCGTGACGACGCCCTTCACGCCCGGATGGTTGGTGCGCTTGCCCAGGTTCTCATAGGCCATGCGACGGTCGGGCAGATAGCTGAGCTCGGCCGACAGCAGCGACAGTTCCTCGGCCAGGTCGATGGAGGTGCTGCCGATCTCCTGGCTGACCTTGGCGATGGCCGCCTCGATCGACATCCCCGCCTCGACACAGATCAGCAGCAGGTCCAGCGCGTCGGGAAACGCCTGCATGATGGAGGCGCGGCGCTTGTCGATGCGGTTCTTCAGATAGATGTTCGGCGCATAGAAACCGCCCAGCGCCGCCGCGAAACAGAGCGTGAGCTTGTTCATCGTGGGCCAGTCCACGACCTTGATCACGAACATGTAGAAGACCGCCACCGCCATCGCGACGAAGGGCGAGGCGAAGCGGAAGAAATAGAAGGTCGTCAGCGGCCCCGGCCCGCGCAGGCCGGCCTGCACCATCTGATCGGCGACCTTGGGGTCTTCCAGCAGCTTGGTCAGGTTCAGCTGGTCCACGACCCGCTTCTTGAACCCTTCGTCGGTGTGACGCAGCGCGCCCTGCGCCCCGGTGGCGATGGCCGCGCGCGAGCGGCGCTTCAGGTCGTCTCGGCGTTCCGCGACCGCCTTCATCCGCTTGTCCAGGCTGGCGCCGCGCGACATGGCCGACAGCAGGGTCAGGGCGGTGGCGAAGACCAGAACCCCCACGCCGATGCTGAGCAGGTTCTGCGGATCGATGATGAAGCGAACGAAGCCTTCCATGGTCCGCCCCTCAGATCTTGAACGAAATCATGCGCTTCATCACGAAGACGCCGGTGCCCATCAGCGTCGCCGCCAACAGCAGCAGGAAGTTGCCGCGATAATCGGTGAACAGCGGCATCATATAGGCGGGGCTCAGGAACATGACGGCGGTCATGACGACCGGCGGCAGGCTGGCGATGATGCCGGCCGAGGCCAGAGCTTCGGACGACAGGGCCTTGATCTTTTCGCCCATCATCCGCCGCGCGCGCAGCACGGTCGACAGATTGGCCAGCGCCTCGGCCAGGTTGCCGCCCGTCTTCTGCTGGATGGCGATGACGATGGTGAAGAAGCGCAGCTCGGGCGTCGGAATGCGCTGGAACATCTTGTCCAGCGCCTGTTCCAGCGTCAGGCCGACGGCCAGGCCCTCGCTCAGGGTCTTGAACTCCGGCCCCAGGGGCGCGGGGCTCTCGCGGCCGATGATCTTGAAGCATTCGTGGACCGGCAGGCCCGATTTGATGCCGCGCACGATCACGTCGATGGCGTTGGGGAACTCCAGCGAGAACTTCTTCATCCGCTGCTTGCCCAGGAAGCCGACGACCCAGCGCGGCAGGCCCAGGCCGACGATCAGGCCGACGCCCAGGGCCAGGAGGATGTGCAGGCCGAACACGGCGACGCCGGCGAAGGCGATCACACCGGCGACGGCGCTGATGATATGGAAGGCGCGCGGGCTGGTGTTCAGCCCCGCCTGCTGCAGGCGCGAGGCCATGCTGGTGCGGGCCTTGCGTTCGCGGCGATCCACCTCCTGCAATTGCAGCATGATCTGTTTGCGGCGCGCCTCTGGCGTGTTGGACGCCGCCGTCGCCGCCTTGCCCGCCAGGGCGGACTTCTTGCCCTCGCCCAGGCTTTGGGCGCGCTTGACCGCCTGGGCCGAGGAATCGTCTCCGCCGACGAAGACCCAGCCCAGGCCGCCGATGGTGATGAAGGCCAGAACGGCGGCGAGAATGGGCAGCATCGTCCTTACTCCGCCGCGTCCAGGGCTTCGGCCAGCTCGCGCTCCAGCCCATAGTAGCGGGCGCGGTCCCAGAAGCGGGGCCGGGCGATGCCGGTCGAGCGGTGACGGCCGACGACCTTGCCGTGTTCGTCCTCGCCGGTGATGTCGTAAAGGAACAGATCCTGGGTCACGATCACATCGCCCTCCAGCCCCACGACCTCGGTGATGTGGGTGATGCGACGCGAACCGTCGCGCAGACGGGCGGCCTGGACGATGACGTCGACGGAGCCGACGATCATCTCGCGGATGGTCTTGGACGGCAGGCCGTAGCCGCCCATGGTGATCATGGACTCCATACGGGCCAGGGCCTCGCGCGGGCTGTTGGCGTGCAGGGTGCCCATGGAGCCGTCGTGGCCGGTGTTCATCGCCTGCAGCAGGTCGAAGGCTTCGGGTCCGCGCACTTCGCCGACGATTATGCGTTCGGGGCGCATCCGCAGACAGTTCTTGATCAGATCGCGCATGGTGATCTGACCCTGGCCCTCCAGGTTCGGCGGCCGGGTTTCCAGACGCACGACGTGCGGCTGCTGCAGCTGCAGTTCGGCGGCGTCCTCGCAGGTGATGACGCGCTCGGTCGGGTCGATGAAGGCCGTCAGGGTGTTGAGCAGCGTCGTCTTGCCCGAACCCGTGCCGCCCGAGATGACCAGATTGCAGCGCGACGCGCCGATGACGCCCAGGACGCGCGCGCCCTCGGGGCTGATGGAGGCGAACTCCACCAGGTTCTTCATCGTCAGCTTGTCTTTCTTGAACTTCCGGATCGTCAGCGTCGGGCCGTCGATGGCCAGAGGCGGGGCGATGACGTTGACGCGCGAACCGTCGGGCAGGCGGGCGTCGCAGATCGGGCTGGATTCGTCGACGCGGCGGCCGACCTGGGACACGATCCGCTGGCAGATGTTCATCAGCTGGGTGTTGTCGCGGAAGCGAACATTGGTCAGCTGGACCTTGCCCCCCACTTCGATGAAGACCCGACCGGCGCCGTTGACCATGATGTCGGCGATGTCGTCGCGCGCCAGCAGCGGTTCCAGCGGACCATAGCCCAGCACGTCGTTGACGATGTCCTGGACCAGATGCTCCTGTTCGGCGACCGACATGGAGACGTTCTTGATCGCCACCAGTTCGGCGACGATGTCGCGGATTTCCTCGGACGCCGCCTTCTGGTCCAGATGCGCCAGCTGGGCCAGGTCGATGGTGTTCATCAACGCATTGAAGATGATGCTCTTCGTGGCGTGATAATAGTCGCTCTGCTCCCGGACGATCTCGGCGACCGCCTGGGCCTTCTTCAACTGCTCCAGACCGGCCGTGGGCTTGGGGCCGGAGGCCGAAGGCTTGGCCTGGCGCGGGACTTCGGGCGCCGGCTTGGGCCGCGAAGCCAGGGCGTCCAGACGGTCGGCGGCCGCAGGCGGGGTCCTGGCCGCATCCGCGTTGCGTCCGAAGACCTGGGCGGCGCCGTCCAGATCGTCGAAATCGGAGCCGGGCGCGCCTGCGGGCGCGGCCTGAAACACCGACACCGTCTCGACGCCCGGCGAGGGCGACGCCGGGGTCGGGGCCGGGGCGAAGGACGGGGCCGATCCGCCGGGCTGGGCTGTGCGTTTGCCGAACACCCGCTCAGCGCTTCTTCGTCAGGGCCGCGAACAGCGACCTGGATTCGCCGGCCGGCCTGGCCGCCTTGGGCGCCTTGCCCGCCCTGGCCTTGGGGTTGGCCGCGACCGGCAGTTCGCGCCGCGACACGATCTGGGCCAGGGTCTGGAACGCCTCGGCGGACTTGGTCTTGGCGCCGGCGTCCAGGATCATCTGGCCGTTGTTGGCGGCCGAACCGAAGGTCTTGGCGTCGAACGGAATGACCAGGCTGGGGTGCACGCCCAGGGCCGCGCCGAAATCCTTGGCCGGGATTTCGGGACGGCCGGGCACGCCCACCTGGTTCAGCACCAGGCGGGGCGGCGCGTCGTTCGGACGGCCGTGCCGGATCAGGTCGATCATGTTCTTGGCGTTGCGCAGGGACGCCAGGTCCGGCGTCGCCACCACCACCACCTCGTCGGCGCTGATCAGGATGCGGCGCATCCAGGGCGACCACAGGTGGGGCAGGTCCAGAACCACGAACGGCGCGGTGGAGCGGATGCGGGTCGTGACCTCCTCGAACGCCTCGGTCGAGATGTCCCAGTCCGTGTCCAGACTGGCGGGCGCGGCGAACAGGCTCAGCTTGTCCGTGCAGCGGATCATCATCCGATCCAGCAGGGTCGAGTCCAGCCGGTCGGGCTGGCCCAGGGCGTCGGCGACCCCGTTCAGCGGATCCTGGTTGAAGTCCAGGCCGGCGGTGCCGAACGGCAGGTCGTAGTCGACGATCACCGTATTGGCGCCGATCTTCTCGGAGATGGCGTAGGCGGTGTTGTGCGCCACGGCCGAGGCGCCGGCCCCGCCGCGCGCGCCGACGAAGGCGATCGACCGGCCGACGAAGGGCTGGGCCGGGTCGTTGAACAGGCCGCCGATGGCCGCGATCAGCTGCAGCGGCTGCAGCGGCGCGACCAGATACTCGCTGACCCCGCGCCGCATCAGTTCGCGGAACAGCAGGATGTCGTTGGTCCGGCCGATGACGATGACCTTGGTGCCCGCATCGCAGACCTCGGCCAGGGTGTCGATCTCGGCCAGCAGGCCGTGCGGATCGAGCAGGCATTCGACGATGATCAGGGGCGGGGTCGGCTCGTGCCGATAAGCCTCCACGGCGGCGGCGACGCCGCCCACGCGAATCTGGGTCGTGGCGCGCGACAGACGACGATCCTGGGCCGCGCGCTCGGCCGAGGCCAGGGTGTCCTGACGTTCGGCGAAGACGTGGATGGCGATGCGCGGCACCGACACCTCGCCGATGGCGCCCACCGGCGCCAGGCCCGTTTCGCCCACCACGGCGGGGGGCATGGTTTCGATCTCGGGCGCGGCGATGAGGCCGGCGTCGGCCAGACCGGCCTGAGCCTGGGCCACGACGTCGCCGACCGGATTATAGATTTCGGTCGGCGCCGCAGGCCCGTCGGACAAGGGGCCGGAGCCGAAGGGCGCCGGGGCGACTGCGGCGCGATCCTGCGGCGGCGCGTCAAACGTCATCTCCGCATCGAACGGATCGTCGAAGGCTTCGAAGGGGCGAGGAGCGTGGGCTGGAGTCATGGCTTAGTTCACCGCCCGAGAAACGACCGAGTCGCGGACAAGCTGTTCACGGTCGGCCGAGGTCGACTTGCCGGCGCGGTACAGGTCGAACACCACCGTGCGGCGCGCCGCCGACGCGGGCGTCATGGCGCGCGGCGCCTGAATGTCGCGCGGGTCGGCGATCTGTGCGGCCAGGTTGGCCGTCACCGCGCAGCCGAAGTTCGAGGCCGACTGGTTGTCGCCGGTCCGACCCAGGTTGCCCCAGGCCGTGCCGCATTGCGGCACGACGGCGCGCACCGTCTGATAGCCGGCCAGGACCGGCGCCCTGGGATCGGGGGCGGCGTAGCTGACCAGCTGAAGGCGCTCCGTCGGCACGCCCAGGTTCGCCAGGGCGTTGCGGACATCGTAGGCGGCCTTCAACGCGACCGGGTCTTCGCCCGCCGGCGCCTCGACGACCAGGGCGGCGTCCGCGCCCGCGCGCCAGCGACCGACCAAAGCCTCCAGCGCCGCCCGCTGATTGGGCGAAAGGCCGGTGTCGTGCACGGCCAGGGCGATGCGATCCAGATCCGGCTCGACCTGAAGCTGGTAACGCGCCGTCGGCGTCAGGGGCGGTTCACCGCCCAGGCTGGCGGGGCCGCCGACGCAGGCGCCCAGCGTCAGGGCGCCGGTGGTCAGAAGAGCGGCAATCAGGGTGCGTGTCATGGCGCTTACTCGATCACATAGCCGACGGAACCGGCCGGAGCCGTCTTCGGCAGGCCGTAAACCTGGTTCAGTTGTCCGAAGAAGATCGTCTGGGAGTCGGTTGCGATACGCAGACCGTCGGCCGGCGTCTGCAGGCGCGACGGCGCGGTCGGACTGACCAGATAGGGTTCGACGATGACCACCAGCTCCGTTTCGCCCATCAGATAGTCCCGCGACCGGAACAACTGCCCCAGGACGGGCAGGTTGGTGACGCCGGGCAGGGCGTCCACGGTCTGACGGCTGTTTTCCTGGAGCAGGCCGGCGATCATCATCGATCCGCCGGAGGGGATTTCGATGGTGTTTTCGCTGCGGCGGACCGTCAGGCCCGGCAGGGTTATCGACGACGCCGTGCCCGCGCCGATGGTCAGGCCGCCCTGGGAAGCCAGTTCCGAAACCTCGACCTTGACCTGCAGGCTGATGCGCCCGCCCGACAGGACCACCGGGCGGAAGGACAGGGCGACGCCGTAAGGCTTGTACTGAACCGTGATCTGGCCCTGAGAGTCGCGGCTGGCCGGCACGGGGAACTCCCCCCCGGCCAGGAAGCTGGCGGCCTCGCCGTTCACCGACGTCAGATTGGGTTCGGCGAGCGTGCGCAGCAGGCCGACCCGCTCGAACGCCTTCAGCGTGGCCTCGCCCTTGTTGAGGCCGTCGGAGCCAGGCCCCGTGCCCGGCTGGGCCGTATCCCAGTTGGCGGCGTCCTGCGGCCCGTTGACCGTGACAGGACATAGCGCCCCGGCCGGCCACCCCGGCCCGGTGCACGGCGCCTGCATCTGATAGTTCTTGGTCGTGTCGATCGAGGTTCCAGCGCTAAGGCCGCCCAGAAGCGCGCCGTTCACGCCCCAGGTCGCGGCGTTGCCCAAAAGCCATTGCGCGTCGCCCAGCCTTCCGACCACCGCCGAGGTGTTGAAACCCAGCTGCTTGATGGCGTTGCGCTGAACCTCGACCACGCGGACCTTCAGCGTGACCTGGTCCGACCCCGGCACGGTGATCAGGTTCATCACCTTCTCGGGGGCCGAGACGAAGGCGCCGGCGACGCGGGCCGCCTGGGTCGAATCGGACGGGGACTCGGCCGTTCCGGTCAGGATGACGCTGTCGTTGACGGCTTCGGCCCGGATGGCGCCGCTGGGAAACAAACGATTCAGGGTGTCCTGCAGGGCGCTGACGCCCGCATCGACGCGGATGCGCAGGGTCAGGATCGTGCGGCCGGCGGCGTCCAGGAAGACGGCGTCCGTCTCTCCCGGCGCGATGCCGATCACGGTGATGCGGCGCGGCGAATGCAGCATAGCCTCGGCCACCTGCGGGTTCGACACGATCACGTCGCGGGCGTCCGCCGGCAGGTCGACCGCGAAGGAGGAGCCGCGCGGCAGGTTGATCATCTGCGGCGTCGCGCCCATCGCCACGGCTGCGCGGGTCTGGGCCACGGAGGCGGGCGCCAGGGCGCCGGCCGTCAGCAGGGCGCAGGCCAGGGCGGCGGTCTTTCGCATCATCGGGCGCATCATCGGATTTCTCATGGCGTCACCACCACCTCGGGCGCGCCGCCGCGATAGATGCGGACCGAACGCGGCGCGGACGCATCGGCCGCGCCGCGGCCGACCGATCCGGACGGTCCGCCGGTGTCGGCGTAGGAGCGCAGGGACAAGGACAGTTCGCCTTCCGACTTGGCCTTGGCCAGAAGCTCGGCGTCCTGCGGGCGGACCTCGAGGGTCGCGGTGGCCCCGACCACCGACTGGGCGTCGGGACCGGCGCGGGTGGTCTGGTCGATGGCCAGGACCTTGATGTTCTGCATGACCACGTCGGACACGAAGGTCTTCTTGGAGGTTCCGCCGGCGGCGGTGACGGTTTCGATCTCTCGCGTCATGACCACATCGACCCGGTCGCCCGGCAGGATGAAGCCCCCGGCCGCCGATTCCACGGTGACGCCGATGGCCATGGCGCGCATGCCCGGCTCCAGATAGGCGGCCATGTAGCCGCTGTCGCCCGCGCGGACGATCTTGCGCGGCAGGATCGGCTCGCCCGCCAGGATGCGTTCGCGCACCACCGAACCGATATAGTCGGACTTCACGCCCGGTCCGGCCAGGTCGGAGGCGGCGCGGGCCATCCGCTGCACGGCGGCGTCGGCCTTGCCCACGGCGTCCGCCGGCTTGGCGTCCTTGGCCGGCGCGGAGTTGGAGCCGTCGGTGATGAAGGCGGGATCGACCTCGTCGATGGGCCAGTCCTTCCACTGAAGATCGGCCTCGGTCAGGCGCTTGCCCGGCGTCAAATCGGCGTTCGCCACCAGAACGCGGGTCATGGGCCTGTTCTCGACGGGCGCGGCCGCGGCGGGCGCCGCGGGCCGATGCGACGAGGAGACCATGGTGCGAACGACCAGGGCCAGGCCGATGGCGGACACGGCGGCGATGCAGATGACGACGATGCGCGCAGGCTTCATCCAGAGAGGTCTCCGGCAGGCGTGAAACCGAGGATGAGTTCCCCCACACCCTACCGTTAACAATCATGACGCCAGAGGGTTAACGCTTCCTAAGCGGCCCAGAACGCCGATTCGCCAGCCTTTTTTTTAAGACGTTGCGGCCCTATCGACCGGCGATGTAGGCGACCGCAACACCGCTTTCGGGCAGGGCGATCAGGGCGCCGATGGCGATGGCCACGCCATAGGGAATATCGCCCTTGGGCTGCATCAGGCGGACAATCCAGGCCTGGGACACCAAGGGCGCGATCGCCGGGTAATAGGTCCGCGCGCTCATCAGCAGCAGGCAGAAACCGCCGCCGGCCACGCCGGTCCACAAGAGGAACGGCAGCGCGCCGGACACGCCCATCCACAGACAGCCCGCCGCCAGCAGCTTGGCGTCGCCGCCGCCGATCCAGTTCAGGGCGAACATGGCCATGCCGACCAGAAGGGCGGCGACGCCGACGCCGACATGCGCCGCAATGTCCATGGGTGCGACGCCGGCCAGCAAGGCCGCCGGGAAAAACAGGGCGACCAGGGCCAATGAAATCCAGTTTGGAATTTTCATGGTCGTCAGGTCGTTCAGACCGCCGACGATGACGAGCGCCGGAAACATGCCGAGTAGAATGAGCAGAAGAGCGTCCATGACCTCGACCTTACCCGGCAGGACTTAAGGTTGGGTTTCCGACAAAGCAAAAGGGCCGAAGCGTGCGCTTCGGCCCTTGCGTGGACATCGTCCGACGCAGCTTACTTGGAAGCCTTGTCCAGGGTCGTGGAGACCTTGGAGAAGGTCTGGTTCAGCTTGCCGCTCATGGTCGTCAGAATGCCGATCAGGGAGACAGCGACGAGGGCGGCGATCAGGCCGTATTCGATGGCGGTGGCGCCCGATTCGTCGTTGGCGAAGCGAGAGAAAAACTGGGTCATGGATTGGTCCTCATTCAATATTTCGAAGCGGTTCGATTGGCGGAAGGGAGCCAATGGCCCGACCCCCGAAAGCAAGGCCATACTGCCACGCTTGTCTTAAAAACTAGTCATGCGGCGTTGTGACGACGTATTAACCAAAATCCGGAGATTAATCTCCGGTCGATTTCAACATCCAATAGAATGCAGTCTAGAAATCTTGACGAAGATCACGGAACACAACGCGATCTGATCTCACGTCTATTATGCGTGAACGCCGATGGACGCGCCCCAAAGCAAAAGGGCCGAAGCTTGCGCTTCGGCCCTTCCGCGATCTCTTGGATGCGACTTACTTGGAAGCGTTGTCCAGGGTCGTGGAAACCTTCGAGAAGGTCTGGTGCAGCTTGCCGCTCATGGTCGTCAGAATGCCGATCAGGGCGACAGCGACCAGGGCGGCGATCAGGCCGTATTCGATGGCGGTGGCGCCCGATTCGTCGTTGGCGAAACGCGAGATGAACTTGGTCATGGGTAGGTTCCTTTTCAAAAATGTCTAGCGAGCTACTTGGCGGGGGGAGCCGGTGGCCCGCTTGACCCCCAAACGCAGGATGACAATCGCACACGGCCGTTAAGCCTGAGTCACGACTTGTGGTTACGCTCGAATTTACCAAAGAAAATTCTCGTGCCGTCGCTTCAGCCTTTGTTGAGAAAGTCTGGCGCATCCTGCGGGCGTCCGCGCCTGTGCGCGCCGTTTAGAAGAAGCCGCCGATGTCACGTCCCGCCGCCGCGCTGATCGCCGCCCTGACCGTCGCCGCCACGGCCGTCCTTCCTTTGGCCGCCCAGGCGCGCAGCGGCGCCGACGGCGCGCTGAATGTCGAGATCGACCGTTCCGCCCGCGTGCAGCTGCGCGGCGCCGCCGCCTCCGTCATCGTGGGCAATCCTCAGATCGCGGACGTGTCGGTGGTCGACGCCAACACCCTGTTCATCGTCGGCAAGGGCTACGGCATCACCGAGGTCGTGGCCGTCGACGGCGTCGGCCGCACCCTGTTCCAGCGCGAAATCGTCGTCAGCGGCGGCAACACCGGATCGGTGCGGGTCTGGCGCGGCGCCCAGGCGACCGAAATGACCTGCGCGTCCACCTGCGCGCCCAGCGTTCGCACCGTGCCTTCCACCAGCTCCGGTCCGACGGCGCCCTGAGCCGATCGGTGATCGCGCGGGGCAAATCGAGGATGCGCGGCGGACGTCGGCGCGAGGGCGCGGCGGCGGTGGAATTCGCCTTCGTGGCCCTGCCCTTCTTCTTCATGATCTTCGCCATGCTGGAGCTGGGTCTGGCCTTCGTCGTGGACTCCCTGCTGGAGAACGCCGTGGTGGAGACCAGCCGCCTGGTGCGCACGGGCCAGGCGTCCAGCCAGAAGTTCGACCAGACCAAGTTCAAGTCCGCCGTTTGCGAGCGGATGGGCGTCTTCAACAGCGACTGCCGCGATCGGCTGACAGTCGATGTGCGGGTCATTCCGCAGTTCACCACCCCCAACCCGCCCAATCCGATCAGGGACGGCGAGATGGATCCGAAGCAGGTCATCTATGACGGGGGCCAGCCGGGCGATCTGATCCTGGTGCGGGCCTGGTATCAGCAGCCCCTGGTGACGCCGCTTCTCAGCCAGGCCGGATCGCGCCTGAAGAACGGCGCCCTGCTGCTCAGCGCCGCCACCGCCTTCCGCAACGAGCCGTGGAATGTCTAGGCGCGCCTTACGATCCATGGGCGGCGACACGCGCGGCGGCGCGGCGATCGAATTCGCCTTCCTGGCGCCGATCATGATCCTGCTCTACTTCGGCATGATCGAATATTGTCAGGGCTATATGGCGTTGAAGCGCACCGGCCACACAGCCTCCATGGTCGCGGACCTGGTGTCCCAGACCGACGCCACCACCCCGGCCCAGATTTCCGACATCTTCGCCATCGGCGAACTGATCATGAGCCCCTTCCCGACCGCCACGCTGAAACAGCGCGTCAGCAGCGTGACCCGCGTTTCGGCCAACACCTACAAGGTCGACTGGAGCCGGACCAAGGGCATGAGCGACAAGTTGAAGCCCCAGGACGCCGACGTGCCGGCCGATATGCTGGAAAACGGCGAGTCGGTCATCGTGTCGGAGACCTTCTACGACTACCAGTCGTCGTTCAGCCAGATGGCGCCCGGCCTCTTCCACTTCAAACGGGTGGCCTATCTGCGGCCGCGCACCGTCGAAACCGTTCCCTGCACCGGCTGCTGACCGACCAGGGCGTCGCGCAGGGCCTCGATCTTGGCCTCGGTCTCCAGCCGCTCGGCGTCGGGATCGCTGTCCGCGACCAGGCCAGCGCCGGCTAGGGTGCGATAGCGCCAGCGACCGCCGATCCGCTGAAAGCCCGCCGTGCGGATCAGGACAGAGGCGGTCAAGCCGCCGTCCGCCTCGATCAGAAACAGGGACCCGCACCAGGGCCCGCGCGGCGGCTCGTGGCCCGCGATCACCTTCATCGCCTGATGCTTGGGGGCCCCGGTGATCGAGCCGGGCGGAAAGGTGGCCTCCAGAAGGTCCGCCGCGCCCACGCCTGCCGTCGCGGCGCCCGTCACGGTCGAGACCAGATGATGGACGGTGGGATGGCTCTCGACCGCGAACAGCCGCTCGACCTTGACCGAACCGGGCGTGCAGACGCGCGACAGATCGTTCCGCATCAAATCGACGATCATCAGGTTCTCGGCGCGGTCCTTGGCGCTGGCGATCAGGTCGGCAGCCAGGGCGGCGTCCTTGGCGGGATCGTCGGCGCGGGCGCGGGTGCCCTTGATCGGCCGCGCCTCCACCCGGCGCGTTCGGGCGTCGAAGGCCAGAAACAGCTCGGGCGAGTTCGAGACGATCGCCCGGTCGCCCAACCGCCAATAGGCCCCGAACGGCGCGGCGCGTTGCGTCTGAAGGCGCAGAAAGACGTCGAAGGGTCGGCCTTCGGGCGTCAGGACGCCGGACCAGGCGCGCGCGACATTGGCCTGGAACAGTTCGCCCGCCGCGATGCGAGCGACCACGTCGGCCACGGCGTCCCGATAGACCTGGGGCGGCGCCTCGGCGTCAAAGGTCTCGGCCGGCGGCGAGGGCGTCTGAAACAGCGTCGCCCGATCCCGCCAGGCCAGCGCCTTGCGCGCCGCGATCCGGGCCTTTTCCGTCGTCGCGCCCCGCCCGACGGCGCGAACCGTCCGTGCGTGATGATCGAAGGTCAGCAGGGCCGGATAGCGGGCCAGCATCAGGTCGGGCCACACCGTGTCGCGTGGCCCCGTCGCCGGTCGCGCCCCGGCGTCATAGGCGGCCAGACCCACGGTCCCCGGCCCGAACGCCTCCTGGCGCAGGGCGGCGAAGGGCGCGGCGTCCTCGAGCGGCCCCGTCCGCGTCAGATCCGGCTGGGCCCCGATGTGCGACCAGCGCCCGCCGGGTCCCCCGTCCGACAGCAGGATCAGGACGCCGTCGCCGTCTCCCAGGCCGGCCGCGACCTGAACCGGCTCGGTCCAGGGCGCCGACAGGACGACGCTCTCGGTCAGGGGCGCGTTCAAGCCGACAGCCGGGCGACGATCCGGTCGCGCAAGGCTCCATCGACGTTCAGAGCCCGCTCCAGATAGGCGTCGATGGAGCCGAAATCCGTCTGGATGGCCTCGAAGGCGGCCTCAAGATAGACGGGCTCGACGCCCAGAAAGGCGACCAACGCATCCTCGGACGCCAGGCGGCCGGTCAGGGCGTGCAACTGTTTGGCGATGGCGGGGGCGCGGCCCGGCAGATCGACCGCCGTATTGGTCAGCAGATAGTCCGCGATCAGATCGTCACGCCCCACGCCCAGCAGGTGATGCGTCAGGGCCGCCAGCACGCCCGTCCGGTCCTTGCCCGCCGCGCAGTGGATCAGCACCGCCCCCTCGGCCTCGCCCAGGGCCCGGAAATAACGGCCGAAGACGTCCAGATGGGCGGCGTCGAACGGCAGGGCGCGATAGGTCCGGGTCATGAATCGACGGCCGGAATCGGGCGTCAGGTCCTGGGTCTTCAGGAAGGTGAGGTGCGGCGCCTCCACCCCGTCGTCGACACCGCCTTCGATCACCCGACCGGCGAAACCGTCATAGCGCCGCGACGGCTGGTCCCGCCGCTCTCCGGGCCGGCGCAGATCGACGATGGTGCGGACATCCATGGCCTTCAGCCGGGCCAGATCGGCGTCGGTCGCGCGGGCATGGTGGGCCGAACGCAACAGAAGGCCCGAACGGATGCGCCGCCCGGCCGCCGTGTCGTAGTCGCCGTAGTCCCGGACATTGTCGATGCGTTCGAAGCTGTGGAGACGGCTGGTCATCCCGGCTCCTTAGCGCGTCGGCAACAGCGCCGCCATCGCATCGAGATAGTCCAGAAAGGCGGTTCGGCCCGCCTCTGTCAGCCGGGCCTGGGTCAGGGGCTTTCGACCGTTGAAGCTCTTTTCCACGGCGACCAGACCGGCCTCCTCCAGCTTTCGCAGATGGACCGACAGATTGCCGTCCGTCGTCTGAAGCCGGGTCTTCAGGGTGTTGAAGTCGGCGGAGTCCGCGCCCGACAGATAGGCCATGATCCCCAGGCGGATACGGCCGTGAATGACGTCGTCGATCCGGCCGATGTCGAAATCGTCGGCCATGATCAGACGATCTCCGACGGTTCCTGCCGCATCAGGATCAGGCCGGGGATCAGGGCCACCGCGATCAGGACCGCCGTGAAGACCGGGAAGATCAGCGGATCGGTCACGAACCAGGCCACGGCCACCGCCCCGGCGTAGGAGGCCAGCGCCGTCAGCGACATCCAGCGGGTTCGGGTCATGGCCGCGCCGACCATCCAGGCCGATCCATAGGCGACCAGCACCGTCGTCGGCATGACCGACATCCACGACCAGTGGCCGGTCTTCACCGACAAGGCGACCAGAGACAGCCAAGTCACGAAGATGCCGTAGCCCACGGCCTCCCACGCCGCGCCGACCGAACGGTTGCTGGCCGAATGGAAGCCCGGCTTGGTCTTGATCCGGCCGATCAGCACCGTCACGGCCCCGGCGAAGATCACGCCGGCGGCGACCCAGAGCCACAGCTGGGCCCAGGGATTGACGTTGATCAATCCGCTCTGGATGGCCCATTGGCACAGATTGGCCCCGCCGAAGACGACGCCGGCCGTCACCAGGATCGGGCCCGCCAGCAGCGGCGCGTTTCGGCCTTCGTGCGCCAGACCGCGCAGATAGGCGATGTCGTCTTGAACGGCTTGAGTGTCGCGGGTCATGAGCGCCTCCGAATGTCGATACGCCACTCTCGCCCATTTACTTTGAGATGTAAAGTTCTTTTTCTGAGGCGATGGCGACAAAAAGAATGGGGCGACGCCGAAGCGTCGCCCCATGATGTCTTCGGCTTTCGCCGCGCCCTAAATCCGAGTCGCGCCGCCACGTCCACGCCGTCGATGCGTCAGGCGCTCCCGGCTTCAGCGACGGCGCCGACGGCCGTAGCCGCCCTGGTCCATCTTGCGATCGGCCACCATGCTGGCGACGATGGCGGCCAGGGCCGGGTTGCGCAGCAGGAGGAAGGCCGCGCCCAGGCCGCCGACCGCGCCGATGATCGGCCGCTCACGCACCAGATGAAGCAGCTTGCCGACCAGACCGTCGGGAGCGTCCTCGTCCTCCTCGTCGTCGCTGTCTCCCCGCAGGAAGATCAGGGCGACGATCAGGGCGACCAGGGCGAAGACGCCGAAGGTGATCGCGGCGGCCCCCAGCGGCGTCATCACCAGGCTGAGGCCATAGAAGACGCACAGACCCAGGAAGATCACGGCCAGGAAGACACTGGCGGCGACGATGGCCGTCGCCACCACCCGTTTGACGATGCCCTTGAACATCAGCGACGGCGGCCGGCCAGCAGCAGGCCCAGCAGCACGCCGACGCCCAGGGCGATGGCGGTCGATTGCAGCGGACGTTCCTGCACCCGCTCGACGACATAGCGTTGCGCCTCGTCCAGACGCTCGGCGGCGTCGTCGTAATATTCGCGGCCGCGCTCGCGGGCGGTTTCGTAATAGCCGCGCGCCTGTTCGCGCACTTCCTCGCCCTTGGCGCGCAGGCGGGTCTCGGCTTCCGCGGCCTTTTCACGCAGGCGCTGGGTCTCTTCGCGGGCGCCGGTCTTCAGATCCTCCTTGAGGGCCTTCAGGTCGGCCTTGATGTCTTCTCGTGCCTTGGTGGTGGCCATGATGCGCGCTCCGGGGTTTCAAGCTTTGCGATAGAATAGGGGTCCCCGTCCCCCAACGCCACACCCCCTGAGGGGTTCCGTTCGCCGAACGCGCGCGGCCCCTCGTCACGCCGTTTTCGGCGGGCTAGTTTGCGCGCCATGATCCAATGGCTGTTTGCGCCCCCCGCGACCCCGTCCCTGCCCATCGTCGGCGACGACCGACGCTTTCCCGTCCGCCGTATCCTGTGCGTCGGCCAGAACTACGCCGCCCATGCGCGCGAGATGGGCTCGGACCCTGACAAGCAGACGCCCTTCTTCTTCTGCAAGCCCGCCGACGCCGTGGTCAGCGACGGCCGCAACCCCGCCTATCCCTCGGCCACCGAGAGCCTGCATTACGAGGCCGAACTGGTCGCGGCCATTGGCGAGGGGGGCGTCATCGTGGGCTGGGCGGCGGGATGCGACCTGACGCGACGCGACCTCCAGGCCGAGGCCAAGAAGACCGGACGCCCCTGGGACGCCGCCAAGGGGTTCGATCAGTCCGCGCCCTGCGGCGCCCTGACCCTGGGCGCGCTGCCGGCGCCGGCGGGGGCCATCAGTCTGACTGTGAACGGCGAGACGAAACAGTCGGGGACGCTGGACGACATGATCCTGAACCCGCTGCGGATCGTCGAGGCGGCGGCGCGGCTGTGGACCCTTCGGGCCGGGGACCTGATCTTCACCGGCACCCCGTCGGGCGTCGGGCCGGTGGTGCGCGGCGACCGGGTGGACGTGACCATAGAGGGCCTGGCGCCCCTGTCGTTCGAGGTGGTCTGATGATCCTGCATGGCTATTGGCGCTCGGGCGCCAGCTACCGGGTGCGGATCGCCCTGAACCTGAAGGGGCTAGGCTACGACCTGGCCGCCCGCGACCTGAGGAAGGGCGCGCAGAAGGCGGCCGACTATGTGGCCCTGAATCCGCAAGGGATGGTGCCGGCGCTTCAGGTCGGCGACGCCGTGCTGATCCAGAGCCCGGCCATCCTGGAATGGCTGGAAGAAGCCCACCCCGAGCCGCCCCTGCTGCCGGCCGGCGCCGCCGACCGCGCCCATGTTCGCGCGATGGCCGCCGTCGTCGGCTGCGACATTCATCCGTTGAACAATCTGCGGGTGCTCGGCGCCCTGAGAAAGGAATTCGGCGCGGATCAGGCGACCATCGACGCCTGGGCCGCGCGCTGGATCACGCCGGGCTTCGACGCCCTGGAGGCCCTGGTCGCGCGCGACGGCGGGGGGTTCTGCTTCGGCGACGCCCCCACCCTGGCGGATTGCTATTTGATTCCACAGCTTTATTCGGCGCGGCGGTTCAATGTCGACACGGGCGCCTGGGCCGGCCTGACCGCCATCGAGACGCGCGCGCTGGCCCGCCCCGCCTTCGCCGACGCCCATCCCGACCGACAGCCGGACGCCGACATCTGACGCATACCGACGGTGTATAAGTAAGGTTCGCGTAAGGTCTCGCTCAGCGTCCCTTAAGCATTGTGCGCGCATGGTGGGCCCGTGCCGCATTCCCCCGCCACACCCTCGGCGTCCTCGCCCACCCATCGCCTGGCCCTGGCCGTGGTGACGCAGCCCGAGCGCGCGCCCAATCCCTTCATGGCCGCGCCCGCTGGCGCGCGAGAGGAGGCGATGCGGTTCCTGCTGCAGACGGGGGCCGACGCCGGGGTTCGCCTGATCGCGACCCGGCCCGAAGGCGACGGCGAACGTCTCCTGGGCCAGGCCTGGCCCTTCCCCTCCCCCTTCCAGGTCACGGTTCGCACCGTGCCGCTGAGCGAGGGGCTGGACCGGATCGAGGCGCGGGCGCGTCGATCCCTGGAACGGATGGGTCTGCCGCGCGGCGAGGCGCTTCTGGTCTCGAACGCCGCCGAACTGGCGGGCGCCGAGGGCCGCGCCCTGTGGGACCGGCTGCGCAGCCTGAAGGACAGGGGGCTGTTCCGCGCCATCGGTTTCTGCGCCGCCGTCGAGGACGGCCCGGCGCTTCTGGCCCGGCGGCTGGAGGCGGACGTGGTCCAGGTGCCGTGCAGCCTTCTGGATCAGCGCGCCGCCCAGGACGGGGTTCTGGAAGCCATCGCCGAAGCCGGCGCGGCGGTTCATCTGTCGTCCGTTTTCGCCGGCGGCGTCCTGTTCGCGGGCGGAGAGGATCTGCCGCCCGAACTGGCCGACCACGCCCAGGCCCTGTCGCGCACCCGTCGGCGTCTGGCGGAACGGCGGTGCGACCCCATGCAGGCGGCCCTGGGCTATGCGCTTTCGCTGAAGGGCGTGGACAAGGTGGTGGCCAGCGTCGCCTCGGCCGCCGAACTGCGCGCGATCCTGGCCGCCGCCCACGCCCCCTGCCCGGACCTGGACTGGGCGTCCCTGGCGCTGGAGGCGCCGGCGGCCCTGACCGCCGGCGCCCGCGCCCGGATCAGTAGCGCAGCTTGATGCCGACGTAGCCGGACCGGCCCGGCTCGCCGTAACCGAACACCTGCTGATAGTGTTCGTCGGCCAGGTTCTCGATCCGCGCCGTCAGGGTGACGGAATCCGTCAGCGCATAGGCGGCGTTCAGATTGGCCGTGACGAAGCCCTTGCGGACCACGGTGGAGAAGCCGCCGGAATCGTCCTGATCGCCTTCCGCGCGAACCGTCAGGGCGCCGGACAGGCGATCCCCCGTCCAGCCCAGGGTCGCCGAACCGGCATGCTCGGGCACGCGCAGCAGGCGCGCGCCCGTCGTGCGATCCTCGGCGTCGGTCCAGGCATAGGCCAGGGTCAGGTCGAAACCGCCGCCCAAGAGAGCGCGGCCTTCCAGCTCGAACCCGTCCGACCGCGTCTTGGCCACATTGATGTAGCGGCCGGCCGAATAGGTGATCTGGTCCTCCACGTTCAGGCGATACAGGGTCGCGCGGCCGTCGAAGCGGCCGTCGGCCGAGGCCCAGCCCAGGGCCACTTCGACGCTGTCGGCCGTTTCCGGCTTCAGCTCGGGCCAGGGCAGCGGCGCATAGCAGTAGTCGCAGACCGCCTGGCTGACCGTCGGCGCCTTGAAGCCCGTGCCATAGGCGCCCGAAAGGATGAAGCCGCCGGACAGGGCATAGGCCGCCGACACCCGCCCCGTCGTCTTGGAGCCGAAGTGGTCGGTGTCGTCGTAACGCAGGCCGCCGGTCAGGTTCAGCGCGCCGACGTCGTATTTGGCCACGCCGAACACCGAGGTGATCGACAGGTCGCGCGACCGGCCCGACGACAGAGCCGCCGAGGCCTCGTTGCGCTCGACGCCGAAGGCGTAATCCACGTCCTGCGTCTTGCCGTCCGCCTGCCAGCGATAGGCCTGACGGTCGCCGCTGAAGGTCGAGCCGAAGCCGCCGCTGTAGGAGGTGCGGTCCAGGTCCGAGGCCGAGACGCTGAACTGATGGTTCAGGCCGAACGCCTGGGCCGTCACCCGGCCATAGCCGGACCACTGCTCGCTGTTCTGGGTGTCATTGGTGTCGGCCAGGGCGTAGGTCGGCGCCGGGAAGCCGTCGATGTCGGCCTTGGACTTGTTCCAGCGCACGGCGCCGTCGACCTTGACCGCATCGGACAGGGCGTAGCGGCCCTTGGCGCCCAGGGTCGTGCTGCGGAAACCGTCGGCCTCCGGATTGCCGTTCGCCTTGTCCGCGGCCGAAATCCCGTCGGTCTGGAAGCGCGAAACATAGGCGTTGAAGGCGTAGGTGTCGTTGGCGACGCCCGCCGACACCCGGCCCCGCACGGTCGAGAAGCTCCCGGCCTCGGCCTCGGCGCGCAGGCCGTCGATCTCCCGGGTCGTGAAGGCGATCACGCCGCCGATGGCGTCCGAACCCCACAGCGACGACTGCGGGCCGCTGAGGACCTCGATGCGCTCGATGTCCGCTAGTTCGAAACTGGAGAAGTCATAGGCGCCGTTCGGCTCGGCCGCATCGTTGACCGGCGCGCCGTCCACCAGAACCAGGGTCTTGCCCGGCCCGGCGCCGCGCATCCGCACCTGGGCGACACCCCCAAAGGCGCCGGTGCGCGTCACCGACAGGCCCGGCACGTCGGCCAGGATGTCGGCGGCGAAGATTGCGCCGCGCTGTTCGATGGTCTTGCCGTCGATGACGCGGGCGCCGGGCGTGTCGGCGACGATGGCCGGCAGGCGGGTGGCGGTGACGACGACTTCGTCTAGCTGGGTCGCGTCGCCAGAATCGGCGGGGGCGGCGAAGGCGGGCGCGGCGAAGGCGGCGGCGATAGACGCCGTCGAAAGAAGAATGGAACGCTTCATTTGAGCGAGATCCCCGTTTCCGGTCCCGCGAATGCGCGCGAGAGACCGTCATGAGCGAACCGACCCGCCGGACCTCAAGGGTCCGGGCGGCGCAAGGTCGGGTCGCTGCGACGAGAAGAGTCCCCGCGCCCCTGCCTGGTCCCGGACAGCGACGAGCGACGTTGGCGGCCAGGTCTCCTGGCTTGCGGGTCGTAAACCGCCGTCCTCGCCTTCCCAGTCACCCAGTGGCGCCGAGGTCGTCTGACCCCGGACGGACGACGCTCTCGCCGCCTACAGTTGCGGGCACAGCCACGGCGTCACACCGTGTTCCCTAAACCGCCTGACGCGGCCTATCGCAGGGGCCAGCTTCCCGGACAAGAGCCTTGCCGTTTCACGGCGCCCATGACGGCGTGTTTGTGGCTTCCGGGCGACGACGACCCTGCGCGATCAGGGCGGTCTGCAACGGCTCTATACGGCCGATCACGCTCAGATAAAGCAGCGTCGAAATCACTTGAGCCAACATTCCAGCCGCCGAGACGATGTCGGTGATTACTACCTGACTCGCAGTCGCGGCCGATCGCTCCATCGCCGACCCAGCGATCGCCAAGGCGCTCGTGAGCAGGTGCGCCGCCCACCACCATCTCAGGCGGACCGGGTCCTTCAGCGGCTTCCAGCGATCCGGTTGCAACGCCGCACGCCAGACCTCGCTGATGACGGCGAAAGGCTTGAAAAGAGCGGCGAAGGGAATGAACCACCACCAGATCGCCCATTGCGGCGTATTCTCCAATCCCCGCGAAAAGACGTGAGCATTGGCGTTTGAGCGATAGCTCCATTTCAGGGCAAGAAATCCGGCGACCAGCCCGACAGGCAACAGCGCCAACCCTGAACACATCAACAGAAGATCGGCGACCTGCGCCCCTTCTAGAAGATCGAACGATCCTACATAAGCTCCTGGATCGTAGCGGGACGCGACGGCGGCGTGGAGACCATAGCCCAAGGCGCAACCAGCGCTGGCGACGATATTGATCGCCAAAGTGATCCGCAGCGCTTTGGTCAGCTTTCGGATCGGGCGGGCTTCGGTCATTGCCGATCTTCCTTCACCTTGAGGGGTCAAAGCAAAGCTAGACAGGCAGGCGCCGACACGCCAGCAAATTGCTTGAGCCTGGAAGCGGCTTCCGTCACTTTCCGCGCCACATGAACGCGCCCGTCTCCCATCCCCCCGAAATCGCCGCCTCGCTGGAGGGCGCGACGCCGTTCATGGCGCAATATCTGACGGCCAAGGCGGGCCAGCCGGACGCCATCCTCTTCTTCCGCATGGGCGATTTCTACGAGCTGTTCTTCAAGGACGCCGAGGTCGCGGCGGCCGCGCTGGGCATCACCCTGACCAAGCGCGGCAAGCATCAGGGCGAGGACATCCCCATGGCCGGGGTGCCGGTCCATGCGATGGAGGGCTATCTGGCCCGGCTGATCCGCATCGGCCACAAGGTCGCCATCTGCGAACAGCTGGAAGACCCCGCCGAGGCCAAGAAGCGCGGCGGCAAGGCGGTGGTCCAGCGCGGCGTGGTCCGGGTCGTCACCCCCGGCACCCTGACCGAGGACAGCCTGCTGGACGCGCGCGGCGCCAACCGGCTGGCGGCGGTCGCGGTGCGAAAGGGTCGGGCCGCCGTCGCCGTGGTGGAACTGTCGTCCGGCGCGGTCGACAGCGTCGCCTGCGCCATCGAGGATTTGGGCGCGGCCCTGGCCGCCTTCCGCCCGTCCGAAGTCCTCGTCACCGACCGGATGTATTCGGACGAGGCGACCCGCGATGCGCTGGATGGCTCGGGCGGTGTGGTCCAGGCGCTCGCCGGCGCCATCGCGGAACCCCAGGCCGCCCGCGCCCGCGTCGAACGGCTGTACGGCGTCTCGGCGCTCGACGGTTTCGGCACCTTCGAGGAAGCCGAGGTCTCTGCGCTTGGCCTGATCGCCGCCTATCTGGAGACCACCCAGGCGGGCAAGGTTCCCGCCCTGGCCCCGCCCCGCCGTCTGGGCGAAAGCGGCTTTTTGGCCATCGACCCGGCGACCCGCGCCAGTCTTGAGATCGACCGCACCCAGCGCGGCGAGCGGGAAGGCTCGCTTCTGGCCTGCATCGACCGCACCGTGACCTCGGGCGGGGCCCGCGCCCTGGCCGAACGCATCGCCCGGCCCCTGCGCGATCCGCTCTCCATCAACGAACAGCTCGATGCCGTCGAATGGCTCTTGGAGCGCCGCGACCTGCGTCGCGATCTGCGCGAGGCGCTGAAGGCGTCGTCGGACATCGCCCGCGCCGTCGGACGACTGGCGCTGGGTCGGGGCGGCCCGCGCGACCTGGCGGCCGTGCGCACCGGCCTGTCGATCGCCGAGGGCGTCGCCGGTCTGTTCGTCGGTCAGGTCGATCCTCTGACCGGCCAGCCGCGCCGCATCGCCCTGGCGCTGGACCGCCTGACCCTTTCGCCCGACGTCTCGCGGCTGAAGGCCGACCTGATCGACGGCCTGGTGGACGAGCCGTCGCACCTGGCCCGCGACGGCGGCTTCGTGCGCCCCGACTATCGCCCCGAACTGGATGCCGCCCGCACCCTGCGCGACGACAGCCGCCGCGTCGTCGCCGATCTGGAAGCCCGCGCCGTCGCCGAGTCCGGCGTGCCGTTCAAGATCAAGCACAACGCCGTCCTCGGTTATTTCCTCGAAACCAGCGCCAAGGCCGCCGAATCCTTACTCCGCGCCGGACCCGACAGCCCCTTCATTCACCGCCAGACACTCGCCAATCAGGTCCGCTTCACTACCGTCGAACTGTCGGAACTGGACGCCAAGATCAGCCAGGCCGGCCACCGGGCCCTGGCCATCGAGGCCGAGACCTTCGAGACCTGGCGGCGCGAGGTCGCAGCCCTGGCCCAGCCGCTTCAGGCGGTCGCCGAAGCCCTGGCCGAACTGGACGCCCACGCCGCCCTCGCCGAATGGGCGCAGGAGGTCGGCGCCGTCCGCCCCGCCGTGGACGACACCCTGACCTTCTGCGTCGAGGCCGGCCGCCATCCCGTCGTCGAGGCGGCGGTCAAGGCGCAAGGCGCGCCCTACACTCCGAACAACGCCCGGCTGGACGGGTCGGGCCAGGACGGATCGCGCCTCGCCATCGTCACCGGCCCGAACATGGCGGGTAAATCGACCTTCCTGCGCCAGAACGCGCTTCTGGTCATTCTGGCCCAGGCCGGCGCCTTCGTGCCTGCCCGCGCGATGCGGCTGGGCGTGGTGGACCGGCTGTTCAGCCGCGTCGGCGCAGGCGACGACCTGGCGCGCGGCCGCTCCACCTTCATGATGGAGATGGTCGAGACGGCCGCCATCCTGACCCAGGCCACGCCCAAGAGCTTCGTCGTGCTGGACGAGATCGGGCGCGGCACCGCCACCTACGACGGTCTGGCAATCGCCTGGGCCACGGCCGAGGCCCTGCACGAGACCAATCGCGCCCGCACCCTGTTCGCCACCCACTATCACGAACTGGCCCAGTTGGAGACGCGGCTGGACCACGTCTGCAACCTGTCGATGGTGGCCAAGGAGTGGAACGGCGATCTGGTCTTCCTGCACGAGGCGGCGCCCGGCGCGGCCGACCGCTCCTATGGCGTGCAGGTGGCCAAGCTGGCGGGCGTGCCGACATCCGTGGTCGCCCGCGCCCGTTCGGTGCTGGAGCGTCTGGAAGGCGAAAAGGCCGCCGCCGCCCGCCTGGACGACCTGCCCCTGTTCGCCGTCGCCGAGCCGGAACCCGTGCGCGGCCCCTCGCCTCTGGAACTGGCGTTCCGCGACGTCGATCCCGACGACCTGACCCCGCGCGAGGCGCTGGAGGCGCTCTATCGGCTGAAGGCGCTGCTCTAGGACTGTTTACGCAGCCGCCGGGCGTTGGCCGTCGCCGTCCTGTGGATGGGGGCCACGGCCTCGGCCTGGGCCTTCATCAGGGCCGCGTTGAGGGCCAGGGCCTGACCCGCCGCCCGGCCCCACCAGCCGGCCATGTAGCGCAGCTGGACCTCGGCCGCCGTCGCGGCGTCGCCCGCCGTCATCATCGCCTCCGCCGCATCCAGGGCCTTGGCCCCTTCGTCCAGCGCCGCCTGGCCCAGCCGCCGGCCGATGACGCCCGCGCTGGCCGCCAGGGCGGCCGCCGAGGCCGCCGCCGCCTCGGCCTTCTCCGTGCCCATCAGGGACAGTTCGACCAGATCCTGACCCTGGGGGTTGGTCAGGTCCAGCGCCATGCGGGTGGTGCGCGCGGCGATCACCTCGGCCGAGGCGGCCAACAGTTCGGCGCCGACGACGGCGGGATCGCGCCGGCGGGTCAGGGCCGGACCTCGGCGGCGAAGCCGGCCACGTCGCGCAGCAGGGCCGGCGCTGCGGCGTCGATGATCCGCCGGCCCTTCTCGGGACTGGCCTGGGCCGGGTCCGAGCCGATCCGCCCGTCGGGGAAGCGCGCGCGATAGTCCAGGGCGTCGCGGATCGGCCCGTTCGGCGCGATCTGCGGGCTGTACGGCGCAGACTTCAGGTGGTCGGGATAGGCCGCCTGGGTCACGGCGATCTCGGACGGGGTGGCGTGCATGCCGTGGCCCGTCGGGAACAGGCTGTTGCACAGGCCCGTCACGCCCGGCAGGTCCCACCAGTTCCGCAGCTTCAGCACGAAGGGCGGCGCGTTCTCCTGCTCTAGCGCACGTTGCGCGGCGTCGTGCTGCCTGAGGGGGCCGCCACGGAAGCTCCATTCGGCGTAGATCTCGGCGAAGGTCGCCTCGATGGTGGCGACGTTCCCGCCGTGGCCGTTCAGGAAGTAGATCCGCTCGAACCCGTGCCGGCTCAGCGACGAGACCCAGTCGGTGATGGCGCTCATGAAGGTCGAGGGACGCAGGGAGATGGTGCCGGCGAAGGCCAGGTGATGCTGGGCCATGCCGATGTTGAAGGTCGGGGCGACCGTCAGGGCCTCGTCCGCCCGCTCGGCGGCGTGGGCGATGATCTCCGGGCACATCCAGTCGGTGCCCAGAAGCCCCGTCGGCCCGTGCTGCTCGTTGGAGCCGATGGGCACCCACCACCGTCCTGGCCAGCGGCGTGTCGGCGGCCAGACGCGCCTCGATCTCGGGCCAGGCGGAAAGGTGGATCAGCATGGGTGCATTCTCGCGGAGACCTGTGGCGGCGACGACCGACTATGCGCTGGAAGCCGCCGTCGAAGCGACAGAAACCTTGGGGCCATAGGCGGCCAGGAACAGACGCGCGGCGTTGCGGGCGCGGCGGGCGCGACGCGCCGCGTCCAGTTGCGGGGCGTTCAGCATGGCGCGCAGATGGCCGTGGCCCAGCACCATGCCGGTGAACATCTCGGCCGCGTCGTCGGGATCGGCCACGTCCAACCGTCCGGCGCGGGTCTGATCCGCCAGCCAGGCCGACAGAAGGTTCAGACTGCGCAGCGGCCCGCCCTCATAGACCGCTTGGGCGATGTCGGGGGCCTCCGCCGACATCAGCACCACCCCTCGTATCGAACTGGTCTTGTCGGGATGGCAGATCCGCTCCAGCAGGCTGAGGGCCAGGGCCTCCAGCACCTGGGCCGGTTCGCCAGCTTCCTTCAGGGGCGCGACGATGGCGTCCGCCCGCTGGTTGGCCAGGGCGCGGGCGATCTCGGCCTTTGAGGCGAAGCGGTTGTAGAGGGTCTGTTTCGCCACCCCGGCGACGCGGGCGATCTCCTCCATCGACACCGCCATCCCCTTGTCCGCGAACAGGGTGCCGGCGGCGTCCAGCACCGCCTGGCGCTTGCGTTCGTCGATCTGGCCCTGCCGGCGCGCCATCAGTGGGCGTCCGACGGCGGCGCGCCTGCCTGGGCCTTCACGGGCTGGGCCAGAAGGGTCACGAAGGCCGCGCCCGCGCACATGATCGCCAGCAGGGCGAAGGCGTCTCCGAAGGCCAGGGTGGTCGCCTGCTTCTGCAACAGGCCATAGACCGCCTTCAAGGCCGAGGCGGTCGGGTCGATGGCGCCGGAGAAACGCTGGGCCATGCCGGCCAGCATGCCGCGCATGGCCTGGTCGCCCTGGCCGATGGCGCTGGTCAGTTCGGCCATGTGCAGGGCGGTGTTGGACGTCAGGCTGGTGTTCAGGATCGCCAGGCCGAAGGCGCCGCCGACGTTCCGGGACAGGTTCACCAGGCCCGAAGCGTTCTTGATCATGTGCGGCGGCAGGGTCGCCATCGTCACCTGCTGCGACGCGATCATGGCCAGCATGACGCCGACGCCGCGGAAAGCCTGGACCGAGGCGAACTCCCAGAAGCCCCAGTTGTCCGTAACGACCCGCGCCTCCCACATGCCCCAGGCGCACATCATGAAGCCGCCGAACATCAGCACACGCGCGTCCAGCTTGCGCACCAGCCGCCCGGCGAAGGGGCCGGTGGCGAACATGGCCAGGCCCGACACCACCATGGTCGTGCCCACTTCCGACGAGGAATATTGCAGCACCCGTCCCAGGAACAGCGGCAACAGGAAGGTGCCGCCGAACAGGGCGAAGCCGACGGTGAAGGTCATGATGAAACCGACCAGGAAGTTGCGATTGCCGAAGGCCCGCAACTCCACGATCGGCTGGCGGTAGCTGAGGGACCGCCAGACGAAGACCGGCCCGGCGACGGCCGCCACGACAGTCAGTATCAGGATCAGATTGTCGTCGAACCAGTCGTTCTTGGCGCCCTCTTCCAGCACGAATTGCATCGACATCAGGAAGATCGCCATCAGGCCCAGGCCCCACCAGTCGAACCCCTTGGCCAGGGATGGATCGCCCTTGTCGAAATTCCCGTAGCGGCCGACCAGGAACAGGACGATCAGTCCGGGTCCGACGTTGATGAAGAACAGCCAGCGCCAGCTCAGCCATTCGGTCAGATGCCCGCCCAGGGTCGGACCCACGGTGGGCGCCAGGGTGACGATCAGTCCCATGACCACGCTGGCCGTCACCCGCCGCTCGGGCGGAAAGGCGGTGAAGGCCACGGCGAAGACGGTCGGGATCATGGCCCCGCCGACGAAGCCCTGAATGGCCCGAAACAGGATCATGGTGTCGATGGAGGTCGACAGGCCGGTCGCCACGCTCATCAGCACGAAACCGGCGCACGACGCCAGAAACAGCCGCTGGGTGCCCCACAGCCGCGACAGGAAGCCCGACAGGGGGATCATCACCACCTCGGGGATCAGATAGGCGGTCTGGATCCAGCTGATCTCGTCGGCCGAGGCGCCGACCCCGGCCTGGATCTGCGGCAGGGAGGCGGCGACGATCTGGATATCCAGAATGGCCATGAACTGGCCCACCACCATGCCGGCGAAGCCCAGCAGCAGCATGGTCCAGTTGATCTCAGGCTGGCCGGCGACGGGGGCCCTGGCGGCGGAAGGGGCCCCGCCGGAAGCGGCGGGGGCGGCGTCGGTCACGGGCGGGGCGCCCCTTGAGCCGCGCCTGCGCCGCCGGCCTGGGCGGCCGCGACCGTCCCGACCGCCTCGGCGAAGCTCTGGCCGCCCGGGCTCTTCAGATCGACCTTGACGTCCACCGACAGGCCGGGCCGCAGCACCAGGCCCCGGTCGGCCCCGCCGAGAACGATGCGGACGGGCACCCGCTGGGTGATCTTGGTGAAGTTGCCGGTGGCGTTCTCGACCGGGATCAGGGCGAACTCGGCCCCCGTGGCCGGGGAAAAGCTGTCGATCCGACCCTCGATCTTGCGGCCGGGGAAGGCGTCGGCCGAAATCTCAACCTTCTGACCCAGCCGCACCCTGGCCAGCTGCGTCTCCTTGAAATTGGCGACGATATAGGTGTGGCTCAGCGGCACGATGGACAGCAGCTGCGTGCCGGCGTTGACGAACTGGCCGGCGCGCACGCTGCGGGCGCCGACGACGCCGGCGACAGGCGCGCGGATCACGGTGCGTTCCAGGGCGATGCGGGCCTGATCGACCAGGGCCTGGGCCTGTTCGACGGCGGCCACGCTCTGCTGGCGGGTCGAGCCCAGGACGCCGGCCGTGCGCTGTTCGGCGACCAGGGCCGCCTGGGCCTGATCCACGCCGGCGGCGGCGGTGGCGGCCGAGGCGCGCTCGGTCTGGATGCGTTGCTGCGAGACCCAGCCCTGCTGCGCCAGCTTGCCGTAACGGTCGACCTCGGCCTGGGCCAGGCCCGCCTGGGCGCGCGCCTGGCTTACGGCGGCGGCGCGGGCGGCGATGGCGGCCTGCTCCTGATCGGCCTGGGCGTCGACATGGCCCACGGCGGCGAGGGCGGCGGCCAGATTGGCCTCGGCCTGGGCCAGTTGGGCCTTCTGGTCGGAATCGTCCAGGCGAACCAGGACCTGGCCGGCCTCGACCCGCTGATTGTCGCCGACCAGCACCTCGACCACCCGACCCGACAGCTGGGGGCTGACCAGGGTGGTGTCGGCCTGGACGAAGGCGTTGTCGGTGTTCTCCCACCGCTGACCGTTCAGCCACCAGACGATCCCCCCGGCGATCAGGGCGAGACCGACCAGGACCGCGGCGAACAGCGGCAGGCGTTTCTTGAGTTGAGGCGACATGGGGCGTTCCGGGGGAGGGTGCGGCGTTTTGTAGCGGCGCTAAAATGGACTCAGCCGTCCAGAAATCAATGACCCGCGAAAGAAAAACCGGGGCTGCGGCGCCCTTGACCCGTCCGGCCCCAGCGGCGACAGCGGGACCATGAAGCCGACCCGGCCAAAGACCGCCGCCAAACGCCCCGCCGTCATGACCGGCGCGCCGATTCCGGTGCTGCGCTGGCCGCCGGACGAGGATCGGGTGGAAGCGATCTTCGAGCGGCTGGCGCGCGTCATGCCCGAGCCGAAGACCGAGCTGAACTTCTCCAACCCCTTCACCCTGGTCGTCGCCGTCGCCCTGTCGGCCCAGGCCACGGATGTGTCGGTCAACAAGGCGACCGACCGTCTGTTTCCGGTCGCCGACACGCCGGCGAAGATGCTGGCCCTGGGGGAAGAGGGGCTGATCCCCTACATCGCCTCCATCGGCCTGTACCGGGGCAAGGCCCGCAACGTCATAGCCCTGAGCCGCATCGTGCTGGAACAGCATGGGGGCCAGGTTCCGCTGAACCGCGCCGACCTGCAGGCCCTGCCGGGCGTGGGGCGCAAGACCGCGTCGGTCGTGCTGAACGAACTGGGGATCGAGGCGGCCATCGCGGTGGACACCCACGTCTTTCGCGTCTCGCACCGGCTGGGTCTGGCCAACGCCGGAACGCCCGACAAGGTCGAGGCCCAGCTGTTCAAGGTCGTGCCCGAAGAGTGGTTGCCCAAGGCCCACCACTGGCTGATCCTGCACGGCCGCTACACCTGCACGGCGAAGAAGCCCAAATGCCTGTCGTGCCTGATCGCCGACCTGTGCCCCTCGCGCGCGGGCCTGAGCGCGCTGGGCTGAGCGCGCTGGGCTGATCGCGCTGGGCGTGGCGGCCTAGAGGTTCAGGCGCGCGGCCACGGCGGCGGCGAAGCCCGCGCCGTTCGCCGGATCGTGGTCCAGATAGAAGTCGGGCTCGATCAGTTCGGCCTCCATCAGCACCCACCGCCCGGCGTCGTCGCGCGCCATGTCGATTCGGGCGTACAGCAGCGGCTCGGCGATGGCCGCCAGCACCTGCTCGGCCAGGGCCGTCGCCTCGGCGTCCGGCGTCACGGTCCGGTAAAGGCCGCCGAACTGCATCTGGATGCGGAAGTCGCCGGGCACGGGCCGCTTGTTGACCGCGTGGCTGAACCGGCCGCCGAAGAACAGCAGCGAGGTCTCGCCCTCCGTCTCGATGGATTGCAGATAGGGCTGGATCATCGCCGCCCCCTCCGGCGCGTCCGTCAGCCGCTGACCGGGGGTCAGACGCAGGGTGCGGAAGGCCCCGGCCGAGACGGTCGGCTTGACGATCAGCACCGGCGCCCCCGTCTCGGCGAAGGCGGCGTCCACCTGGTCCTGGGTGATCCGGTCGGTCCAGCGCGTCGGCGGAATCGGCACGCCCCTGTCCTCCAGCCGCGCCAGATAGGTCTTGTCGGAGTTCCAACGCAGCACCTCGGCCGGGTTGGCGACCGGCAGGCCGGCATGGCTCCAGGTCTCGCAGGCCGTCAGCCAGCGGCCGTGATCGCGGTGATAGCCCCAGGCGATGACCGGCAGGATCAGATCGTAGGCTCCAAGCCCCGAGGCGTCGTCGACATGATCGGTCCAGGCGGTGGCCGTGACCGTTGGCCCCGTTCCCTCCAGCGTCGCCTTCAGGCGCGCCAGCACCTCGGGCCAGCGGCCGATGTAGGATTTGTCGGCGGGGTCGGGGGTCAGGACGGCGATCTGGGTCATGCGCCCTGCCTATCGCACCACGCCGACACATATAAGGGCTTCCTTATAGGTTTTCGGGTGACGCGCCGGTCTGCAACCGCTAAGGCGCGCCCATGACCCAGAACACCGCCCAATACGACGTCTGCGCCGTCGGCAACGCCATCGTCGATGTCCTCAGCCCCTGCGACGCCGCCTTCCTGACGGCCCAGGACCTGGCGCCCAACTCCATGCAGCTGGTCGACGCCGAACGCAGCGCCGCCCTGTACGACGCCATGGCGCCGGGGGTGGAGGCGTCGGGCGGCTCGGCCGGCAACACCGTGGCGGGCGTCGGTTCGTTCGGCGGGCGCGCGGCCTATATCGGCAAGGTGGCGGACGATACGCTGGGCCAGGTGTTCACCCATGACATCCGCGCGGCGGGCGTGCATTTCGACACCCCGGTCCTGACCGGCGGCGCGGACCAGGGCTTCGGCACCGGCCGCTGCCTGATCAATGTCCTGCCCGACGGCGCGCGCACCATGGCGACCTTCCTGGGCGCCGCGAACCAGCTTTACGCCGACGACATCGACCAGGGCCTGATCGGCGACAGCCGGATCGTCTATCTGGAGGGCTATCTGTTCGACCCGGCGCCGGCCCGCGCCGCCTTCGAACGCGCCGCCGCCGCAGCGCACCAGGCCGGGCGCAAGGTCGCCATCACCCTGTCGGACACCTTTGTCGTCACCCGCTGGCGCGCCGAACTGCTGGACTTCATCACCCAGTCCGCCGACATCGTCCTGGCCAACGAAGCCGAACTGGGCGCCCTGTTCGAGACGGACGACTTCGACGCCGCCGCCGCCAGACTGGCCGCCCTCGTCGATATCGCGGCGGTCACGCGCGGCGAGCAGGGGTCAGTCGTGATCCAGGGTCAGGACCGCGTCGTCGTCGCGGCCTTCCCGGTCGACAAGGTGATCGACACCACCGGCGCCGGCGATCAGTACGCCGCCGGCTTCCTTCTGGGCCTGGCGCGCGGCCTGACGCTGGAAGAGGCCGGCAAGCTGGGCTCGCTGGCCGCCAGCGAGGTCATCGCCCACTGGGGCCCCCGCCCCATGGTCAAGCTGGCCGATCTGGCCGGCCAGGCCGGCCTGAAGCTTTAAGTTTTTCAGGCCGCGCAGGCTTCGAAACCGCGACGCAGTTCGGCCTCGTCCAGATCGCGGCCGATGAAGACGGCGCGGCTCCAGCGGCGTTCGGCGACGCCCCACTCGCGTTGCAGGTCGCCTTCCAGAATCATGTGCACCGCCTGGAAGACTAGGCGGCGATCCTCGCCCTTGACGTCGATGATGCCCTTGGCGCGCAGGATGTTCTGGCCCTGCTCGCCCAGCAGCCGATCCAGCCAGGCGGTGAACTTCGTCCCGTCCAGAGGGCGGTCCAGCGACAGGGAAATCCCCCTGATGTCGTCCTGGTGGGCGTGGCCGCGAGCCCCATGATGATGATCGTGGTCGTGATGCGTGTGGTCATGGTCGTGGTGGTCGTGGCCATGATCGTGACCGCAGTGATCGTCATGCACATGGCCGTTGGCGCCGTGCGGCGGGTTCACCCAGTCCGGCCTGACCTCCAGAATCCGGTCCAGATCGAAGGCGCCCAGGCCCAGCACCTGATCCAGCGGCACGTTCGACCGCTGGGCCCGCACGATGGGGGCCAGGGGGTTCAGGCCGCGCAGGCGGGCCTCCACGGCGTCCAGCTCTTCCGGCGTCGCCAGGTCCACCTTGTTCAGGATGATTCGGTCGGCGAAGGCCACCTGCTCGCGCGCCTCCTTCGAATCGTCCAGACGGGCCATGACGTGTTTGGCGTCGACCAGGGCGGTGACGCTGTCCAACTGGGTCTTGGCCTTGACGTCCTCGTCCACGAAGAAGGTCTGGGCCACCGGGCCGGGGTCGGCGAGCCCCGTCGTCTCCACGATGATGGCGTCGAAGGCGGGCTTTCCGGGGCGCTGGCGCTTCATCAGGCCGGCCACGACGCGGATCAGGTCGCCGCGCACCGTGCAGCAGACGCAGCCGTTGTTCATTTCGAACACATCCTCGTCGGCGCCGACCACCAGGTCGTTGTCGATGCCGATCTCGCCGAACTCGTTGACGATGACGGCGTACCGTTTGCCGTGGTCCTCGGTGAGGATGCGGTTCAACAGGGTCGTCTTGCCCGCGCCGAGATAGCCGGTGAGGACGGTGACGGGAATCTTGCCCCCCGTGTTACCGGAAGCGGCGGCGGTCGAGGCGGTGGCGGCGGAGAGGGTGTCGGTCATGGCCGCTAGATGGCGGCTGCACCTCCGCTTGGGAAGGGGCTTCAGCCCGCCTCGGCCCAGGCCTTGATCAGATTGTGCGCGATGGCGAAGGGCGGCGGGGCCTGAATGGTCGTATGGTCGCCCGCGATCACGGCCCTGGCCTCGGCCCGCGTCAGCCAGGCGACGGCCTCCAGCTCGGTCTGGTCCGGCCGGGCCTGATCGTCCGACACCTGGGCGATCAGGCCGATCATCAGCTGCGACGGGAAGGGCCAAGGCTGGCTGGAGTGATAGACGGTCGACACCACGGTCAGGCCGGCCTCTTCCTTGACCTCGCGCGCGCAGGCCTCCTCGATCGTCTCGCCCGGCTCCAGAAAGCCGGCCAGGGCCGACATCCGGCCGGCGGGCCAGGCGGCCTGTCGCCCCACAAGGCAAACCGGCTCGGTCCCGCCCTCATAGACCGGCAGCATGATGGTGACGGGATCGACGCGGGGGAAATGTTCGGCGCCGCAGGCCGGGCAGACCCGCTTCCAGCCGCCCGACGCCGTCTGGGTCAGGCCGCCGCAGTTGGCGCAGAAGCCGTGACGCCGCCGCCAGTCGAACAGGCTCTTGGCCCCGCCCGCCATGGCCGCGTCGCCGGCCGGCAGGACCGCCGCCGCCGCCCGCATCTCGTGAAAGACGCCCAGGCCCCGCACCGGCCCCTCGGCCGGGTCGAGGGAGCCTTCGAACTCGACGGCGAAGGCCGGCTCGTCCTTCCAGAGCCCCATGAACAGCGCGCGGTCGCGCACCAGGTCGCGCGCGTGGGGCATCGACACCCAGGCCAGACGCGGCCCGTCCGGCCCCTCCTCGATCAGCGGGCGGCCTTCCCACAGGATCATGGCCTGGGCGTAGGGCTTGGCGGCCTGTTCGGCGATCCAGTCCGGGTCGTTGCGCAGGTCCCCGGCCCGATCGAGCGGATTGCCGGCGAAGGTGTTCTGAAAGGCCATGCGACCTTGTAGCTCTTGATTCCGTCGGCCGCACCCGTCATATCCCCGCTCGGAGATCGCGGGCGAAGGCTTCGCCAACCTGGTCAGGGCCGGAAGGCAGCAGCCACAACGAATTCCCCTTCGGGTCGCGGTCTCTACCTCTCCTTCTTTTTTGCGCTATCGCTCGCCGCGCGGCGGCTCACTGCTTGAGCGCTTTTGGACGCGCCCATTCCTTCTCCGCCGAGGGGAGAAGGAAGATTGAATCGCTTCTTCCCGCTCCTGACCCGCTGTAAGACTTTCTCCCATGACGGACAGCGACACGAATCTCGACGGCCCGCCCTGGGAAGAGGACGACGTCGTCGAACGCGACGAGAACACCGACGACATGTTCGGCGCGCCATCTCCTGGGCCCGAACCCGTGGCTGCGCCTGTCGCCGTCAAATCCGAACCCGTCGAGGCGGAGCCCCGGGCCGAAGACGCCGCCTATCAGGTGCTGGCGCGCAAATACCGGCCGCGCACCTTCGAGGACCTGATCGGGCAGGAGGCGATGGTCAGGACGCTGACCAACGCCTTCGCCACGGGCCGGATCGCCCACGCCTTCATGCTGACCGGGGTGCGCGGCGTCGGCAAGACGACCACCGCCCGCCTGTTGGCCCGCGCCCTGAACAACGAGACGGACGCCATCGACAAGCCGTCCCTGGCTCTGACCGCCCATGGCCGGCACGACGCGGCCATCATGGCCGGTCAGCACATGGACGTGATGGAGATGGACGCGGCGTCGCACACCGGCGTCAACGACATCCGCGACATCCTGGAAAGCGTCCGTTATGCGCCGGTCGAGGCGCGCTACAAGGTCTATGTGCTGGACGAGGTCCACATGCTGTCGACGCAGGCGTTCAACGCCCTGCTGAAGACGCTGGAGGAGCCGCCGCCCCACGCCAAATTCATCTTCGCCACCACCGAGATCCGCAAGGTGCCGGTGACGATCCTGAGCCGGTGCCAGCGGTTCGACCTGCGCCGGGTCGAGCCGGAAATCCTGGTCGAACACCTGGGCCGGATCGCCGACCGCGAAGGCATGAAGATCGAGGCCGACGCCCTGGCCCTGATCTCCCGCGCCGCCGAGGGGTCGGTGCGCGACGGCCTGTCGTTGCTGGACCAGGCCCTGGTCCAGGCCGAGCGGGGTCAGACGGTCATGACCGAGACGGTGCGCGACATGCTGGGCCTGGCCGACCGGACCCAGACCATCGCCCTGTTCGAAAGCGTCATGGCCGGCCGCACGCCCGAGGCGCTGGAAAACTTCCGCACCCTGTACGGCTTTGGCGCCGATCCGGTGCAGGTGACGAACGATCTGTTGGAACATTGCCACGCGGCTTCGGTGGCCAAGATGCTGGGGCCGAACGCGACGCGCCTGCCCAACGATCAGGCCCAGAAGCTGGCGGCCCTGGGCGCGGCCATTCCCGCCGCCACCCTGTCGCGCACCTGGCAGATGCTGCTGAAGGCGCTGGACGAGGTGCGGCGCGCGCCCAATCCGGCCGACGCGGTGGAAATGGCCCTGGTCCGTCTGGCCTACGCCGCCGACCTGCCGGGACCGGAGGAGGCGCTGAAACGGCTGCAGTCCGGCGAACCGATCGGCGGCGGCGCGGGTCCGCGCGGCGGCGGCATGGGCGGGGGCGGGGGCGCCTCGGCCCAGTTGGCGGCCCGGCCCGTCGCGGCCCCCGCCCTGCCCGACCCCCAGAGCTTCGAACAGGTCGTCGCCCTGATCGGTCAGAAGCGCGAAGTCGGGCTGCAGATGGATGTGGAGCGGTTCGTCAAACCCGTCTCCTTCAAGCCCGGCGCCATCGTCTATGAAAGCGTCGAGGGCGCGCCCGTCGATCTGGCGCGGCGTCTGTCGGGCCGGTTGAAGGAATGGACCGGCCGCACCTGGCTGATCGCCGCCAACGGCCAGGGCGGCGGCGAAACCCTGATCGAACAGCAGAAGAAGGCCCGCGCCGCCGAACGCGAACAGGTCGAGGCCGACCCCTTCATCAAGGCGGTGCTGCTGGCCTTCCCCGGCGCCAAGCTGGGCGAGATCAAGACCATCGCCCCCACCGTCGTCACGCCGGAGATTCCCGACAGCGTCGAGGACGACGACGAGGATTAGATCGGCCGGCGCCGTCATCCCGAGGCTGAGCGAAGCCGAAGAGCCCTTAAACGACGGGCCGGGCGATCGCTCAGCCGTATGGCCGCGCGCCCCTACCGCGGCGCGCGTTTGGCCAGGATGCGTTGCAGGGTGCGGCGGTGCATCCCCAGGCGACGCGCGGTCTCAGAGACGTTGTGGTCGCAAAGCTCATAGACGCGCTGGATATGCTCCCAGCGGACCCGGTCGGCGCTCATCGGGTTTTCGGGCGGCTCGGGTGCGTCGCCGGTCGCCAGGAGGGCCTTGACCACGTCGTCGGCGTCGGCGGGCTTGGACAGATAATCGACCGCCCCGGCCTTGACCGCCGCCACCGCCGTGGCGATGGCGCCATAGCCGGTCAGCATGACGATGCGGGCGTCCTGGCGCTTTTCGCGCACCGCCTCGACGATCTTCAGCCCGTTGCCGTCCTCCAGCCGCATGTCCAGAACGGCGAAAGCCGGCGCCTTGTCGCGCAGAACCTGGGTCGCCTCGGCCACGGATTCGGCCGTCGTCACCTGAAAGCCGCGCGCCTCCAGCGCCCGGCCCATGCGGGTGCGCAGCGCCTGGTCGTCGTCCAGCAGCAGCAGGGACCTATCGGGCAGGGCGGCGATGCGGGCTTCTAGTTCGGGCATGGATGTCTCTCCTGCGTCTTCAGGTCGGGAACGGTAGCGTCCGCGTCAAGGCCAAGGTTCCGCCTGCGACGCTTCGACCCAACGGCTCAGCTGGCCACTTCAAGGGCCGGGCGGGCCCAGCGCACGGAGACACGGGCGCCGCGCCCCGCGCCCCTGGCCTCGGCCGAACCCTCGGCATGGGCCAGGCCCTGGCCGACGCTGACCGCGCCGCCAGTGCGTTCCAGCAGGGTCCGCGCGATGAAGAAGCCCAGGCCCATGCCGCCCTGGCTGGGGGCGATCGGCGGCTCGACCGTGGCGCGCGGCTTGGACGGACGGGCGGCCGCCGCGATCTGGGCGGCCAGGGCCTGACGCGCCTTGCCCTGGGGCCGGCTGGTCACATAGGGCTCTCCCAGGCGGGGCAGAATGTCGCCGGCGAAGCCCGGCCCGTCATCCAGGATTTCGATCACGATCCAGCCGGCGTCGACCACCGCCTGGACCCGCACGGTGGAGGCGGCGAAGTCGGCGGCGTTCTCGACCAGGGCCGACAGGCCGTGCACCACCTCGGGCATCCGGCGCACGCGCGGCGCGGGCTGGCCGGGCGGCGTCCTGACCAGGACATCGAACGCCAGGTCGAAGCCCCGGTGCGGCTCCACCACCTCTTCCAGCAGGGCCTTCAGCGCCACGTCGGCGTATAGGGCGTCGTCGCCCTCGGGCTGTTGCGACAGCTGGGCCAGTATGCCCCGACACCGTTCGGCCTGTTGCAGGATCAGGGCCGCATCCTCGGCTGCGTCGCTGTCGGGGGCGGACGCGCGCTGCAGCTCCTTGGCCACGACCTGGATCGTCGCCAACGGCGTGCCGAGCTCGTG
The DNA here is from genome assembly GCF_030818545.1 of Brevundimonas sp. SORGH_AS_0993. Classification (NCBI taxonomy): domain Bacteria; kingdom Pseudomonadati; phylum Pseudomonadota; class Alphaproteobacteria; order Caulobacterales; family Caulobacteraceae; genus Brevundimonas; species Brevundimonas sp. SORGH_AS_0993. The sequence continues at coordinate 1,794,574 of NZ_JAUTAH010000001.1, forward strand.
CGCCGCCGCCGCCGCCAGACCGCCGAGCGCCGCCAGCCTCTGTTCGCGCTGCAGCACGTCCTGGGTCGTGGCCAGGGCCAGCTCCAGCTTCTCGGCGTCGGCCGCTACCCGCCAGGCGTAGACGGCGGTGAAGACCACCCCCGTCACCAGGGCCATGGCCATGCCCAGCCGATAGAGCAGCGGCAGGTGGAAATGTTCGTGCGCGCGCCACGGCAGGGGCTCGGACCAGAAGAACAGCAGGCCGACCGCCGCCAGGGCCAGAAGACCCAGAATCAGGGCGGGCCGCGCCGGCAGGCAGGCCGCCGCGATCGTCACCGGCGCCACCAGCAGCAGGCAGAAGGGGTTTTCCAGACCCCCGGTCAGGGCCAACAGTACGCCCAGCTGAAAGATGTCGAAGCCCAGGTGGATCGCCGTCTGGCGGCCGTCGGGCAGGCTGGCCTCCAGCCTGCGCACCCGCGCCATGGCCCCCACGTTCACCGCTGCGCTGAAGGCGATGACGATCAGGCAGGGCCACAGCGGCAGCGGAAAATGCAACCCTACCGACGCCGTCAGAACCGCCGCGCTCTGCCCCACGATGGTCAGCCAGCGCAGCACGATCAGGGTCCGCAGCGAGAAGCCCCGCCCCCGACGCGGCGTGTCGCGCCACCCGTCCAGCGGATCGGACGAGGGCGCGATAGGAGGCGCGGGCTGCGGCGCGATGCGGGCTTCTGTCGGGGTCACGGCCCCTCTATAGACCGCTGCAGTCCGTTTCGTGAGAGGCCGTCATGCCGCGCCGTTCCATTCTGCTTTTCGCCGGCGCCTGCATCGCCATCGCCGCCGCCCTGGCCATCGTCACCGTGGTCGTCGTCAACGGGCGTGATCGCGCGGCGTCGGGGCCCCAGGTCGCCGCCTCGGGCCAGCCCCTGATCGGCGGGAACTTCGATCTGGTGAACCAGGACGGTCGCCCGGTCGATCAGACGATCCTGAACGGCAAATGGAGCCTGGTCTTCTTCGGCTTCACCTACTGCCCCGAATTCTGCCCGACCACCCTGGCCGAACTGGCCGCCGTGCAGCAACGGCTGGGCGACAAGGCCAAGGATCTGCAGATCGTCTTCGTCACCGTGGACCCCCAGCGCGACACGCCCCGGCAGTTGAAGGACTATCTGTCCTCCGACGGGTTTCCCAAGGGGACCATCGGCCTGACCGGCACGCCGGACCAGGTGGCGACCGCGGCCAAAGCCTATCGCGCCTTCTACGAAAAGGTCGGCGAAGGCGAGACCTATACGATGAACCACGGCCTGACCGTCTATCTGATGGGACCGGACGGCCGGTTCCGCACGGCCGTCGCCTATGGCCTGGGGCCCGACAAGTCGACCAGGATCGTCGAGGACGCCATGGCGCGGGGGTAGAAGCCCCCGCCCTTCATCCTCAAGGCGCGAGGCCCCGGATGACGGGCGTTGAGCGGGAAGCCTCTTGCACCCGCTCATAAATCCTTTTGCAGGGCGGCGCGTTCTATGTTGCCCTGCGCAAACGGCGTTCAGCCGCCACGGATCGTCATGCTCTACGCCTTTCACGAACTCGCCTATCAGTCGGCCCTGCCGTTCCGGATCGGCGCCCAGATGGCCCGCCAGTTCTGGACTTCGCCGCTCAACCCCGCCTCCGACACCGCCATCGGCCGCACGGCCTACGCCTCGGCCGAATTGTTCGAGAGCGTCACCCGCCGCTACGGCAAGCCGGCCTGGAAGCTTGAGACCATCGACATCGGCGGCAAGCCCGTGCGCACCACCGAACAGGTGATCTGGCAGAGCCCATGGTGCCGCCTGGTCCGCTTCGCCCGCAACATCGGCGACCTGAAGCGCGCCAAAAAGCCCGCCTCCGGCCCGGCCGTCCTGATCGTCGCGCCCCTGTCGGGCCACTACGCCACCCTGCTGCGGGGCACGGTCGAGGCATTCCTTCAGGACCACGACGTCTATGTCACCGACTGGGTCAACGCCCGACAGGTTCCGATGCTCGAAGGCCGGTTCGACTTCTTCGACTATATCGACCACGTCCGTCTGATGCTGGCCGAGATCGGCGGTCGCGCCCATGTCGTCGGCGTCTGCCAGCCCGGCCCGCCCGTTCTGGCCGCAGGCGCGGTGATGGCCGAGGACGGCGACGAGAACCGGCCGCTGTCCATGACCTTCATGGGTTCGCCGATCGACGCGCGCCTGTCGCCGACCGTCACCAATCAGCTGGCCGAGGAAAAGCCCTTCACCTGGTTCAGGTCGAACATGATCCACACCGTGCCCCTGCCCTATGCGGGGTTCGGGCGGCGCGTCTATCCGGGCTTCGTCCAGCTCTACAGCTTCATGTCGATGAACGAGGCGCGTCACCGCGACGCCCACTGGGACTATTTCAACAGCCTGATCGACGGCGACGGCGATGGGGTCGAGAAGCACGAGGAATTCTACGACGAATATCTGTCCGTGCTGGACCTGACCGAGGAGTTCTACCTCCAGACCATCGACATCGTCTTCCAGCAGCATCTGCTGGCGCGCGGCCTGTTGGAACATCGCGGACGCAAGGTCGATCTGACCCAGATCACCGACATCGGCCTGATGACGGTCGAGGGCGAGAAGGACGACATCTCCGGCGTCGGCCAGACCCAGGCCGCGCACGGCCTGTGCCCCAATATTCCCGAGGATCGCCGCGTCCTCTACGTCCAGCCGGGCGTGGGCCACTACGGCGTGTTCAACGGCCGTCGCTTCCGTGACGAAATCTATCCCCGCGTCCGCGATTTCATCGCCCAGAACGAGGCAGTCGGTGGCGTACCGCAACGGTCAGCGGCTGCCGCTTGACGAAAGCGGGGCCGGCGGGGACGAACGTTCCGGCCCGACCCTGAGACTGTCGGTCAATCCCCGCGCCCGCCGCCTGTCGGTGCGGATCGATGCGCGCGCCGGCGAGGCCGTGGTCATCGCCCCGACCGAGCGCGGCCTGACCCAGGCCGTCGCCTTCGCCCGATCCAAGGCCGTCTGGATCAGCGAACGGCTTGCCGTCCGCCCCAGGAGCCGCCCGCTGGAGCCAGGCCAGGTCATCTCCCTGCGCGGTCGGCCTGTACGGCTGGAGGCCGCGCCCGGCGCCGGCGCCGCCCGCCTGGTCGAGGAGGGAACCGTCATCCGCTCGGGCGGCGAGGGCGAGGCCTATGCCCGTCGGGTCGAGAACCTGTTGAAGCGCGAGGCGCGCGATACCCTGCTGGAACGCACCGACCACCATCTGCGCACCCTGGGCCAGGGTCCGGTGAAAATGGGCATCGCCGACACCCGGTCGCGCTGGGGCTCGTGCAGCCCACACAACCGCACCATCCGCTATTCGTGGCGCGTCATCATGGCCCCGCCCCCGGTCATCGACTACCTCGCCGCCCACGAGGTCGCCCATCTGGTCCACGCCGACCACAGCCCGGCCTATTGGGCCGTGGTCGAGCGTTTAATCGGGGATCACAGACCCTGCCGCAAATGGCTGCGCGACCACGGCGGCGCGCTTCACGCCGTGGGGCGGTAGATCAGAAGAACAGGGCTTCCGGCTTCTTCTCGGGCGCGGCGCGGGTTTCGGGGGGCTGGCCAGGCTGGGGCGAGGTCGGGCGGACGACCGGCTGTTTGAGGCCGCCGGACGGCGCCAGGGTCTTGGGCGGAGACGGGGGGTTCTCCTCCACATAGGGTTCGCCCAGTTCGGGATCGACCGGCTCGGCCGGCTGGCCGTTCTGGTCCAGGCCGGCGATCAGGTCGCCGACCGGATCGGGCGCCACCCAGCCTTCGGGCATGGGCGGGCCGTTGGGGATCGACGGCGCGTCCAGACGCGGCAGGGCCGCCGACATGAAGCCGCGCCAGATGGCGGCGGGCGAAGAGCCGCCCGTCACGCCGCGCATGGCGGTGTTGTCGTCCTTGCCCACCCAGACGGCGGTGACGAAACCACCCGTGTAGCCGACGAACCAGGCGTCCTTGTAGTCCGAGGTCGTGCCGGTCTTGCCCGCCAGGTCGCGGCCGGGAATGGCGGCCGAACGGCCCGAACCGCCCGTCACCACGCCGCGCAGCATCTGGTTCATGTAGTAGAGCGGCGGATTGTTGATGGCCTGGCCGATCTGGCCCGATTGGCGTTGATAGATGACCCGGCCCTGGGGCGTGCGGATGCGGCTGATGCCATAGGCCTGAACCCGCTTTCCGCCATTGGCGAAGGCGTCGTAGGCGGTCGCCATCTCAAGGGGGGACACCTCGACAGCGCCCAGGGCCATGGACGGCGCCAGTCCGATGGGGCTTTCGACGCCCAGACGACGCGCGGTGCGGGCCACATTGTCGCGTCCGACCTGGTCGGCGACCTGGGCCGCAACCGTATTGATCGACTGAGCCACGGCCTGGGCCATGGTCATTGGCCCGCTGAAAGTCCCGGAATAGTTCTTGGGCGACCAGGCGCCGATGGTGATCGGCTGATCGACCACCGGGCTCTGCGGCGTATAGCCGGCCTCCATCGCCGTCAGATAGACGAAGGGCTTCCAGGACGACCCCGCCTGACGCCGCGCATCCACGGCGCGGTTGAACTGGCTGTCGGCGTAGGAGGCGCCGCCAATCATGGCCCGGACGCGGCCGTCGCCGTCCAGGGCGACCAGGGCCGCCTGCTGCACGCCCCTGCCGCCGTCGCGGTCCAGAATGCGGCTGACGGCGCGCTCGGCGTCCGTCTGCAACGTCAGGTCCAGGGTGGTCTCCACTACCAGATCCTCGGTCGGTTCGCCGACCAGGCCGCGGATCGACTTGTCCAGCCAGTCGATGAAATACTGGGCGTGCTGGCTGGCCAGGGTGCGTGAGACGATGATGGGCTGGGTCACGGCCTGTTCGCGCTGGGCGGCGGTGATGACCCCCGCCTCTTCCATCTCGTTCAGGACGACGGTGGCGCGGGCGGCGGCGCGTTCGCTTTCGGACACCGGCGAGTAGCGCGACGGCGCTTTCAGCAGACCCGCCAGCAGGGCCGCCTCTCCGACCGTCAGGTTCTTGGCCGGCTTGTCGAAATAGCGTTGCGAGGCCGCCTCGATCCCATAGGCGCCGGCGCCGAAATAGACCCGGTTCAGATAGAGGGCCAGAATCTCCTTCTTGGAGAATTTCATCTCCAGCCAGACGGCCAGCATCAGCTCCTGCACCTTGCGGCGCAGGTTCTGGTCGGGCGTCAGGAACAGGTTCTTGGCCAGTTGCTGCGTCAGGGTCGAACCGCCCTGCACCACCCGCCCGGCGCGCAGATTGGTCGCCATGGCCCGCGCCATGCCGATCGGGTCGAAACCGGGATGCTTGTAGAAGCGCCGGTCCTCGATGGCGATGAAGGCGGCCGGCACATAGTCGGGCAGGCTGTCCAGATCGGCGGGCGGCGCCATCTGGGTGCCGCGCGTGGCGATCAGGGCGCCGTTCCGATCCAGATAGGTGATCGAGGGCTGGCGATCGACCTTGTACAGGCTGGAGGTGTCGGGCAGGCCGCGCGCGAACACCGCGAAGAAGACGACCAGGAAGATCAGGCCCCAGACCGCCAGGACCGCGCTCCAGTAGAACAGCCGCTTCCACAACGGCCGACGCGGCCTGGCGTCGCCCTGCTGCTGTCCGCCCCCGTAACCTGGACCCGCCATGTCTATCCTCAGATGCCGCGCACAGGCGGGTTGTCGCTTCGACCCTGTCTATCCGGATTGAAGCGCCGTCGAAACGGTCCCGCCGCCTTCACGCGAACGTGAGGGGTTATTTCGCCGAAAGAAAGGCGTCCAGGTCGGCGTAGAAGACCTGGGGCTGGTCCAGCATGATGAAGTGGGCGCTGTCGTCGATCCGCTTCAGGGTCACGCCCGGCAGGGAGGCGTAGCTGCCGCGGAAAATCTGATCCGTGATCTCCGGCGTCACGCGGGGATCGTTGAACTTGACGTAAAGCACCTCGGTCGGAGCGGTGATCCGGGCCAGTTCAGGTCGCATGTCGGTGACGATCAGTTCGCGGAAAGCGGCGGCCGAGACCTTCTGGTCGCTGGTGCGGCTATCCTCCAGCGGGCCGGCGCGCAGGCTCTCGGTCTTGATCATGCCGTTGAGCGACGTCGTCGCGTGCTGATCGTAGTCGGCGCGCGGAACGTCCGCCATGCTGGCATAGACCTGGTCCGCCATGGTCGCGATCGCCGCGTTGGAAGCGCCCGGCGCGGCGAACACGGCCCCCATGAAGGGGATCATGTCCACGACCATCAGCTTGCCGACTGCGTCGGGATGGCGGGCGGCCAGCATCAGGCCGATGGTGCCGCCCATCGAATGGCCGACGACGACGGGCTTGGTCAGTCCCTGCTCGCGGATATAGCGGGCGATCTCCTCCGCGACCGGGGCGGCGACGGGGCTGGGCGTCGCGCCCTGGGCGTTGCCCTCGGCGGGGGCGCCGGCGAAGCCCTGGATGTGGATGCGATGGACCCGCCATCCGGCGCCCAGATGATCGACCGTCCCCCGCCAGACTTCCGGCGAGGAGCTGAGGCCCGGGATCAGGATGATGTCGCGCCCGCCCTCGGCGCCGTCGACGCGCACATGGATGCGGTCGGACTGGAAGTTCGCATGCTGATGGCCGTGGGCGTGGCCGGCCTCGGCGTGGCTTCCATGACCGTCCTGGGCCAAGGCGGTCGGTGCGGCGAACAGGAGGGCGGCGACCGCTGCGGCGGCGGTGGTGCGGATCAGGATTGTGGCGGTCATGGCGAAACTCCCCGTTTGGTCGTCGGCTTATGGCGCTCACACTTTGAGATGTAAGGCACTTTTATCAGTCAGACGGGACAGACGCCGCGCCCCTCTGTTAGACAGGCGCCATGAAGCCCGACGCACCCGCCGCCGTCCAGCCGTCTCAGGCGGAATTCACCCCTGCCCCGATGCCCGGCAAGGCGGGCGCCCAGCCGTTCGGCAAGGGCTTCGTGACCGACGCCTGGTATTTCGTCGCCCAGGGCCGCGACATCGCGCCCGCCAGTCTGAAACGCCACGAGATCATGGGCGAGCCGGTGCTGATCGGGCGCACACGGGCGGGCCAGGTCTATGCGATGCGCGACATCTGCCCCCACCGCGCCGCGCCCCTGTCGGCCGGGCGGCTGGTCCAGAAGCCCGGCGAAGGCGAGACGGTCGAATGCCCCTATCACGGCTGGCGCTTCCGGCCCGACGGAGTCTGCGCCGCCATCCCCTCCCTGGTCGAGGATCAGGCGTTCGAGGCGGACCGCATCAGGGTGCGGTCCTATCCGGTGCGTGAAAGCCAGGGCCTGGTCTTCGTTTGGATGGCGGCGGACGCCCGCAATCCGTCCGAACCGGATCATGAGCCGCCCGTCTTCCCCGGCGTCGTCGGCGGAGAGGCCAGGCTGGTCGAGGCGATGGATTTCGACAGCCATATCGACCATGCGGTCGTCGGCCTGATGGACCCGGCCCACGGCCCCTATGTGCATCAGCAATGGTGGTGGCGATCCGAGCATTCGATGCACGAGAAGGCCAAGGCCTTCGCCCCGACCGAGTTCGGCTGGGCCATGGTGCGCCACGCCCCCTCGTCCAACAGCCGCCTCTACAAGATCCTGGGCGGCGCCCCCGCGACCGAGATCACCTTCCGGCTGCCCGGCTTTCGCTGGGAGCATATCCAGGTCGGGGAAAAACAGGTCCTGGCCCTGACCTGCCTGACCCCGATCACCGAGACCAGGACCCGAATCACCCAGATCTTCTGGTCCGACCACTGGGTGTTCGACATCGCCAAGCCCTTCCTGCGGATGGGCGTGGTCGCCTTCCTGAAACAGGACGGCGGCATGGTGAACCTGCAGAACGAGGGCCTGCGCTACGACCCGGCCCTGATCTGGATCGACGACGCCGACCGCCAGGCCAAATGGTATCAGCAGCTGAAGCGCGAATGGGGCAGGAGCCGCGCCGAGGGGCGGCCCTTCGTCAACCCGATCGCGCCCGTCACCCTGCGCTGGAAGAGCTGACGGCCGCTCAGGCCCTTTCGAACAGCTTTTGCCAGCGACGGGGCGTGCGGGTCTTCCAGGCGCCGCGATGATAGGCGTCGGAGCCGATCAGGGGCACCACCGTCGTCGCCTCGGCGAAGACCATCTGTTCGTGGGTGGTCTGAACCTTGCCCCACGACGCCGCCTCTTTCAGCGTGGACGACGAGCAGGCGCCGTCGCGCACGTCGGCGACCGTGATCTGGACGGCATAGCGGTGCATCTCGGCCTCGACCCCCAGGATTTCGGCGCAGACGACGGTGTCCTGGGCGAAATTCTTGGGCACGCCGCCGCCGACCATGAACAGGCCGGTGACGCCCGCCGCGATCTTGATGTCGGTCAGTTCGCGGAAGTCGGCGATGGCGTCCAGCATCAGATACGGCTGGCCGGCGGCGGCGCGTTCCTTCTGATGCTTGACCAGGCCGAAACCGGCGGACGAATCGACGAAGGCCGGGCAGAAGATCGGCACGCCCTGTTCATAGGCGGTCTGGATCAGGCTGCCGGGTTTCTTGGCGTTGCCTTCGGACAGCCACCGGCCCATCTCCCAGATGAACTCGCGGCTGGAATAGCCGCGCGGCTCCAGCCGATTGGCGATCTCCAGGATGGTGTGGTCGCAGGCCTGAAGCTCTTCCTCGTCGATATAGGTGTCGTAGATCCGGTCGACGTAGTTGTCGCGCAGGACGTTGTCGTCCACCTCGCCGGCCGCCTGATAGTGCCGGAAGCCCAGGGCCTCGAAGAAATCCATGTCGACGATGGAGGCGCCGGTGGCGACCACCGCGTCGATCATGCCGAACTTCACCATGTCGCGGTAAACGTGCATGCAGCCGCCGGCCGAGGTCGAACCGGCCAGGATCAGCCAGGGCGAGCAGTCCGCATCCTCGATCGCCATCGAAAAGATGTCGGCGGCGCGTGCGGTGTCGCGCGACGAGAAGGACATCTTGCGCATCGAGTCGATGATGGGGCGGGCGTCGAACGACGTGATGTCCACGTGCTCGACCACGTCCTGCAGCAGCTGGGCCTTGGTGTTCGATTGAACGGGAGCGTTCATTTCGGCGGTTTCCCTGTGATTTGAGCGCCCGTCGAACAAGCAGACGTGCCGGGACGGAGCGACCGACAGGACCGATAGACTCCCAACCGTAAGCCGTCACCCTCGGACTTGATCCGAGGGCCGGATGCGCCGCCGCACGACTTCCGAAAGAGAAGACGCGGACGGCCCGACCCTCGGGTCGAGCCCGAGGATGACGGATAGGTTTGAAGCGACCTACTTCCGGCGCGACTTGCGCTGGCCGGCCTTACCCTTGGGACGTGACAGGCGCACGACCTTGCGGGCGTTCTCTTCCGCCGTGGTGCGCACGGTCGGGATGGAGCGCGGCGCCAGGCCGTAGAGCGAGGCCATCGGGGCGTCCTCGACCGCGGCGATGTCATGTTCGCCATAGCCGTTGAAGCCGGTCGACATGGCCACGCCGTAAGCGCCCAGCATGCCGATCTCGATGAAGTCGCCTTCGCGGATGTCGGCCGGCAGCCAGAACGGTCCCGGCATATGGTCGATGGAATCGCAGGTCGGACCATAGAACTGGAACGCCTTCAGCTCGCCCGAGCTGTCACCGTCCCGGACCAGCTTGGTCGGGAAGGGCCAGCGCGAGTGGGTCGCGTCGAACAACGAGCCGTAGGAGCCGTCGTTCAGATAAAGGGCGTCGCCCTTGCGCAGGTCCACGCGGGCCAGGATCGACGAGGATTCGGCGACCAGCGCCCGGCCGGGCTCGCACCACAGCTCGGTCGTTTCCGACACCGGCATCTCGTTGAAGCCGCGGTGGATGGCGTCGGCGTATTCGCTCATGTCCGGCGGGACCATGCCCGGATAGACCGAGGGGAAGCCGCCGCCGACATCGACGATGTCCACGATCACGCCCGCACGGCTGATCGACCGGCCGACCTGGGCCATGGCGGCCTGATAGGCGGTGGGGCGCATGCATTGCGAACCGACATGGAACGACACGCCCATCAAGCCATCCTTGACCGCCTGACGGGTCGCCAGCAGCAGGGCCGGCGCCTGATCGGTCGAGACGCCGAACTTGCCCGACAGCGTATAGGCCGCGCCGTCCGCCGACACGGCCATGCGCACGACCAGGTTCAGGTCGTCCGCGCCGCCGGTGGCGTCGAGGATCTTGTTCAGCTCGTCCACGCAGTCCAGCGAGAAGGTGCGGACGCCGTGGTCGAAATAGGCCCTGGTGATGGCCGACCGGCTCTTGACCGGATGCATGAAGGCCAGGCGCGCGTCGGCGCTGACCGAACGCACCAGTTCGATCTCGGCGATGGAGGCCACGTCGAAGCTGCGGACGCCCGCCGCGATCAGGGTTTCGATGACCCAACGCGAAGGGTTCGCCTTCACCGCATAGAAGACGTCGGCTTTCAGATTATCCTGGAACCAGCGCGCCGCTACGGAAACCGAGCGCGGCCGCACGAGTGCGACGGGACGCTCAGGAGGCCGCTCACGGACCAGGTCCAGGGGAAGCTGGTACGTGCGCAATTCACGTAACCCCCTGTTAATTGTTAACCCAGACCGGCGTTAGCAGCGCGTAACGGTTAGACCTACGGGGTCCGCCGGAAGACGCGATATGGGGGTCCGGCCCTGTCATGTAAAGGGGTTTTTTCATGGCGGGCCGCCGAAGGGGGCGACGCCGGCCGGCTGCGGCCTCGATGCGCGATGTGGCGGCCCGATCTCCGCCCGAATTTCGCGCCCGATCCGACGCTCAATCTGAGGCCCGATCTGACGCTCTGGCGAAATGACGCGGTCCATGCGATTAAGACTTGCCCAAGCGCGCCCGTCGCGTCATGCGGCGCCTCTTCGCCACAGCTTCTCAGCGAGTTCATGAGTTCATCCGCAGCCGCCGTCGTCCCGGGCCTGGTCCTGGCGCGCGACGTGTCGAAGACCTTCGGATCGCGAAAGGCGCTGGACGGCGTCTCGGTCGAGGTCGCCTCAGGCGAGATGGTCGCCCTGATCGGACCTTCGGGGTCCGGGAAATCCACCCTGCTCCGTTCGATCACGGGCCTGCAGTCCATCGACGGCGGCGCGGGAACCATCGCCGTCTTCGGCGAGACGGTGCAGAAGGACGGTCGCGTCACCGGCGCCGTGCGCCGGGCGCGCGGCAAGCTGGGCATGATCTTCCAGCAGTTCAACCTGGTCGGCCGGCTGAGCCTGTTCTCCAACGTCATGCTGGGCGCCCTGGGGCGTCTGCCGTCGTGGCAGGGCCTGTTGGGCCTGTGGCCCCAGGCGGACAAGGACAAGGCCATGGCGGCCCTGCACCGGGTCGGCGTCGCCGACTATGCGGCCCAGCGCGCCAACACCCTGTCGGGCGGTCAGCAGCAGCGCGGCGCCATCGCCCGCGCCATCGTTCAAGGCGCCAAGGCCATCCTGGCCGACGAGCCGGTCGCCTCCCTGGACCCCGTCTCGGCCCGCAAGGTCATGGAGCTGCTGGTCGAGTTGAACCAGCGCGACGGCATGGGGGTGATCGTCACCCTGCACCAGGTCGACTACGCCATCCGCTATTGCGAGCGCGTCATCGCCCTGCAGGGCGGCAAGATCGTCTATGACGGTCCGTCCACGGGCCTGGATCAACAGCGCCTGATCGCAATCTACGGTCCCGAATTCGAGGATGCGTTCTGGGAGACCAAGGCATGAGCCTGTCGCGTCGTTTCATCTCCAAGACCCTGGCTGGCGCCGGCGTCGCCGTTCTGGTCGCGGGCCTGTCGGCCTGCGGCGGCGGCGAGCGGAAACCCGCCGGCGCGCCCAGCGAGATCACCTTCTCCATCCTGTCGGCGGAAGGACAGGCCTCGGCCGGCCCCCTGTGGCAGCCCCTGCTGGACGATATGTCCAAGGCCATCGGCGTGCCGGTGAAACCCTATTTCGGCTCGAACTACACGGTTCTGGTCGAGGCCATGCGCGGCAACCACACCCAGGTCGGCTGGTTCTCGGCCAAGCCCGAGGTGGAGGCCATCGACCGCGCCAACGCCGAAGTCATCGCCCGCACCGTGAACCGCGAGGGCCTGGACAGCTATCAGTCGACCCTGATCGTCAAGAAGGGCTCGGGCATCACGCTGGACAAGGTGGCGGCCTGCGGCAAGCAGTACAATTTCGGCATCGGCGACGCCCAGTCGACCTCGGGCACGCTGGCGCCCCTGACCTACTTCTTCAATCCGCGCGGCATCACGCCCTCGCAGTGCTTCAAGACCGTGCGTTCGGCCAACCACCAGGCCAACGCCTTCGGCGTGGCGACCGGCGTGATCGACGTGGCCACCTCCAACAGCGTGAACACCCTGTTCATGCGCAAGGAGAACCCGCAGCTGGCCAGCCAGATCGAGGACATCTGGACCTCGCCCCCCATCCCCGAGAGCGGCATCGTCGTGCGCGAAGATCTGGACCCGGCGCTGAAGGAAAAGATCCGCAGTTTCTTCCTGAGCTACGGCCAGGGTCAGGGGCCCGAGGCCGAGCGCCAGCGCCAGGTTCTGGCCGGGCTGGAGTATTCGCGCTTCGCCGCGGCTGACGACAGCTATCTGGACCCGATCCGCGAAATGATCGCCGATCAGAAGCTGGGCGAAGCCCGCGCCAAGGGCGACAAGGCCGCCGTCGCCGCCGCCGAGCGCGAACTGCAACGCCTGCGCGCCAAGCACGAGGTCCAGCCTTGAGCGCAGCGTCTCCCCTGACGGCGACGGCGATTCCGGCCGCGCCGCGCAAGTCGGCCCTGGCCTGGGCCGCCGACCTCCTGGTCTGGGGCGGAGTCGCCGTCGTCCTGCTGTACAGCGTCAAGGCCGTGGACCTGGGCAATATCGCGCGCCTGTTCGCCGGCAACGAGAGCACGCGCCTGTTCGCCCATGACCTGCTGCGGCCCGACTTCTCCGATTGGCGCATCTTCGTCGCCAAGATGTGGGAAACGGTCCAGATCGCCCTGTGGGGCACCTTCCTGGCCGTGATCCTGGGCATTCCCCTGGGCCTGGCGGCGGCCCGCAACATAGCGCCCGTCTGGGTCGTGACGCCGGTGCGCTGGATCATGAACCTGCTGCGCTCCATTCCCGATCTGGTGATCGGCCTGCTGTTCGTCACCGCCGTCGGCCTGGGGCCGCTGGCGGGCGTTCTGGCCATCACCCTGAACACCGCCGGCGTGCTGGCCAAGCTGTTCTCCGAAGCGGTCGAGTCGATCGACAAGGGGCCGGTCGAGGGCGTGCGCGCCACCGGCGCGGGCAAGCTGCACGAGATCGTCTGGGGCGTCCTGCCGCAGGTGGCGCCGCTGTGGACCTCCTTCGCCCTGTATCGTTTCGAATCCAACAGCCGGTCCGCGACCGTCCTGGGCCTGATCGGCGCGGGCGGCATCGGTCAGGTGCTGTTCGACAGCATGAACGCCTTCGATTTCCGCGCCGTCTCGGCCATCGTCATCATCGTGGTGATCGCCGTGACCCTGATCGACACCCTGTCGCAGGTCATGCGTCGTCGCCTGCTGTGACGGCGACAGTCCCGTTCGCGGGCCCATTCTCGGGACTGTCATAATCCTCTGCTCTAAGCATCGCGAAATCGATGCTCAGGGAGAGCCTTGGATGATCCGTACACTGAAACTGGCGGCGTCGGCCGCCGCCCTTCTGGCCCTGGCGGCCTGTGGCGACAACGGCGGCGGGGCCGCTTCGGGCGCGCGGTCGGGCGTCTGGGCGGCCGGCTCGTCGACCGTCTTCCCCTTCGCCACCCGCGTGGCCGAGAACTTCGCCCGCACCTCGGGCGGCGCCGCGCCGCGCGTTGAATCGCTGGGCACCGGCGGCGGCATCCAGGCCTTCTGCCAGGGCGTCGGTCCGACCACCCCGGACATCGCCAACGCCTCGCGCCAGATGAAGCAGTCCGAGTTCGACCTGTGCGCCAAGAACGGCGTCACCGACATCGTCGAGATCAAGATCGGCTTCGACGGCATCGTCATCGCCACGGCTCGCAACGGCAACGGCTTCAACTTCGAACTGAACGACCTGTACGAGGGCCTGGCCAAGGAAGTGCCGGGCGCGAACGGCCAGTTCGTCGCCAACCCGGCCAAGACCTGGAACCAGGTCAACCCCGGCCTGCCGAACCAGCGCATCCAGGTCTATGGCCCGCCGCCCACCTCGGGCACGCGCGACGCCTTCCTGGAGCTGGGCATGACGCCGGGCGCCAAGCTGGTGCCGGCGGTCAAGGCGATCGAGAGCGACAAGGAGCGGTTCGAAGCCATCGCCCACACCCTGCGCGAGGACGGCGCCTGGATCGACTCGGGCGAGAACGACAACGCCATCGTGCAGACCCTGACCCGCACCCCTGGCTCTCTGGGCGTGTTCGGCTACTCCTTCCTGGAGCAGAACCTGGACACGGTGAAAGCCGAGACCATCGACGGCGTCTCCCCCACCGCCGACACCATCGCCAGCGGCGCCTATCCGCTGTCGCGCAGCCTCTACATCTATGTGAAGAAGGCCCACATCGGCGTCATTCCGGGCCTGCAGCAGTTCGTGCAGGAGTTCCTGTCCGAAGGCGCGGCGGGCAAGGGCGGCTATCTGGCAGACCGCGGCCTGATCCCGCTGCCGGAAGATCAACTGCTGGCCCAGCGCGCGATCATCGCCGCCATGACCCCCATGAAACGTCCCGCCAAGTAAGGCGGAACCCGACGGCGCTCCCGCCCCTTCTTTCGCCGGTCCGCCCTTTGAAGCGCTATGCGCTTCAACTGGAGCGGATGAAGCCCTAGAAGGGGCGGGATAGCTGTCAGGAATATTTGATGACCACCACGCCCGCGCGCCTGCGCAAGGCCGTACTGCCCGTCGCGGGCCTCGGCACCCGCGTCCTCCCCGGCACCAAGACGACGCCCAAGGAACTGCTGAACGTCGTCGACCGGCCGATCCTGTCCTATATCGTCGAAGAGGCCCGCGAAGCGGGGATCGAACACATCGTCTTCGTCACCGGCCGCTCCAAGGGCGCCATCGAGGACTATTTCGATCACCAGATCGAGCTGGAGGCCCAGCTGGCGGCCAAGGGCAAGACCGAAATCCTGGAGATGATGAACGCCGAACTGGCGTCGGCCGGCGAGATGAGCTTCACCCGCCAGATGCAGCCCAAGGGCCTGGGCCACGCCGTCTGGTGCGCGCGCGACATCATCGGCCATGAGCCGTTCGCCGTCATCCTGCCCGACGTGATCGTGGACGCCCAGCCCGGCGCCCTGAAGCAGTTGGCCGAGGTCTATGCCGAGACCGGGGGCAACATCATCGGCGTGGAATCGGTCCCCGAGGATCAGACCCACAAATACGGCATCGTCGATCCCGTCAGCCGCGACGGTTCGCGCATCGTCATGAAGGGCATGGTCGAAAAGCCGGCGGCCGGCACGGCGCCGTCGAACCTGTCGATCTCGGGCCGCTATATCCTGCAGCCGGAAATCTTCGACCTTCTGGCGACGCAGGAAAAGGGCGCGGGCGGCGAGATCCAGCTGACCGACGCCATGGCGCGCCTGATGGCGGACCAGAGCTTCACCGCCGTCGAATATGCGGGCGTGACGCATGACTGCGGCGACAAGATCGGCCTGTTGCGCGCCAACGTGGCCCTGGCCCTGAAACGCCCCGACCTGGGCGAGGCCGCGCGCGCCGCGATCTCGGGCCTGCTCTGACGCAAGGGAAGGCGGCGGGGGTTCCGGTTTACGCCCGCCCCTGCTAACCCTCCGCGCACATCATCAGGAGACGAACCATGGCGACTTCCGAAGGCTGGGACATGCCGACCGGCGACCTCATGAAGGGCAAGAAGGGCCTGATCATGGGGGTTGCGAACTCCAGCTCCATCGCCTGGGGCATCGCCTCGCAACTGGCCGCCCAAGGCGCCGAACTGGCCTTCACCTATCTGGGCGAAAGCCTGGAGCGCCGCGTGCGCCCCCTGGCCGAAAGCGTCGGCGCCAAGCTCTTGATCCCGGCGGACGTCACCGACGACGCCTCGATGGACGCCGCCTTCGCCGAGCTGGAAAAGACCTTCGGCACGATCGACTTCGTCGTCCACTCGGTGGCCTTCGCCAACAAGGACGAGTTGAAGGGGTCGTTCGTCGACAACACCACGCGCGACAGCTTCCTTCTGGCCCTGAACATCTCGGCCTTCAGCTTCGTGGACGTGTCGCGTCGCGCCGCCAAGCTGATGCCCAATGGCGGCAGCCTGATCACCCTGACCTATCTGGGGTCGGAGCGTGTGATTCCGAACTACAACACCATGGGCGTGGCCAAGGCGGCGCTGGAGGCGGCGACCCGCTATATCGCGCGCGACCTGGGGCCGAAGAACATCCGCGTCAACGCCATCTCGGCCGGCGCCATGCGCACCCTGTCGCTGGCCGGCATCTCGGGCGGACGCGGCCTGCATTCCAAGTCGGCCCAGTTCTCCCTCATCAAGGAAGAGACCTCGATGGAGGGCGTCGCCGGCGCGGCCCTGTGGCTGTGTTCGGACCTGGGCCGTTCGACCACGGGCGAGGTCGTCCACGTCGACGCCGGCTTCCACGCCGTGGGCCTGCCGGAAGACATCGAAGGCTGATCCCGACGGATCGGCGAACAATGAGGGGCCGTCGGATCACCGGCGGCCCTTTTTGCTTTCAGGGCGCAACGGCCCCGCTTATCCGTAGAGCCATGAGCGCGTCCGACCTCCCGCCCCCCGCCAGCTTCTCCGCCGCCGCCGTGGCCACCGTTGTCGGCTTCGGCGGCACGGTCGCCCTGGTCGTTCAGGCGGGCCAGGTTCTGGGGGCCGACCCCGCCCAGATCATTTCGATGGTGACAGCCCTCTGCCTGGGGATCGGCCTGCCGGGGATGCTGCTGAGCTGGCGGTTCAGGATGCCGGTGGTCCTGGCCTGGTCCACGCCAGGCGCGGCCCTTCTGGCGGCCTCGACGCTGGGCCTGGGTTGGGCCAACGCCGTCGGGGCGTTCGTGTCTGCGGCGGTGTTGATGGTGCTGACGGGCCTTTTGCCCGCACTGGGGCGGCTGGCGCAGAAGATGCCGGCGTCCGTCGCCTCGGCCATGCTGGCGGGCGTGCTGCTGCCTTTCGTGCTCAGGCTGTTCAAGGTCGTGCCGGAAGAGATGGGCCTGGCGGTCGGACTGCTGGCCGTCTTCATCGTCACGCGGCGGATGTGGCCCGCCTGGAGCCTGCCTGCGGTGCTGATCGCCGCCTTTGCAGTTCTGGGCTTCAGGGGGCAGATCGGCCTGCCGCCGGGGACGGGCCTGTTCGGCGGTCTGTCGCCGGTCATGACCGTCTTCGACTGGAAGGTCGCAGTCAGCCTCGGTTTTCCATTGTTTCTGGTCACCCTGGCCTCGCAGAACCTGCCGGGACTGGTGGTGCTGAGGGCCGCCGGGTATGAGCCGCCCGCCAACCGCCTGATCTTCGCCACCGGCCTGACCAGCCTGATCGCGGCTCCGTTCGGAGCCCACGGCGTCAATCTGGCCGCCATCACCGCCGCCATATGCACCGGCCCGGACGCCCATCCCGATCCGGCGAAACGATGGATGGTCGGCGCCATCTATGGCGGGTTTTATGTCGTTGTGGCGCTGTTTGCGGCGCCCTTGGCCGGACTGTTCATCGCCATGCCGCCTGCGGTGCTGGCCATCATAACAGGCCTGGCCCTGATCGCCGCCCTGACCGGAGCGATGGGGGCCATGCTGGCCAAGCCGGAGCGGGAGGCCGCTGTCCTGACCTTCGCCGCCACGGGCTCTGGCGTCGCCCTGCTCGGGATCGGCGCCGCCTTCTGGGGTCTGGTCGTGGGGTTTGCCGCTCTGGCGGCGATGCGCTGGATCAGACCGAGGGCCTGATCCAGCGTCGCTTCTTTCTTGGCCTGCCGCGCTTCGCGCTGCTTGAGGCCGTGTATCTGGCCTACCGCGCTTCGCGCTGCTTGAGGCCGGCTATTTGGCCTACCGCGCTATGCGCTGCTTGAGGCCGGCTTAGTCCCGCAGCGAGGCCGGGACCTGGCCGCCGTTTTCGGCCAGCTTCTGCCAGACCGCCTTGGACAGGGCGATGTTCTGTTCGGCCGAGCCATGCGCACCGGCATGGACGTTCAACTCCTCGGCAAGCTCCTTGCGGGCCTCCAGGCTGGAATCCAGGTCCAGCAGCTTCAGCAGATCGACGATCGAGGTGCGCCAGTTGCCCCCGCCGCCCTTGGATGCCGCCAGGTCGCTGAGCACCGCCTCCACATCGACCGCCTGAACGGCGGGCGCGACAGGGACCGGGCCGGCGCCGGGCGTGGTCTGCGCGCCGACGGTGGGCGTCGGTGTCGGCGCAGGCGCCGCCTTCGGCTTGTGGCCGGTGATCTTGTTCCAGATCGAAGAGAAGATGCCCATCGGTCGTGCTCCTGTTGATGTCCGCATACAACGCGACCGAAACGGCGAGGTTCAGCCTATTCGCGCGCCGGAATGTTCAGGCCGCGCTGCACGGCCGGTCGGGCCAAACCGCGTTCCAGCCAGGCGGCGACCTGGGGAAAGTCCGCAAAGCCAACGATCTCGCCCGCCTCATAGAAGCCGATTAGATTGCGGACCCAGCCCAGGGTGGCGACATCGGCGATGGAATAGTCGCCTACAAGCCAGTCCCGGCCCTCAAGCCGCGTCTCCAGCACGCCCAGCAGGCGGCGGCTTTCGGCGACATAGCGATCGCGCGGGCGCTTGTCCTCATACTCCTTGCCGGCGAAGCGGTGGAAGAAACCCAGTTGGCCGAACATCGGGCCGATGGCGCCCATCTGGAACATGACCCACTGGATCGTCTCGTAACGGGTCGCCGGATCGACCGAGAGCAGCTTTCCGGTCTTTTCCGCCAGATAGATCAGGATGGCGCCGGATTCGAACAGGGCCAGCGGCTGACCGCCCGGTCCGTTCGGATCCAGGATGGCGGGAATCTTGCCGTTGGGGTTCAGGGACAGAAACTCCGGCCCCCAGGTTTCGTTGGCCATGATGTCGATCAGGTGCGGCTCATAGGCCAGGCCGACCTCCTCCAGCATGATCGACACCTTCACCCCATTGGGCGTCGGCAGCGAATACAGTTGCAGCCGGTCGGGATGCCGCGCCGGCCAGCGCTTGGTGATGGGGAAGGCGGACAGGTCGATCATGGCGGGCCTCTGCGGTTTGGAGGCCCTGATGTCGGGAGGCGGCGCCGATTTGGCAACGGTCGCGGGCGCCGTTTTGATCGCGCGCTTGTGTCTGGAACCGCACACGTCGCGGCGCCAGCTTGGCTTTGACCGCTGCCCGGTCGCATACGGAGAGACGCTCGATGGCGCACAAGTTCGAAATCTACAAAGACAAGGCGGGGGAGTTCCGCGTCCGGTTCAAATACAATTCCGAGACCATGTTCTCGACCGAGGGCTACGCCTCGAAGGCTTCCGCCCAGAACGCCATCGAGTCCATCAAGAAGAACGGACCGGACGCCCCGGTCGAAGACAACAGCTAGTCGGGCTCTCGCTCGCCCACCTCGGTCGGCGGCACGGCCAAAAGCCAGCCGTCGGCCAGGTGCAGTTCGGGCGCCGCCGCCTTGGTGAAGGGCAGATACCAGGTCGGGCCGCCGGCGGCGGGCGCGATCTCCAGCATGTCGTCGGCGCCGAAATTCTGGACCGACTTGACCCGCCCCATCACGACGCCGCCCACGCCGCGCGCCTCCAGACCGATCAGGTCGGCCAGATAGAATTCGTCCTCCTCGGGTTCGGGAAAGCGGTCGCGGGGGACATAAAGCTTCAGTCCGCGCAGGGCGTCGGCCTCTTCCTTGGTGCCGATTTCCCTGGCGCGGCCGACCACGCCGTTCTTGTCGGGCCGCGCGGCGGTCAGGGTCAGCCCCACCGAGCCGTCGGCGCGCAGCAGGGGGCCGTATTCCGTCAGGGCCAGGGGATCGGCGGTGAAGGCCGTCACCCGCACCTCGCCCCGCACCCCGAAACCGCCGCCGATCTGGCCGACGAGGATCAATCTGCTGTCCGTGGTCATGCTCACCCCCAGAGCCCGATCATTTTAGACGGAACCGCCTAGCGATTCCCTCAACGGATCAGGCTTTAGCGCATGAAAAAGGCGGCGTCGAAAGACGCCGCCCCGATCATCGTCGAACCGAAAGGCTTAGCCTTCGGCCTTTTCCTCGGTCGCTTCAGCAGCGGGGGCCTCTTCAGCGGCGGCCTCGGCGGCGGGCGCTTCTTCGGCCGGGGCTTCTTCAGCAGCCGGGGCGTTCTTGGCGGCTTCGGCCTCTTCCTTGGCGCGGGCGGCGGCTTCGGCGGCCTCGGCCTTGGCGGCGGCTTCGGCTTCCAGACGGTCGGCTTCGCGCTGGGCGCGCTCGGCGGCGCGTTCCTGGGCCTTCTTGCCGGGCTGGGCCTTGTTCGGATTGTTGCCCTGGGTCCACTTCACCTTGGCCGACAGGGTTTCGTCCTGCGACAGGAAGCGGGCGACGCGGTCGGTCGGCTGGGCGCCCTTGCCCAGCCATTCGGCGATGCGCTCGACCTTCAGGGCGACGCGCGGCTGGGCGCTGTCCTTGGGCAGCATCGGGTTGTAGCTGCCGACCTTCTCGATGAACTTGCCGTCGCGCGGGGCGTGCGAGTCGGCGACGACGATGTGGTAGTAGGGGCGCTTCTTGGCGCCGCCGCGGGCCAGACGAATCTTCAGCATTTCAAGTCTCTTTCCAGGTAGTCGTTATTTCTTGGGAGGGAAGCCGGGAAGACCCGGAAGCCCTCCCGGAAGTGGTCCGCCGCCCCCGAGGGGGTTTCCAAGGCCCGCCAGGCGGTCCTGAATGGCTTTCAGGTCTTCGGCGCTGGGTTCCGGCGCCTTGCCGCCGCCCAGGGCTTTCAGTCGGTTCAGATCGGGGCCGCCGCCCATTCCGGGCGTTCCGCCGCCCGGAAGGCCGCCCAGCATGGCGGCCATCTGCTGCATCTTGCGGGGTCCGCCGCGCGCCATCTGCTTGACCATGTCGGCCATCTGGCGGTGCTGTTTCAGGACCCGGTTCACGTCCTGGACCTCGACCCCGGCGCCGGCGGCGATGCGCTTCTTGCGGCTGGCGTTCAACAGGTCGGGCTTCTTGCGCTCGACCTTGGTCATCGAGGAGATGATGGCTTCCTGACGCAGGATCATGCGGTCGTCGATGCCGCTGTCGGCCATCTGGTTCTTCATCTTGGCCACGCCAGGCAGCATGCCCATGATGCCCTGAAGACCGCCCATCCGCTTCATCTGCTGAAGCTGGCCGGCCAGATCGTCCAGGTCGAACTGTCCCTTGGCCAGTTTCCTGGCCATCTTCTCGGCCTTCGCCTGGTCCAGGTCCTGGCTGGCCTTTTCGACCAGGGCGACGATATCGCCCTGCCCCAGGATGCGGCCGGCGACGCGGCGGGCGTCGAAGACGTCCAGCGCGTCGACCTTTTCGCCGGCGCCCAGATATTTGATCGGCAGGCCCGTAACAGCCCGCATCGACAGCATGGCGCCGCCGCGCCCGTCGCCGTCGGCGCGGGTCAGGACCAGGCCGGTCAGGGGCAGGCGTTCATGGAAGGCCCGGGCGGTGCGAACGGCGTCCTGGCCGGTCAGGCTGTCGGCGACCAGCAGGGTCTCGACCGGCTTGGCGATGTCGGCGACCTCGGCCACCTCGTTCATCAGCCCTTCGTCCAGGGTGATGCGGCCGGCGGTGTCCAGGATCAGGACGTCGAAACCCTGAAGCTTGGCCGATTGCAGCGCCCGGCGGGTGATCTGGACCGCGCTCTCGCCCTGAACGATCGGCAGGGTGGCGACCTCGATCTGCTTGCCCAGGGTGGCCAGCTGCTCCATCGCGGCCGGACGGCGCGTGTCCAGGGAGGCCAGCATGACCTTCTTGCGATCGAACTTGGTCAGGCGCAGCGCCAGCTTGGCCGAGGTCGTGGTCTTGCCCGACCCCTGCAGGCCGGCCATCAGCACCACGGCGGGCGGATTGGCGTTGGTGTTCAGCGGGACCGGCTCTTCGCCGCCCAGCATCTCGATCAGACCGTCATAGACGATCTTGACCACCTGATCGGCCGGCTTGACCGAACGGATGACCTCTTCGCCGGTCGCGCGCTCGGTGGCGAAGGCGATGAATTCCTTGACGACCGGCAGGGCGACGTCGGCCTCCAGCAGGGCCACGCGCACTTCGCGCATCGCCTCGGCGACATCCTTTTCGGACAGGGCGCCGCGACCGGTGATCCGGTCGAAAACGCCTGTCAGCCGCTCGTTCAGAGCCTCGAACATTCACTACCTCACGCCCATTTTCGCTTCAGGTCGGGACGACCTGAATCCAGAACAATGGGCAACCAGCCAACCGACGGGTGAAACGGCTCCACACGACAACGACCCCCGGCGACGATCACGTCGGCGGGGGGTTCTCGCCGGGCTCGTTCTCTTTTGGGCTATCGGCCTTGCGGCCTGCCTGAGCCCGAATGGGCTGTGCTCAAGCAGCGCGGAGCGCGGTAGCACGACAAAAGAGCTGTCGTCCCGGTGGAGACGCGAGGTTCACTTGCGTCGGAAGCGGCGGCTTATGAAGGAAAACGAAGGGAATGTCGAATCCTACGGCGCGCCCCTTTCTTGGGCCCGTTCAGACCGAGATGTTCAGCAACACCGCCTCGGTCTTGCCCTTCCCGGCCGCGTCCTCGACCTTGGCCTTCATCGCCTCCTGAAGCTTTTGATCGATCAGCTTGGCGATCTCGTCCTCGATCGAAGCGCGCGACTCCGGCTTCATGGCCGCGACGTCGCCTTCCGTCATATGACGATCCGACAGGACTTCGGCCCGCAGGCGCTGTCTCAGCTTCTCCATCTGCTGGTCGTGCGCCCAGGCGCCCAACCCCTTCTGACGAATCTGATCCAGATCGCCCGCCAGGGATGAACTGGGCTTTTCCTGCCGGGCGGCATTGGCCGCGCCAACGAAGCCCATGGCTCCAATGGCGCCCTGGAAACCGCCAACCGATGAAATCGACATGAGAATCTCCGACCTGCGGATCGTCAGGCCGCGCCGCAGGTCGAAAAGGTGCAAACATCGTGCCGGGATCAGTGCTCCGGCGTCTCCGGCTTGGGCTCGTCCGTCTTCGGTTTCGAACCCGGCTCAGTCACCACAACGCCCTCGGGCGCCGGCGACAGTTTGGACAGATCGCCGCCGGCGCGCAGGACGTCCAGGGCGCGTTCCAGCTGATAGTCCCTGTCCTTGGGGAAGCCCTCGCCCGGCGCCTCGCGCGGGGTGTGCGGCCCCTTGCGTTCGGCCCCGATGGAGGCGTCCAGCGCCGTGGCGTAGGCGGCCTCGGAATAGATAAAGCTGGAGCGCGAGACGATGCGGGCCTCGGCCTCGTTGCGGGCGACCTCCAGATCGGGCTCGATGCCGATCTTCTGGATCGAGGCGCCCGAGGGGGTGTAGTAGCGCGCCGTGGTGATCGACAGGGCGCCGTCCTGGCCCTGCCGCAGCGGGATCACCGTCTGCACCGACCCCTTGCCGAAGCTGGTCAGGCCCACGACCGTCGCCCGCTGATGATCCTTCAGAGCGCCCGCGACGATTTCCGAGGCCGAGGCCGAGCCGTAGTTGACCAGGACCACCAGCGGCAGCCCCCCGGTCAGGTCGCCGGGCTTGGCCGTGTAACGCTGGATCTGCTCGGGTTTCCTGCCGCGCTGACTGACGATCTCGCCGCGCTCCAGGAAGGCGTCGGACACGTCGATGGCGGCGTTCAGCAGCCCGCCGCCGTTGTTGCGCAGGTCCAGGACATAGCCCTTCACCCCCGGCTTCTCGGTCTTGATCTTGGCGATGGCCTCGTTCAGCTCCCGGCCCGTGTTCTCGTTGAAGGTCGAGATGCGCAGATAGCCGAAGTCGCCCTCGACCCGGCCCGTCACCGACTGCACCTTGATGACCTCGCGGGTCAGGGTGACGTCCAGCGGGTCCGAGCCGTCGCGCAGGAAGGTCACTTTCACGCTGGTCCCGACCGGGCCGCGCAGCTTCTCCGAAACCTGGCTGACGGTCAGGCCGGCCGCGTTCTGACCCTCGATGGCCGAGATCACGTCGCCCGCCTGGACCCCGGCGCGAGCGGCCGGGCTGTCGTCCATCGGCGAGATGACCTTCACCATGCCGCCGTCGGCGCTGATGGTCAGGCCGACGCCCGAATATTGGCCCTCCGTCCGTTCGCGCAGTTCGTCGTAGTTGGAGGGCGGCAGGTAGTTGGAATGCGGGTCCAAGGCCGTCATCATGCCGGCCAGGGCGGCCTCGATCAGCTTCTTGTTGTCGACCGGAACGACATAGACCTTCTCGACGATGCCGACGACGTCGCCGAACAGCTCCAGCATGCGGAAGGTTTCGTTGCGCGGCGTCTGGCTGGACACGGCGGCGGCCGAGCCGCCCAGCACGAGCGCGGCGCAGCCGACGAGAAGCAGTTTACGCATTCGGTCTCTTTCGGTCGGGCCGGTCATGACGCCCGTTCTTAAAGTGCATGGCCCCGAAGACACGACGGAATCGTGGCGACGCAGCGTCAAACCGATAAAATCAGCGTCCGGGCGGAAAGCAAGGCGCGATTGCGGATCGGGCCGCCCGGCGGGTCTTTTCCCCGGCTCAGCGCAGCCAGGGGCCGGGGTCGATGGGCCGCTCCTCGCGCCGCAGTTCGAAATAGACATCGCCGCCGGGACCGCTGCGGCCCAGGACCTGACCGTCGGCGACCCGCGCGTCAGAGGCCACGTTCAGACTGTCCAGCCCGGCGATCACGGCCCGCCACCCCGGCCCCAGGTCCAGGATCACCACCTCGCCCCAGCCGGTCAGGGGGCCGGCGTAGGCCACCCTGGCGTCCGCCGGCGCCCGCACCGTCGCCCGATCCGCCCTCCAGCGCCAGCCGCTGGTCCCCTCGCCCCAGGTCTGGCTGGGCGCGCCCGCGACCGGCGGGCTGAGACGACTGCGCCCGGCCGGCAGGCGCGTCGACGGGATGTCCTCGTCGTTCGCTGCGGGCACGGCGCCGCCCAGGTCGCGGATGCGTTTCTCCAGCGCCGCCGCCGCCCGTTCGGAGGCGCGGGCCTCGGCGTTCAGCACGGCGGTCAGGGCGGTCTTGCGCGCCGTCAGGTCCTCGATCTGGGCGCGGCGGTCGCCCTGGGCGCTCTCGGTCGTCAGCAGTTGTTCGGACGACAGCACGGCCAGGCGCCGAATACGCATGATCTCGGCCTGGCGCTCGCTCAGAGCCTTGGCGCGCGTCTCCAGTTCCGGCGTCATGGCCTTCAGGATGATGGAAGCGCGCACCGTGTCGATGGCCCTGTCCGCCGGCACCAGCAGGGGCGGGGGCGGACGGCGGCTCATCATTTGCAGGGCGCCGAGCAGCCGGGCCTGGGCGCCGCGTTCGCGCGCCAGGTTCGCCACCAATTCCGCCTCGCGCTCGCTGAGCTGGCGCAGACGGGCGCGCTGCTCCTCGATCTGGCGGTCGTCGACGGATTCGTCGACCCGAAGGCCGGACAGTTTCCGCTCCAGCTGGGCCAGTTCGGCCTTGGCTGCCTCGGCGTCGGCGCGCAGGCGACGCGCACGCACGGCCTCGTCCCGGAACTCGGCCTGAAGGCGCGGCAGTTCGCCCTCCGGCGCCTGACGCCCCACGGCCGGCGCGGCGCAGACGAAGCCCGTCAGCAGGGCGAGGCTCAGGGGAAGGGCGCGGCGCATCTCAGTCGCGATGATAGGGCGATCCGGCCAGGATGGTCACGGCCCGATACAGCTGCTCGGCCAGCATGGCGCGCGCCAGGGCGTGGGGCCAGGTCTGCGGCCCGAAGGCCAGGGTCGAGGACGCCGCCCGACGCACGCTGGCGTCCAGCCCGTCCGCCCCGCCGATGGCGAAGACCAACCGCCGCTCGCCTTGGTCGCGCAGGCGGGCGATGTGTTCGGCGAAGGCGCGCGACCCATAGGTCTTGCCCCGTTCGTCGCAGGCGATCAGATGGGCGCCCTCGGCGGCGGCCAGGATCAGCTCGGCCTCCGGCGCCTTGCCCGGCTTCCTGGGCTCCAGGTCGATCAGCTCCAGCGGCCCCAGGCCCAGAGCGCGCCCGGCCAGGGTGGCCCGCCGGGCGTAGTCGTCGGCCAGGGCTGCTTCCGGCCCGCGGCCGGGCCGGCCGATGGCGACGACGCCCAGCTTCATAAGGCCAGCCTCAGCGGATCAGTCGCGCGCGGTGCGGTGGGCGGAATCGACCGCCCAGATCTTCTCGATGTTGTAGAAGGTGCGCACTTCGGGGCGGAACAGGTGGATGATCACATCGCCCGCGTCGATCAGCACCCAGTCGCAGTGCGGCAGACCTTCGACCCGGGCCTTGCCCAGGCCCTGGTCCTTCAGGGTGCGCAGCAGGTGGTCGGCGATGGCGCCGACGTGGCGGTGCGACCGGCCCGAGGCGACGATCATGGCGTCGGCCATGGCGCTCTTGCCCTTCAGGTCGATCAGGACGATGTCCTGGGCCTTGTCCTCGTCGAGGCGGCTCAGCACGGCCTCTTCCAGAGGGGTGGAGCCGAGGGGGCGCGGCGCGGCGTCGCCGAACGCGGGGCCGGCGTCGTCGAAATCAGGGCCGTCTTCGGAATGGAGAGGTTCGATGGCGTCCATCTCGTGCGCCGTGTTCGAAACGGCGGCGTCTTGCGTATCGTACGCGGGCGAGGGGGTCAGCGGAGGGCTCCGGGAGCGTTGACTAAAGCGGACCCTTAGCACGGATGGGGCGCAACGTGAACCGCCGGCCGGATCACGGCGCGATCACGGCCCGATCATGACTGGGCGCGAGACGCCTTGACCGCCCGGATCTTGGTCGAGGACAGGGGATTCAACGGCGCCGTCAGATAGGTCCAGGCCGGCGCCGACAGGCTGGGCAGCAGGCCCGCCTGCTGGGCCGGCACGCGGAAACCGGCGAAGCGGGCGGCCGCCGGCGCCATGCGGCTGTCCAGCAGCGAGCCGGGCCGGGCGATCACCGCCATCGGCATCAGCCGCATGATGTCGGTCCAGCCGCGCCAGCGGTGAAAGTCGGCCAGATTGTCCGACCCCATCAACCAGACGAACCGCACGCCCGGGTGGCGCGCGACCAGAAGGCGCAGGGTGTCGATCGTCCACACCACCCCGGCCCGCGTCTCGAAGTCCGACACGATCATGGAGGGCCCCCGCGCCTGTCGCCGGGCCGAGGCCATGCGCTCGGCCAGGGGCGCGCTGTGGCGGGCGTCCTTCAGCGGATTCTGCGGCGACACAAGCCAGACGACCCGGTCCAGCCCCAGGCGACGCATGGCCGTCTCGGCCACATGGGCGTGGCCTTCGTGCGCAGGATTGAAGGAGCCCCCGAACAGACCGACCTTCATCCCCGGCGTCAGGATCAAACCGTCGCGCAACGCCCCGGAACGGGGACCAGCGCTTCGCGGCGCGGGACCGGCGTGGAAAAAGGACAAGGACGACGTCTCGGCGGTTATGCTCAGCAGGGGCCTATCATGGGGCGCGACCGTCCGCATACCGATTTCTCCCTCTCCGCGCCGGAGAGGCGGACACGTTCAGACCGCCGCCTCGAACAGGGCGTCGCGGGCCACGTCGGGGTGGGTCATGGGAAACAGGTGCCCGCCGCCCGGCACCACCTCGACCGTGACGTTCGGCAAGCCGCGCGGATGCGGCGAAAGCGAGGTCAAGGCGCCGCGTTCGGCTTTCAGTATCCGCACCGGCCCGCCATAGCGGCGCAGGGCGCGCCAGGGATCGTGGGCCTGGGCGGCGTAGTTGGCGGCCTCCCACTCGGGGGCGGCGCTCAGGCTCAGGCCGTCG
This sequence comes from Brevundimonas sp. SORGH_AS_0993, assembly GCF_030818545.1. Classification (NCBI taxonomy): domain Bacteria; kingdom Pseudomonadati; phylum Pseudomonadota; class Alphaproteobacteria; order Caulobacterales; family Caulobacteraceae; genus Brevundimonas; species Brevundimonas sp. SORGH_AS_0993. Next base: position 1,822,240 of record NZ_JAUTAH010000001.1, read on the forward strand.
GGCGTCTCGGTCAGGCCGTCCGACAGATAGTCGGCCAGCACGGCGTCGGGCCAGCCCTTGAAGACGCCCCGCCCGCGATAGGCGGCCAGGGCCTGCTCCCGGCTGTCGAACAGGCGGCGGCGGCGCAGGGCCGCGCGGCTGATCGGCGCGCCCGCCAGCAGCCGCGCGGCCAGCGGCAGGTTGAACATCAGGGTGGACGACCGCTTCCAGATCACCGGATCGAACAACACCAGGGAAGACACGCGCGACGGCGCGACGGCGGCGGCCAGCAGCGAGGCCGTCCCGCCCATCGAATGGCCGGCCAGGACCGCCGGCGGCCCGTCCAGCTTCGCCAGCAGGCCCAGCAGATCGTCGCGGTGATCGCGCCAGTTCGTCTTGGGCTGCGCGAAGATGGGCAGGGACGAGCGCCCATGTCCGCGCAGGTCCGGCGCCCAGATGCGCAGCGACGACGCCAGGGGCGACAGCAGGCAGCGGTAGGTCGCGGCGTTGAAGCCGTTGGCGTGGACGAAGATCAGATCGACCGGCCGCGCCGGATCGCCGAAGTCCAGCACCGCCATCTCGCCCGCGCCCCAGCGGTTGTCGATGGGGACGCGGAGACGCCGCGGCGGCGATAGCAGGGCGGCGTCCATGGTCAGAAGTCCATGATCAGGCAGCCGCGCGGCAGGCATGGCAGCGGCCGTGCGCCTCGATCGTGGTGCGCGCGATCTCGTAGCCCGCAGCGGCGGCGGCGGCGGCGATGCCGCCCCGGTCGGGTCCATGCACCTCGCGGGTCGCGCCGCAGCAGTCGCAGATCAGAAAGGCCGCCGCATGGGCCGCCGCGCCTGGCGGTTCGTCCGCATGGCCGGCGCAGGCGACATAGGCGCTGATGGAGGCGATGCGGTGGGCCATGCCCTGGCGCTCCAGAAACTCCAGGGCGCGATAGACGGTCGGCGGCTTGGCGGCCTGGCCGTCGGCCCCGAAGCGCGCGATCAGATCATAGGCCTTGACCGGCTCTCCGGTCTCCAACAGCAGCGACAGCACCCGCCGGCGCGGCGCGGTCATCCGCTCCCCGGCCTGGGACAGGCGCGCCTCGGCGACATCCAGCGCCTGTGCCAGCGCGGGCCCGTGCAGGCCGGATCGGGCGTGATCGTGATCGCAAGGAGTGCTCATGACGCCACAGCTAATGTCTGGAGGGCTCCGCCGCAACAGAACACAGCTTGACGCCATGTGACGTTATCTCATAACAAAATCCGTTCTCCTCCCCCAAAAGGTTACGCCCCCATGCGTCCTACCCGCGTTTCACGCCCCCTACTCCTGTCCGCCTGCGCCTGGACCACCCTGAGCCTGGCCCTGGGCGGCGTGGCCCACGCCCAGACGGCTCCCGCGAAGTCCGCCCCCGCCCAGGTCGACGACGTCATCGTCACCGCCACCCCCTATGGCGTGACCCAGCGTGCGACCACCATCGCCACCGACGTTCTGAACGACCAGGACCTGGCCCAGGCCCCCGCCGTCTCGTTGGGCGACCTGGTCAACGGTCTGCCGGGCGTCCGCTCGACCGACTTCGCGCCGGGCGCCAGCCGTCCGGTCATTCGCGGCCTGGCCGGCCCGCGCGTTCAGGTCCTGACCAACGGCCTGGGCCAGATCGACGCCAGCTCGGTCTCGCCCGACCACGCCGTCGCCACCGACCCGGGCGAAGCGCACCGCATCGAGATCGTGCGCGGCCCCGCAACCCTGGTTTACGGCGGTTCGGCCATCGGCGGCGTCGTCAACATCATCGACGACCGCATCCCCGAGAAGCTTCCGGAAGGCGGGCTGGAAGGCCGCGTCTCGACGCAGTACTCCACGGTCGACAACGGCCGCGGCGCCTCGGGCCACGCCACGGTCGGCGCGGGCAATTTCGCCTTCAACGTCAGCGGCGTGACGCGCCAGACCGACGACTACCACATCCCCTCCTCGCCCATCTCCCAGGCCCTTGCCGATGCGGAAGGCGTGGCCCGCGCGGACGCCGACAAACAGCCCAACAGCTGGTCCAAGTTGAACGCCTGGGGCCTGGGCGGCTCCTATATCGGCGACAAGGGTTTCGTCGGCGTGTCCTACAAGTCGACCCAGAACGACTACGGCACGGTCGCCGAGCCGGAAGTCTTCATCAAGCTGGAGCAAAAGCGTTGGGATGCGCGCGGCGAATACCGCTTCGACGACGGCCCCTTCGCCAAGGCCCGCGCCTCCTACGGCCATTCCGACTACACCCACACCGAGTTCGAAGGACCGGGCCAGCCGGGCACCGTCTTCAACTCGGACGGCTGGGAAACGCGCGGCGAACTGGTTCAGCGCGCCCGTGACGGATGGAACGGCGCCGTCGGCGTCCAGGCGCTGGAACGCAACTTCGAGGCCATCGGCGAGGAAGCCTTCGTCCCGACCACCAAGATCGACGAACAGGGCCTCTACACCGTCCAGCGTTACGACCGCGACCGTTACGGCTTCGAGGGCGGCCTGCGCTTCGACCGCCGCACCCTCAGCGCCGTGCCGCTGGGCGAAACCGCCCAGGTCGAACGCAAGTTCGACAACTGGTCGGCGTCGGCCGCCGCCTTCCTCCGCCCGCAGGCGGGCCTGTTCCTGGGCGTCAGCCTGTCGCGCACCGAACGCGCGCCCAGCGAGGTCGAACTGTTCGCCGACGGCGTCCACGTCGCCACCGCCGCCTATGAGACCGGGGACCGCAATCTGGACAGCGAAAAGGTCACGACCCTGGAGGGCACGATCCACTATGATCGCGGCCCGCTGACGACCGACCTGCACGCCTACCGCGCCTGGTACGACGGCTTCATCGACGAGCGTCGCACCGGCGCCGAGGTCACGACGGACGAAGGCGACACCTTCCCCGTCTATCGCTTCGTTCAGACCGGCGCCGACTTCTACGGCTTCGAGGCCGAGGCGGCCTACGCCCTGTGGCGGAGCGGCGACCGCAAGCTGTCGCTGGAAGGCGCCGCCGACTATGTGCATGCCGACACCGACCTGGGGCCGGCCGCCCGCATCCCCCCGTGGTCGGCGACCGCCCGCCTGGCCTGGACCTCGACCCTGTGGGATCTGGCCGGCGAAGTGCGCCGCGTCGGCGAACAGGACCGCCTGTCGGAAGGCGAACTGCCGACCAAGGGCTACACCATGGTCAATCTGCGCGGCGCCGTGCGGCCCTTCGCGGACCGCAACATCACCCTCTTCGCCGAGGGGCATAACCTGACGGACCAGGAGGCGCGCGAGCACGCCTCCTTCCTGAAGGACATCGCGGCCCTGCCGGGCCGCAACCTGCGCGTGGGCGTGACCTACGCCTTCTGATCCGGCCTTGGACGGCGTGGCGGGGCCTGTCTCCGCCACGCCGTTTGCCGCTCGGGCGGGCATGGGCTAGAAGGCGCGCCTCTTTCCACTCCTAAAAGCGTCTGGCTTTCATGACCGACACGACCAATTCGCCGCTCGAAGGCAATGTTCTCTTCTATTCGAACCCCGAGCCGCTGGACCCCGCGCTGCACGGCGGCCTGGGCGTCAATCCGACCGACAAGCCCTACGCCTTCGTGGGCCAGACCAACATCGTGCCGCTGACGGTCACGGAGTTCGCGGCCGCCGCCCTGTCCTATCCGATCATCTTCACCGGCGATAACCGTCAGCCGGTCGTGGTCATGGGCCTGAACCAGGGTCAGAACCTCTATGTGTCGGACGCCGGCGACTTCCGCGCCGACGCCTATGTGCCCGCCTATGTGCGCCGCTATCCCTTCGTCTTCGCCGACGACAAGCAGAACCAGCGCCTGATCCTGTGCATCGACCGCGGCGCGGCCATCGTCGCCGACGGCGGCGAGAACCCGCTGTTCGTGAACGGCCAGCCCAGCGACTACACCAACATGGCGATGGAGTTCTGCAACAACTTCGAGCAAGAGCGCCTGCGCACCGAAAGCTTCGTTCAGCTGCTGAAAGACCTGGACCTGCTGGACATCCGCGAGGCCGCCTTCACCCCGCGCAACCCCGACGGCACGCCCGGCGAGCCGCAGAAGCTGGCCGAATACTATGCCGTGTCGGAAGACAAGCTGAAGGCCCTGCCGGCCGAGAAGCTGGCCGAACTGCGCGACAACGGCGCCCTGGGCCAGATCTACGCCCACCTGGTGTCGCTGCTGGGCTGGGACCGTCTGATCGCCCTGACCTTCCAGCGTCAGGCCGAAGCGAACGGCGCGATCAACTAAGCCGCTTCGCCGTCACCCTAAGGGAAAGGCCCCGCCGGTTCGCCGACGGGGCCTTTTTCGTATTCAGCGCCGGGTGAAGAGGGCGCGGGTCAGGCAGGAGAAGACCAGTCGCCCCCCCTCGTCCAGAAGGTCGTGCTGGGCGATGACGATGCCCTTCTCGTCCCCCACCGGGTCCTTGCCCATGACCGTCATCCGGCCGCGAAGCAGTTCGCCCGGCGGCGGATTGCGCATATAGCGCAGCCCGTCGACGGCCAGCAGCTTGGTCTGGGCCCAGGCCCCAGCCTTCTCGACGGCCAGGCGGCTCCACAGGGCGTAGATCATGGCGTCGGGCGCCCCATAGGCGGTGTCCCACCCTGGCGCGAACCGCTCCACGAAAACATCCAGCGCGGCCTGATCGACCGCGCAGGCGCCCAGAGGCACGACCTGCCCTGTTTCCAGATCCTCGAAATGGACCAGCAGCGGGTCGCTCATGGAAATCCTCAGGCCGGTTCTTCGGAGACGCGAACCAGCAGCTTGCCGTCATGATCGCCGGTGAACAAGCGATTCAACGAAGAGACCGCCCCTTCCAGCCCGTCATCGACGTGGACCTTCCACTTCACCCGTCCATCGGCCAGCCAGGGCCCCATCTCGGCGACCATCTCGCGGGCGCGGGGGGCGTAGTCCAGCACCAGGAATCCCTGGACGTTCAGACGGTGGGTGATGATCCGGGCGAAGTTCGGCGCGGGCGGCGCCTTGGTCGCATTGTAGGCCGAGACCAGGCCGCATACGGCCATCCGTCCATGCACCTTAAGCCGGTTGAAGACGGCGATCATGATGTCGCCGCCGACATTCTCGAAATTCAGGTCGATCCCGTCGGGCGCCAGCCGGTCCAAGGCCGCGCCCACATCCTCGTTCTTGTAGTCGATGGCCGCATCGAAACCCAGATCGTCCGTCAGCCAGGCGCATTTCTCGGGCCCGCCGGCGATGCCGATGACGCGGCAGCCGCGCTGCTTGGCGACCTGACCGGCGATGGAGCCCACCGCTCCGGCGGCGGCCGAGATGACTAGGGTTTGGCCTTCCTTGGCCTTCAGCACTTCGGTCACGCCGAAATAGGCGGTCAGACCCGTCATCCCCAGCACCGACATATTGGCCGTCAGCGGCAGGCCCGGCGCGCGGTGGACGGGTCGCAATCCTTGTTCGTCGACCACCGCATAGTCGGCCCAGCCGCCCGAGAGGGGCGAGACGACATCCCCGACCTTGAAGCGGTCGGACCGGCTGTCCTCGACCACGCCCAAAGTCAGGCCGCGCATGACTTCGCCCAGGCCCACCGGCGGCAGATAGCCTTCGGCGTCGTTCATCCAGGTGCGGTTGGTCGGATCCAGCGACAGATAGACGGTGCGGACCAGCACTTCGGACTCCTTCAGGTCCGGGATCGGGCTTTCGACCAGTTCCAGGTCGCCGGGCTGAATCAGTCCACGCGGCCGCTGGCGCAGCACCCACTGGCGGTTCGTCTTGGTCATGGCGGCGTCTCCGTGCGTTTTCTTTGAGGACGATCCTGCCGCACCTTGGGCGCGGGGTCGATACGGACCCGAAGAAAAAAGGCGGCCCCATGGGACCGCCTTGAAGTGGCATCATCGAGAATGAGGTGCGGAAAGCGGCCGATCGGCTTTCGCCGATCAAGTCGGGGGCGTATCCGCCTCCGCATGCCGATAACGACGTCGCCGCGATCCGGTTCCCGCGCCGAACCCGAATTCGGCGCCGCACCTCAGGTCGCGCCTCAGGCGGCTTCCTTGTGCCGCGAGGGGTGGAAGAACAGGGCCTGGCTGATCGCCGCCTTCACCGTTTCCGGCTGGAAAGGCTTGGTGATCAGGAAGGTCGGCTCGGGCCGTTCCCCGGTCAGCAGGCGTTCGGGGAAGGCGGTGATGAAGATCACCGGCACGTCGATCCGCTTCAGGATGTCCTTGACCGCGTCGATGCCCGAGGAGCCGTCGGCCAGCTGGATGTCGGCCAGGACAAGGCCCGGCTTGTGACGCGCCACCGCCTCGACCGCCTCGTCATAGGTGGTGGCGGCGCCGGTGACGCGGTGGCCCAACTCCTTCACCAGGCTCTGGATGTCGGCCGAGATGATGGCCTCGTCCTCGATCACCAGAACGTCGGTGGCCAGTTCGGCGTCGATGTCCGACTGGGCGTCGGCGATAAGGCGTTCGATCTCGCGCGGGTCGGCGGAAAGGATCTGGGCGGCCTCAGAAGGCGTGAACCCTTCGAGCGCCGTCAGCAGGAACGCCTGGCGCGAGCGCGGCGCGATCCGCATCAGGCGGCGCGAGGCGTCGTCGCGGGCTTCGACGCCCGAGACGTCCTCCAACTGGGCGCCGGTCGACGACCAGATGGCGTGGAACACATGATAAAGGGCGACGCGCGGCGTCATGTCCGGCGATAGCTGCTGTTCGCCGGCCGCCAGGGCCTCCAGCGCCACCCGCACATAATTGTCGCCCGTCGCCTGGTCGCCGGTAAGAGCGCGCGCGTAACGACGCACATAGGGCAGGTGCGGCGCAAGTCTGGCCAAAAGGCTCATTATGGATAGTCCCCGACAAAGGCCCTCGATGCGATGGGGCCGCTACAGCCTGTCCAAACGTATCAAATGCATCACGGTTCCGCCGCAGCCAACAAGCTTGAGCATTAAATCCCGAAATGGGAGGAACCTGCCCGGCAAGGGCACGTTATCGGCCCTGCATCTCTGCGCAAAGTTCGGTGGGCGGTATTTCTTCGATGATTGACTCCTCAGACTCCTCGCGGCCCGCAGCCGGCAAGAAGGAGGGCGCCGGGCTGGAAGAAGCACGCCTCCGTCAGCAGGCCATCGGCGTGAAGCTGCGCCATATGTTCGACGAGGTGGTCAACGAGCCCGTGCCGGACGAGTTTCTGGAAATTCTGAAGCGCGCCGACGCCAAGGCCACCGGCGGTGACGCATGAGCGCGCGCCTGGGCGCGGAGCCCAAGCCGCCGTCGGCTGACGACAACGCCTTCAAGACCGAGCTGGTGGCGCTGATTCCGCACCTGCGCGCCTTCGCCCGCACCCTGACCGGCGACCCCACCGCCGCCGACGACCTGGCGCAGGACGCCATGATGAAGGCTTGGGACGCACGCGCCAGCTATCAGATGGGCACCAACATGAAGGCGTGGACCTTCATGATCCTGCGCAACCAGTTCTATTCCGAGAAGCGCCGGTCCTGGCGCCAGTCTCAGCTGGATCAGGAGGCGGCCGAACGCACCCTGGTGGCCGTCGACGACCCCGAGGCGCCGGTCGCCCTGGACGAGCTGCGCCAAGCCCTGAAAACCCTGCCCGAAGAGCAGCGCGAAGCCCTGATCCTGGTCGGCGCCGGCGGCTTCGCCTACGAAGAGGCGGCCGAGATCTGCGGATGCGCCGTCGGCACGGTCAAGAGCCGCGTCAGCCGCGCCCGCCGCGCCCTGCAGGCCGCGCTTGAGAAGGGCGGCTACGCCCGGGACGGTCAGGCGGCCGGCGACGCCATGCGCTCCATCCTGGGCGAGGCCGACAGGCTGTCCGGCTTCCGGTCCTGACGGAACGGTTCGTGACGGACCAGGGTCGAACCGAAGAGGCTCCGGTCGTCCGCTTCGGCCGCAAGTGGAACGCGCCCCGCTTTCAGGGCATCCGCTTTCGCCTGGGCCTGGCCATGGCCCTGGCCCTGCTGCCGATCTTCGTCCTCAGCCTGATCCAGACCCAGGCCGATTTCCGCAATCAACGCGAGGCGCGTCAACAAGACCTCCAGTTGGCGGCCGAGCGCAGCGCGGTCAGCGCCAAGTCCCGCCTGGACAGCGCCCAGGTCCTGCTGCGCGCGCTCAGTCCCGACGCCATGGGCCCCTATTGCGGCCCCCGCCTGACCGCATTGGTCGAGCAGCTTGAGGACTACGAGGGCCTGTATCGCCTCAGCCCCACAGGAGAGGCCGTCTGCGCCTCCAGCCGGTCCGACGGACGCCCTTCGGCCCTGACGCCCGCCGGCCGGTCCGACTGGTTCCGCCGTCTGCGCGACGGCGAGCGTCTGGTCGTCGTGCGCGCCCCTGCCAGCGCCGGCTATCCGTCCGCCCTCGTCATCGCCATCCGCGCCGAACGGCCCATGGGTCGGTTCGACGGGGCCATGGCCGCCGTCATCCCCCTGTCGTCCCTGCAACCCGACACGGACGACCCCGCCCTGCCCGTCGGGTCCGAGGCGGCCCTGACCGACGCCGACGGCCGTATCCTGGTCGCCAGCCGCCCCGACGCCATGCGTCTGTCCGACGGGCGCGACGTTTCGGGCTGGGTCGATCGCGCCCGCGACGAGGGCTCGGCCGTGTTCGAGGCGGTGGACAGCCGCGGGCATCGCCGCGACTACGCCGGCGCCGTCCTGGCCAGCGGCGACGTCTATGTGCTGCTGTCCGCGCCCGCCCCGGGCCTGCTGTCCTGGGCGCGGCTGAACCCGATCGGCGCACTTCTGCTGCCTCTGGGCGCGTGGCTGACGGCCTTTGCGGCGGTGATGCTGCTGTCCGAGCGCATCTTCATCCGCTGGCTGGACTATCTGGAGCGGATCGCCGCCATCTACGCCAAGGGGCGGTTCTCGGTGCGCCCGCTTCAGGCCATGAACGCCCCGTCGGAAATCCGCACCCTGGCCCGCACCCTGGACGAGATGGCCGAGGCCATCACCGTGCGCGACCAAGAGCTAAACGCCTCCCTGGCCGAGAAGGACGCGCTGATGCGCGAAATTCACCACCGGGTGAAGAACAACCTTCAGATCATCTCGTCCCTGCTTTCGATGCAGCAGCGCGGCGTGACCGATCCGGCGGCCAAGGCGGCCCTGGGCGACACGCGCCAGCGCATCTCGGCCTTGGCCCTGATCTATCGCACCCTCTACCAGAGCGAGGACATCCGCCACGCCGATGCGCGCGACTTCCTGACCGAACTGGTCGGCCAGCTGATCGCCGCCGAAGTGGGACGCGGTCCCGTGGTCGTCAGTTCGGTCGAGGCCGATTCCCTCTATGTCGACCCCGACAAGCTGGCGCCCCTGGCCCTGTGGCTGGTGGAGGCCGTCAGCAACGCCCAGAAACACGCCTTCGCCGGACGCGGCGGCGAGCTGAAGGTCCGCTTCAAGGTCAATGGCGAGAGCAGCACCCTGGAGGTCGAGGACGACGGCCCCGGCGCGTCGGACGCCGCCGAGGCCGGGGTGGGCCGCATCCTGATGGGCGCCTTCGCCAAACAGCTGCGCGGCGAGGCGGAGATGGTGGAATCGCCTTCGGGCGGCACGACGGCCCGCATGACCTTCGTTACCCCCGAGGCCCTGACCCCCAACGATCCCGCCGACAAGGCCGGAACCGCCGCGCACAGCTCGCGTTAGAGGGCCGAACCGGCGCGCCGCGTCGGCAAACTGGAGAGTTCTCATGCGCAAGATCTTCGTTCTGGCCGCCGTCGCCGCCGCCCTGACCACCGCCGCCTGCAACACCATCGCCGGCGTCGGCCGCGACACCCAGGCCGCCGGCCAGGCCGTGACCGGCGCCGCCAACGACGCCAAGAACTGATCGCCTTGAGGGGCGGCGACCGCCGCCCCCGACGACACGCAAGGCCCCGTCTCCCGGCGGGGCCTTGCTGCTTTTCCGACCCGATTTCTGGAGATCGCCTTGACCCCTGCCGCTCGCGACGCCGGCCTGTCCCTTCTGCGTCAACATGCCCTGATCGCGGGCGAGCCGATCCCCGCGAACGGCGCCGGGGTGACGGTGGACAATCCCGCCGACGGGTCCCTGCTGGGTCATGCGCCCGATCTGGGCGCCGCCGAGACGCAGCGCGCCATCGCCGCCGCCGTCCAGGCCTTTCCCGACTGGTCGCGCCAGGATCCGCACAAGCGCGCGGCCTTCCTGCGCGCCTGGGCTGCCCTGATCGACGAAAACACCGAGGCCCTGGGCGCCTTGTGCGCCCTGGAGAACGGCAAGCCCTTCGAGGAGGCCAAGGGAGAGATCGCCTACGCCAACGGCTTCATCAAATGGTTCGCGGGCGAGGCCGAGCGGCTGATCGGCGAGACCCAGGACAGCCCCCTGGGCCATCTGATCCTGACCTACCGCGAGGCGGTCGGTCCCTGCGCCCTGATCACGCCCTGGAACTTCCCCGCCGCCATGCTGACGCGCAAGCTCGGCCCCGCTTTCGCCGCCGGCTGCACCGCCGTGGTCAAGCCGGCCAGCCAGACGCCCTTCACCGCCATCGCCCTGGCGGAACTGGCCTATCGAGCCGGACTGCCGGCCGGCGCCCTGTCCGTCGTCACCGGCGACGCCGCGACCATCGGCAAGGTCCTGTGCGACAGCCCCGACATCCGCAAGCTCAGCTTCACCGGCTCGACCGGCGTGGGCCGAAAGCTGGCCGAACAGTGCGCCCCGACCCTGAAACGGGTGTCGATGGAGCTGGGCGGCGCCGCGCCCCTGATCGTCTTCGCCGACGCCGATCTGGACCTGGCCGTCGCCGAAACCCTCAAGGGCAAGTTCCGCAACGCGGGCCAGACCTGCGTCTGCCCCAACCGCGTCTACGTCGAACGCGCGGTCGCCGAGGTCTTCGCCGAAAAGCTGGCGGCCGAGGTCGTGCGCCTGAAGGTCGGCGACGCCTTCCAGCCCGGCGTCAAGGTCGGTCCGCTGATCGAGGACAAGGCCGTCGACAAGGTCGAACGCCACGTCGCCGCCATTCTGGCGGACGGCGGACGGCTTCTGACCGGCGGCGCGCGCCACGACCTCGGCGGCCGCTTCTTCCAGCCGACCGTCACCCTGGGCGGCGACGACCGCCTGTTCCGTCAGGAGGAGACCTTTGGGCCCCTGGTCCCGGTCTTCCCCTTCGACAGCGAGGCCGAGGTGCTGGATAAGGCCGACGCCAGCGATTTCGGCCTGGCCTCCTATCTGTTCACCCGCGATCTGGACCGGGCCATGCGGTTCAGCCGCCGGATCGAGGCGGGGATGTGCGGCGTGAACACCGGCCTGATCTCCACGCCGGTCGCACCCTTCGGCGGGGTCAAACAGTCCGGCTATGGTCGAGAGGGCTCGGTCCACGGCATCGACGACTATGTGAACGTCAAGACCGTCACCCTGGCGCTGAAGCCCGCCTGACGGCGTTCAAGGCCGATTGAAGACGATGGCCAGCTTGTTTCCCGTGGGGTCGCGCAGATAGGCGGCGTACCAGTGGGGGCCGTAATCGGGACGCGGTCCGGGCGCGCCCTCGTCCGTTCCGCCGTTGGCCAGGGCGGCGGCGTGGAAGGCGTCGACCTGGGCGTGATCGCGGGCCGAAAAGGCCACCATCATCCCGTTGCCGACGCTGGCGGGTGCGCCGTCGAACGGCTTGCATACCCACACGGACTGCCCCTCGCCCTGGCCGTCCAGCGAATAGCCGCGCCATTCGCCGAACGTCATATGCGCCTTCCAGCCCAGCGTGCCCAGCACGGCGTCATAGAAGCGGTGCGCGGTTTCGGCGTCGTTTGCACCGATCGTGACGTAGCCCAGCATGTCGTCCTCCCTATCCAAGGCCAAGCCTGGACCGCATACCGGTACAAATCAAGAACATTTGTCGCCTATTCCGACACGATCCGGTCAGCCCTGCGGAAGCGTCCCCAGGCCAAGCTTGACCCATCCCCAATTTCTTAAGGCATAAACCACAAGATATAGCGTCACTTGAAAATGTGATCGCAACATAGGTGATTTCCGGCTTGGCGCCGCCGTCGCCGTTGCGCATGGTGAGGGTCTCCTTCCGGATTCGTGTCAGGTCTCGCCCCGATGAACGCCATCACCCCGATCATCCGCCCCGAAACCCCCGGCCTTCTGACCCCCTCGGCCGCCTACAAGCCCTTCCGCTATCCGTGGGCCTTCGACATGTGGAAAAAGCAGCAGCAGGTCCACTGGATGCCCGAAGAGGTTCCGCTGGGCGAGGACGTCAAGGACTGGGCCTCGACCCTGAACGACAACGAACGCAATCTGCTGACCCAGATCTTCCGCTTCTTCACCCAGGCGGACATCGAGGTTCAGGACAACTACATGGAGCGCTACGGCCGGGTCTTCAAACCGACCGAGGTGAAGATGATGCTGGCCGCCTTCGGCAATATGGAGACCATCCATATCGCGGCCTACGCCCTGCTGCTGGAAACCATCGGCATGCCCGAGAGCGAGTTCGGCGCCTTCATGGAATACGAGGCCATGCGGGACAAGCACGACTACATGGGCCAGTTCGGGGTCGACAGCGACGCCGACATCTGCCGGACCCTGGCCATGTTCGGCGGCTTCTCCGAGGGTGTTCAGCTGTTCGCCAGCTTCGCCATGCTGATGAACTTCCCCCGCCTGAACAAGATGAAGGGCATGGGGCAGATCGTGTCCTGGTCGGTGCGCGACGAGAGCCTGCACTGCGAAGGCATCATCAAACTGTACCACGCCTTCAACAAGGAGACGGGCGCCGTCACCAAGACGGTCGCCGACGACATCGTCGACTGCTGCCAGACCGTGGTGAAGATGGAGGACAAGTTCATCGACCTGGCCTTCGAAATGGGCGCGGTCGACGGCATGACCCCGGACGACATCAAGCAGTACATCCGCTTCATCGCCGACTGGCGCCTGCGTCAGCTGAAACTGCCGGAAGTCTATGGGGTGAAGGAGAACCCCCTGCCCTGGCTGCAGGCGCTGCTGTCGGGCGTCGAACACGCCAACTTCTTCGAGGCCCGCGCCACCGAATATTCCAAGGCGGCGACGCAAGGGAACTGGCACGGCGCGGACGGCGTCTGGACCGAGTTCGACCGCATGATGGCCCGCCGCGACATGAGCCTGGTGGCGGGCTGATCCCCGCCCCGTTCGCGGCGCCAAAGACCGTCTCGGCTTAGAGCCGGATCCGTGTCGGCGGAATTCAGGCTCCAGACATGAGCGAGAGGCTGATTCACGCTTCAGCCGGAACCGATGCGCGGTTCCGTCTAAAATGATCAGGCTCTAGCGCGGCCCAGGTGTCGGATCGGCGGTCGCCGCCGCCGGGGCCGCGCAGGCGCTGCGGACGCCCGACTGGCACAGACGCACCTGCTCGCGCCAGGCGGCGTAGTCGCGGTCATACCGCTCCTGGGCGGCGCGGGTCGCCTGGGCGGCGGCCTGGGCCTGTTCCGCATTGCGGCGCACCTCGATCTGATAGCGGGCCAGGGCGGCGTCATAGTCCAGCCGGGCCGCCGCATCCGCCCTGTCCGCCGCCGCATTGGCCGCGGCGATCCGGTCGTTCAGCCGGCGGGTCTCGGCCAGTTCCTCCGGGGTCTGCTGGGAATCGGGCGCGTGGTGATAAGCTTCGCCCCGCGCCTTCAGCACGGCGTCGCGCGACGCCGGATCGGACGGGTCCGGCAGGATGCGCTGGTCACGATAGGGATCGGCGGCGGCCTGGCTCTTGTCGACCTGGATCGCGGCGACGGCCGACAGGGGCGCGCCTGTCAAGGCGGCGGTCAGGACCACGCCCACCGAGGCGGCGTTACGCAGGGCGATCATGGACGTCTCCTAAACGAACCGACGGACGGCCAGCTTGGCCCTGGACGCGCCGATCCGCAACACGGCGCCGCAGACGAAAAGGTGGCGCAAAGCCCCGCTTCACGGCATGGTTCCCGGACCAGCGCCGCCATTCGAGACACCCCATGATCCTCAGCACCACGTCCGGCGATTATCCCATTCCGGCCGAGGTCGCGCGCCTGCTGCCGAACGTGCCCGCCCTGCCCGATCCGTCGGCCCTCGACGCGCGGCTGCAGATGGAGGATTTCCGCCACTGGCTGGACGCCTCGCCCGAACACGCCATCGACTACGAGCGTCTGCGGCGCTGGCATCTGGTGCAGGAGGAGCTGGCCGCCCAGGCCAAGGCCGAGAACCGCCCCTTCGTCGTCTCCGACGACGGCCTGGAATAGGCTCCGGAACAGGATCAGTCCGGCAGGCGCAGCTCGAAGGTCGCGCCGCCTTCGCTGGGGACCAGCCTCAGGTCGCCGCCGTGCAGGGCCGCCAGCTCGCGCGAGATGGTCAGGCCCAGCCCCGATCCGTCCGAACTCTTGGAGCTGACGAAGGGTTCGAACAGCCGTTCGGCTAGGCGCGACGGAATGCCCGGCCCGTCGTCGGCGATGCGGATCACGCAGAAGCCGTCGTCGCCGAAGGCGCTGACGGTGATCGCCCCCTTGCCGCGCCGTTCGGCGGGGCGACCGGGATCGGCCTCGATGGCCTGGCGCGCGTTGCGCATCAGATTGACCAGGATGCGGTACAGTTGGTCCGGATCGGCCTCGACCGCGAACCGGGCCGGCAACTGTTTGATCAGGCGCACGCCGTCGGGGTCCAGCCCGGCGTCCTCGGCCGCCAGGGTCAGGGCCTGGGTCAGGACCACGCGGGTCTTCTGCGGCGCGGGCTCTTCGCTCTTGCCGTACTCCAGCACATTGCGCGACAGGGCCGCCGCCCGGCTCAGCGCCCGCTCCAGCCGGGGCAGGGCCTTGGCCACCTGCGGATCGGCCGAGGTCGCCAGCCGCTCCGACGCCATCTGGGCCGAGGTCAGCATGTTGCGCAGGTCGTGGTTGATCTTGGCCACCGCCTCGCCCAGGGCCACCAGCCGCGCGCGCGAACGCAGGGACTGACGCACTTCTTCCTGCATCCGCGCCAGTTCGCGCTCGACCCGGCCGATCTCGTCGTGCCGGTCGGAGGGGGCTTCCGGATCGCTCTCGGGATCGGCGGCGAACCGCTCCATCGAGCGGGTCACGCGCCGCAGCGGGCGCAGCACCAGCAGCGCCAGGCCGCCGTACAGCAGGGCGCCGGCCGTCGCCGAAACCAGCAGGGACACCAGAAGACTGTTCAGCAGGAAGGCCCGCAGTTCGATCTTCAGCGGCTGGGCCGGGGTGACGATCTCGATGAAGTCGCCCGAGCGATAGCGCGGCTTGGCCTGGACCCGCAGCGAGCGGTCGGGGTGGCCGAACAGGGTGCGCCACGGGTCGCTCAACCGCGCCCAGGTGTTCTCGCGCCGCAGGTCGATCAGTTCGGGCGCGCGCGGCAGATTGGGCGCCTGCAGCAGAAGTCGGCGCACCCCCTGTTCGGTCAGGGCCACGGCCTGGACCCCGCCGATCCGCATCAGCTCGGCCGCCGTGTCGTCCTCCACCGCGCTATAGGGCAGGGCCTCGACCCCGACCGAGGCCAGCTCGGCCGCCTGCAGCCGGTCGCGCAGCCAGCGTTCGTGGAAGGCCGCCAGATTGGGCGCCAGGATCGCCGCCTCGACCGCCAGGGTGAAGGCCACCGTCAACAGCAGCAGCCGCGCCGACAGGCCGTCGGGCGCGCGCGGGCGCAGGCGCTCGCGCCAGATCTCGGCCGCCTCGGCCGACAGACCCAGCCGCGCCGCCATCCTGTCGAACAGGGCGCTCATGCGACCCCGGCGCGGCGGCCGCGCGCCATCTGGCCCAGCTTCAGCCCCAGCGGCAGCAGCAGCGACAGGAAGACCACCCCCATCAGCGGCCAGAAGAATTGTTTCAGCAACATCGGCAGGTCCGGACGCACGCCCGCCTTCAGCAACTCGCCCAGTTCGGACCCGATCCAGGTGTAGATGAAGGTCGAGGGCAGCAGGCCGATGAAGGTGGCGATCACATAGGGCCGCAGCGGCACGGCCATCATCCCCGCCGTGGCGTTGACCAGCACGAAGGGCACGCTGGGGATCACCCGCAGGGTGAACAGGGTGGTGAAGGCGTTGCGGTCTATGCCCCGGGCCAGGCGGTCCATGAAGCCCGCATCGGCCGCGAACTTGGCCCTCAGCCACGTTCCGATGGAGGTGCGATAGACGCAATAGATGACGACCGAACCGATCGTGGCCCCCGTCGATTGGGCCAGGGCGCCGACATAGGGCCCGAACATCATCCCGCCCAGCAGGGTCAGGAACACCGGCCCCGGAATGGTCGAGGCGGTCGCCAGGGCATAGACGCCGATGAAGCCCGCCAGGGCGATCCACCAGTGGTCGCGCGCATAGGTCTGAAGGTTCAGCCCGTGCGCGCGCAGCATCTCCATCGACAGATACCGATTCCAGCCCAGGGCGAAGAAGGCGACGGCCAGGCCGGCGACGGCGCGCGAGCGGCAGCAGCCGCAACGCCCATTCCCTCGCCGTTCGTTTCGTCATGCGCTCTTCAGTTCCCGAAATGCCGGCCGAGCGTTGACTCGCGCGACCATGCGACTTATACGCCCGCCCTTCCTGCGGCGGACGCCTTTTGTCCCGTCGCCCAACCTTTTAACGTCAGGAGCCGACCGTGAAGCGGACCTATCAGCCGTCGCGACTCGTGCGCAAGCGCCGTCACGGCTTCCGCAGCCGGATGGCCACCAAGAACGGCCAGAAGATCGTTGCGCGCCGTCGCGCCAAGGGCCGCAAGCGCCTGACGGCGTAAGCGGCTCTCGCGTCCGAAAGCCAAGGACGCATGAGCGACCCTTTACAGATCAAGCGTCTGTTGCGGCGGCCCCAGTTCCTGGCGGCCGCCAAAGGCGTTTCAGAGGCCCGCGGCGGCGTGGTGATCCAACGGTTGGAACGTGGCGACGGTTCGCCGCACGTCGGCCTGGGCTTCACCGCCACCAAGAAGATCGGCGGCGCCGTCCAGCGCAACCGCGCCAAGCGCCGCCTGCGCGAGGCCGCCCGCGCCCTTCTGCCCCAGCACGGCGTGCCCGGCAGCGACTATGTCTTCATCGCCCGCATGGGCACGACCGAGCGCGCCTGGGACCGTTTGCTTGACGACGTGAAATCGACGCTTACAAGGCTGGCGAGACCGAAGGCCGATCCGCCTTCGCCCGCCCGCGCCCCTTCCGGCCAGGACCGCCAGAATCCATGAAAAACGAGAACTCGCGCAACACGATCATCTTCATCGTGTGCTCGGCCCTGATCCTGGGTATCTACTATTTCACCGTGCTGCGCCCGCAGGCCGAGCGCCGCGCCATGCAGCAGCGCGCCCACGCCGAACAGTCGCAATCGGCCGACAACGCCGCGCGCACGGCCCTCAGCCCCCAGGCGCCGACCTTCGTGACCAACCGCGCCCAGGCCCTGTCCAGCGCCGCGCGCGTGCCGATCCAGTCGGGCACGCTGAAGGGGTCGCTGTCGCTGCAGGGCGGCCGCATCGACGACCTGTTCCTGACCGACTACCGCGAGGTCCAGGACAAGCCCGCCCCGGTGGAGCTGTTCCGCCCGCAGGGGATGCAGAACGCCTATTTCGCCCAGTTCGGCTGGACCGGCCCCAATGTCCCCGGCGGCGTGCCCGGTCCCAACACCGTCTGGCGCCTGACCAACGGCGCGACCCTGACCCCGGCCACGCCCGTCACCCTGACCTGGGACAATGGCCAAGGTCTGCGCTTCACCCGCGTGGTGTCCGTCGACGACAAATACGTCTTCTCGGTCCAGGACACGGTGCAGAACCTGGGAACCCAGGCCATCACCATCGCCCCTTACGGCAGCGTCCAGCGCCTGGGCGTGCCCCAGGCCGCCGGCTCCTCCCACATCGTCCACGAGGGCGCGATCGGCACCTTCGGCAAGCCCGGCGAGTACCGCACCGTCCAGAAGAAGTACAAAGACTGGCTGAAGGAGCCCCGCATCGAGAACGCCTCGACCGGCGGTTGGCTGGGCGTCACCGACAAATACTGGCTGGCGGCCCTGCTGCCCCCGCAGAACGAAGCGGTCGAGACCGAATTCCGCGTGCGCGAGAACGGCGGCGCCCAGCAGTTGGAAGCCAATGTCCTGGGCGCGACCCGCACCGTCCAGCCGGGCGGAACCGCGACCGAGACCCAACGCCTGTTCGCCGGGGTCAAGCGCGCCGAAGTGCTGAAGTCCTATGAGCAGAGCCTGAACCTGCCGCGCTTCGTCTATGCGATCGACTGGGGGATGTTCTGGTTCCTGACGCGCCCGATCTTCTGGGTGCTGGAGAACGTCTATGGCCTGGTCGGCAGCTTCGGCGTGGCCATCCTGGCCCTGACCGTCATCGTCAAGCTGATCATGTTCCCGCTGGCCAACAACGCCTACGCCTCGATGTCCAAGATGCGGAACCTCCAGCCCAAGATGGAGGAGATCAAGAAGAAGTTCAAAGACGACCCGCAGAAGCAGCAACAGGAAACCATGGCCCTGTATCAGCGGGAAAAGATCAATCCCGTCGCGGGCTGCCTGCCGCTGGTGCTGCAGATTCCCGTCTTCTACGCCCTGTACAAGGTGCTGACCGTCACCATCGAGATGCGTCACCAGCCGTTCCTGGGCTTCATCCACGACCTGTCGGCGCGCGACCCGTCCTCGATCTGGAACCTGTTCGGCCTGATCCCGTGGGATCCGGCGGCGGCGCCGCTGATCGGCGGCCTGTTGGCCGGTCCGCTGCACCTGGGCCTGCTGGCCATCGCCTACGGCCTGACCATGTGGCTGCAGACGGCGATGAACCCGCCGGCGGCCGATCCGGTCCAGCGTCAGATCTTCCAGTTCATGCCGCTGGTCTTCACCTTCATCATGGCGCCCTTCGCGGCGGGCCTGTTGGTCTATTGGGCCTGGTCGAACATCCTGACCATCCTGCAGCAGTACGTCATCATGCACCGCTACAAGGCCGAGAACCCGATCGACGCCTTCTTCGCCCGGTTCAAGAAATCGCCGGCGTGACCGAGGAAACCGACTTCACGCCCGAGGAGATCGAGGCCGGCCGCATCCTGTTCGCGCGGCCGGCGACCTTCGTGATGGGCGCGGCCAAGATCGAGCAACTGCCCGATCCCGACCTGCCCGAAGTCGCCTTCGCCGGCCGCTCCAACGTCGGCAAGTCCAGCCTGATCAACGGCCTGGTCGGCATGCACAAGCTGGCGAGAGCCTCCAACGAGCCGGGGCGCACGCGAGAGGTCAACTTCTTCGATCTGGACGGCCGGCTGCGCCTGGTCGACCTGCCCGGCTACGGCTGGGCCAAGGCGTCGAAAACCACCGTCAAGAAGTTCCAGGACCTGGGCCGCGACTATCTGCGCGGGCGGGTCACGCTGAAGCGGGTCTATCTGCTGATCGACAGCCGACACGGCCTGAAGTCCGTGGATGCCGAAGCGCTGGACGCCCTGGACCTTGCCGCCGTCAGCTATCAGATCGTCCTGACCAAAGCCGACAAGCTGAAGAAGGGGGAGGGCGAGAAGGTGCAGGAGGCCACGCTGAAGGCCATCTCCAAACGCCCGGCCGCCTTCCCCGTGGTGGCCCTGACCTCGTCCGAAAAGGGCGACGGCCTGCCCGAACTCCGCGCCGAGATCATGCGCACCACCGGCGCGACCCTGGACTGACACCGCCGACGGGCGCGCCCGGATCGGGGCGCGATCCCCCAACTGCATCGGCGGCGTCTTGCGTTTTCAGCGACTTGCCGAGCCGCTGCGCCCTTCCGCGCGCCTGATCTGAAACCCCTGCGATGCTGCGGGCCCCGAAGCCGCGCCCAGGAGGACCGCCGAAAAGTGCACTTTTGTGCACTAAAAAATTGTCGGGTGCACAAACAGAAAAAGGCCCGACGTCGCCGCCGGGCCTCGATGCTTCAGTCGCCTGAAGCGCCTTACTGGGCGGTCGGGGCGGCGGCGCGCACCTCGACCGGCAGGCCCAGGGCGTCCAGCTGCGGCTTGACCTTGGCGGCGTCGCCCACGACCACCCAGACGAACCGGGCCGGGTCGATGGCGGCGCGCGCGGCGGCGTCCAGCTGGTCCGCCGTCAGGGCGTTGGTGCGGGCCGCGACGGTTTCCGGATAGTCGTCCGGACGGCCCAGCATGTCGTTGGTCCTGAGAGCGCCCAGGACGGCGCCCGACGTCTCGTAGCTGCCGGCCAGACGACGGGTGTTGCCGTTGACCGTCCGTTCCAGCTCCGCCGGAGTGACGCCCTTGCCGCCCTTCAGGAAGTCGTTGAACTGGGTGTTCAGGGCGGCGATGGCCGGCCCAGTCTGGTCGGCCTGGACCGGCGCCGTCACCAGATAGGGCACGCGGTGCTGGAAGCCGGAGACATAGGCGCCGACCCCGTAGGACCACCCCTTGGTCTCGCGCAGGTCCGAGTTGATGCGCGACAGGAAGTCGTTGCCCAGGACGTTGTTGGCCGCGTTCAGCACCAGCAGATCGTCCGTGCCCGAGGCGCTCAGCACCTCCCCGCCCATGATATAGGACTGGGGCGACTGGGGCCGGTCGATCAGCACGATCCTGGGCGTGGCCGCCGGGATCGGGGCCGAGAAGTCCTTGACCGGCTTGGGCGAGGCGGGCGGGACCCACTGGCCCAGCTGGGCGTTCAGGATGGGCAGGATTTCGGCCAGCGGCTTGTCGGAGACGACGAAGACCTTGGCGTTGTCCGGACGAATCCACTTGGCGTAGTCGGCGCGGACATCGGCGTCGGTGATGGAGCGGATGCTGGCTTCGTCGCCATTGCCGCTGAACGGACGGCCATAGGGGCTGTCGGCCCCATAGATCAGTTCCGGCAGGGCGCGGTTGGCCAGGGCGGCCGGCTGGGTCCGCTCGGCGGCGATGCGCGACAGGCGGGCGGCGCGCAGCCGCTCCAGCTCGGCCGGGGCGAAGGCCGGGCGTTTGATCACATCGGCCAGCAGGGCGACCGAGGGGACCAGGTTAGGCGTGACCGCGTTCAGGCTGATCACCGAGCGGTCCATGGTCGCGCCGGTCGAGATGGCGGCGCCCAGCACCTCCTGGGCCTCGGCCAGCTGGCGGGCGTCCAGCGTCTGGGTGCCCTCGTCCATCAGGTCCAGCATCAGGGTCTGCAGCCCCAGCTTGGCGCGGTCGTCGGCGGCCAGGCCCGCGTCGAAGTCCACGGCGATCTTCGTCACCGGCACGGCGTCGCGCTGGGCGTAGACCACCTCCATGCCGTTCGACAGGCGCGCGCGCTCCACGGCGGGGAAGTCGACGTTGGCGACCTGGCCGATTTCGGGCTTGGCCATCCGCGCGACCCGCTCGATGGGCGGCGCCGGGGTGTGATTGGCGCCGGCCGGATTGGCCGCCGCTTCCTGATAGGCTTCGCGTTCCCCGACCAGGGTGGTCAGGGTGTAGGCCGGGCGCGTCAGCCACTTCTGCAGGGCGGCCTGGACCTGGGCCGGCGTGACGGCGGCATAGGCGGCCAACTGCTTCTTGTAGAACTCGGGATCGCCCGCATACAGCTGCCCCTCGGCCAGGGCCACGGCCTTGCCGCCGAAGCCGCCCACCTGTTCCAGCCCCTGGATGCGGCGCGACAGATACTGGGTCTTGACCCGCTCCACCTCGTCGGCGGTCGGGCCGTTCGCGATCAGGCCGTTCAGGATTTCGCGCGCCCGGGCCTCCACGGCGGCCGGGTCGTGGCCCGGCTTGATGTTCAGGGTGATCTCGAACAGGCCCACGCGGTGAAAGGCGCTGTTCCCGGCGCTGACGGACACGGCCGACTGTTCGCCCCGCACCAGTTCGTTGTCCAGGCGCGAGGACGCCAGGCCGCCCAGCACCGAGGCCCCGACGCTCAACGGCACAGAATCCGGATCCAGCATGCCCGGCACGGCCCAGCTGATCTCGACCTGGGCGTTGGCGACGCGGTCGCGGATGGTCTCGTTGATCGGCGCCGCCAGCGTCGGAACGGACGCCTGGGCCGGGGTGTTGACCGGGCCGCGCGGGATCGGGCCGAAATACTTCTCGGTCAGCTCGCGCGCCTTGGCCGGGGTGATGTCGCCGGCCAGCACCAGCACGGCGTTGTTCGGGCCGTAGTTGGAGGTGAACCAGTCGCGCACCGTCTGCATCGAGGCGGCGTCCAGATCGGCCATGGAGCCGATGGTGGTGTGGCGATAGGGGTGGCCTTCGGGGAACAGGGCCTCAAGCTGCCTGTACTGATTCAGACCATAGGGCTGGTTGTCGTTCTGGCGCTTCTCGTTCTGGACCACACCCCGCTGAAGGTCCAGCGTCTCCTGGGTGATGGCGCCCAGCATATAGCCCATGCGGTCGCTCTCCAGGAACAGGGCCTGCTCCAGCGCCGGGGTCGGCACGGTCTCGAAATAGTTGGTGCGGTCGAACCAGGTCGTGCCGTTCATGTCCGTCGCGCCCATGTTGCGCATCGGGGTGAAATAGCTGCCCGGCGCATTCTCGGACCCGCCGAACATCAGGTGTTCGAACAGGTGGGCGAAGCCCGTCTTGCCGGCCGGCTCGTCCTTGGAGCCGACGTTGTACCAGACCGAAACCGCCACCACCGGCGCCTTGTGATCCTCGTGCACCAGGACGGTCAGGCCGTTGGCCAGGGTGAACTTGGCGTAGGGGATGTCCACTTCGCGGACCAGTTCGGACACCGGCGCGGCCTGAACGGCGGGCGCGGCGGCCGGGGCGTTCCGAGCGGCGGGGGCCGAGGCCCAGACAGGGGTGGAAACCGCCAGAAGGGCGGCGGCGGCGACGAGAGACCCGGTGCGGCGCATGAAAGCAGACATCCTTGGATTTCAGATGTTGGAACCATAACCCCGGTCGCTCGTGTGACAACGCGACGGAATGACCATGACAAAAGCTTAATCTTGGTCCGCCCGGACGCCGGCGGCGGGCCCGAAACAGGGCGGAAAAGGTTGCATCGCCGGACCCCCGGTCTTATGCGCGCCTCAACTCCCCGTCCGTCGCGCCACTTGTTTTCGAAAGAGCCGCCATGTCCGCCCCCGCCGACAAGCCCGTCAAGAAAGTCGTCCTCGCCTATTCCGGCGGGCTGGACACCTCCATCATCCTGAAGTGGCTGCAGACCGAATATGACGCGGAGGTCGTGACCTTCACCGCCGACCTGGGCCAGGGCGAGGAACTGGGCCCGGCGCGCGAGAAGGCGCTGAAGCTGGGCATCAAGCCCGAGAACATCTTCATCGACGACCTGCGCGAAGAATTCGTGCGCGACTTCGTCTTCCCCATGTTCCGCGCCAACGCCCAGTACGAGGGCGACTATCTGTTGGGCACCTCCATCGCCCGGCCGCTGATCTCCAAGCGCCAGATCGAGATCGCCCGTCAGGTCGGCGCTGACGCCGTCTGTCATGGCGCCACCGGCAAGGGCAACGACCAGGTCCGCTTCGAGATCGGCTACTACGCCCTGGAGCCTGACATCCGCGTCATCGCCCCCTGGCGCGAGTGGGAGTTCCGCAGCCGCGAGGCCCTGCTGGACTTCGCCGAGAAGAACCAGATCCCCATCGCCAAGGACAAGCGCGGCGAGGCGCCCTTCAGCGTCGACGCCAACCTTCTGCACTCCTCCTCCGAGGGCAAGGTGCTGGAGGACCCGGCGGTCGAGGCGCCCGAGTTCGTCCACCAGCGCACCATCAGCCCCGAAGACGCGCCGGATGTGGCCACCGTCATCGAGATCGGCTTCGAGAAGGGCGACGCCGTCTCCATCAACGGCGAGGCCATGAGCCCGGCGACGATCCTGACCGCCCTGAACCAGTACGGCCACGACAACGGCGTCGGCCGTCTGGACCTGGTCGAGAACCGTTTCGTCGGCATGAAGTCGCGCGGCGTCTATGAGACCCCCGGCGGGACCATCCTGATCGCGGCCCACCGCGGCATCGAAAGCATCACCCTGGACGGCGGCTCCATGCACCTGAAGGACCAGCTGATGCCGAAATACGCCGAGCTGATCTACAACGGCTTCTGGTTCTCGCCCGAGCGCGAGATGCTGCAGGCCGCCATCGACAGGTCGCAGGAAAAGGTCACGGGCACGGTCAGGGTCAAGCTGTACAAGGGCAATGTCTCGATCATCGGCCGCGAGAGCCCCTACAGCCTGTACGATCAGGACCTGGTGACGTTCGAGGAAGGCGTCCAGGCCTACGACCACAAGGACGCGGCCGGCTTCATCAAGCTGAACGCGCTTCGCCTGCGCGTCTTGGCCAAGCGCGACGCGCGCAAAGGCTGAAAACTCCCGCCGGCGCGAGAGAGGGAGCGCAGGGCGACGCTCGCCTTCCTCCTTTCGCTCAAGGATGCGCCCCTCGCTTGACTCAGGATTGAGAACGCGGTTCTGCATCTCTGTCGATCGTGAGATGCATGGATCATCCGATGCTGTCGCTGCTGCGTTTCTCCGGCCGTTTGGGTCGTGAGTCCTATGGTCTTCTGACAGCCGTCTTCTCGGGTCTGGTGTTTATTCTTGCCGCCCCTGCGGGCCAGCCGTTCACCCAGTTGTTGAGTGCGCCCTGGATGGTCTTGGGGCGTGCTCTGGACGGCCTTGTCCACCTGTCCCCCGGCCCCCTCGACGTGATGGCTTCCCTCGCTGTGGCCCTTCCGCTGCTCTGGTTGTTCTGCGCCTTGACCGTAGGGAGGCTCCGTGACCTCGGTCAGTCTCTGTGGTGGACCGTGCTGGTGGTGGCTTCGGGCGTGACTGTGCCGATCATGATCGCCCTATCTCTCTGCCCCTCCGCAGAGACCCGGTCCGTCGAGAGCGCCAGCCTCCGCCATGCCTGATCTCTAAGGAGTCGCTATTTCTGGACGGAGTGATCCGGCCGCAAACGGCGACTTCTCCAAAGGGTGGTTTCTACTTCCGCGCGATCCTCAGGATCGCCCGGCTGCGGTCGTCCGTGACCCAGATCGCGCCGTCGGCGGCGACGGCCATGACCACCGGCGAGCCGCGCGGCTGACGGCCCGCGACCAGATCCCAGCCGGGCGTCAGCACCTTGCCGCGCACGCTGGGCGCGCCTGTCGGATAGGGCGCCGAACCGCGTGGATACAGGGCGTAGCGGCCGCCGATGTCGGTCAGGGGCCGCCCCTGCCCGTCCGTCTCGACCGCCACGATCCGTCCGCCCGTGCGGCGAAAGCCGTGCCAGGTCATCAGCAGCCTGCCGCGCAGTTCGGGGAACATCGCGCCGTCGTAATAGAGCAGGTCCAGCGGCGCGGCGTGCGGGGGCAAGAGGGCGACCGGCCTCTGTCGCTGACCGCATCGCGCCTGGGCCGCGCTCCAGCCGGGCAGGGGTGTCCCCAGATCGACGCAATAGGGCCAGCCGTAATCTCCGCCCCGGCGCAGCACGTTGATCTCGTCATAGGGATGGTCGGGCGTGGTCAGATCGACCGAATTCTCGCCCTGCAGGATCGTGCCCGACGGATGCCGCACCAGGGCGATGGAGTTTCGAAGGCCCGAGGCGAAGACCGTGCTGTCCTCGGCCCACCGTCCGTTTCCCAGATAGGCGTGACGCCGCACCTGGGCCGTCTCGGCGCTGTCGATACAGGCGCCAGAGGCCGTCGTGTGCGGCCGGCCCTGGGCGTCCACGCAACGGTCGCTGGGCGCCCCGACATTGACCAGCAGCGCCCCGTCCCCGTCGAAGATGAAGCTGGACAGCGGGTGGCGGTTGTCGTGCAGCCGGTTGTCCGGCAGGCCGCCGATGACGGTGCGGACGCTGGCCTGCGGGTCAGCGGCGTCCGGGTCCAGCGTCAGGATGCGGTTCATCTCGGACACATAGATGCGGCCGTCGGGTCCGCGCGCCACCGTATGGGGCAGGCTGAGCCCCTGGACCAGGCGACGCAAGCGCGGCGCGCCCTCGGCGTCGAACGACAGACGCCAGACCGCGCCCTGTCCCGCCGTCCAGGCCCCCAGGTCCGTCACCAGCCAGTCGCCGTTCGCCAGAGGCGACAGGCCGCGCGGCGTGCGCGGGCCGTCCGTCCCGTCGCCCTGCCAGACCAGCCCCATGCAGTAGCCCGCCGCCATGCCGACGGCGGTTGCGGGCCGCCCGGCGCAATCGCCCTGAACCGCATAGGGGCGCGGCGCGGCCGCCGCAGCCGGATCGGCGTTCGCCACGACAGCGGCGGCGACAAGGCCAACGACTAACGCGGCGGCGAGGGACGACAGACGGCGCGGCACGGGAACCTCCAGGCTGATCCGGCCCAGACAAGGCGCAGGTCGTTTACGGATCAAGCCCTGACGGATGAATCAGGCCGGATCGGCGCGATCGCGCAACGGCGCATGGCGTCGCCTCTGCAAGCGGTCGATCCCATAGGCGGCCAGCCACAGCACCATGGCCCAGGCCGCGCCTACGGCCCAGCCGGCGATGACGTCCGAGGCCCAGTGGGCGCCCAGATAGATGCGGGTCACACCCACCAGCAACGCCAGCACCACGCCGACGCCCAGGACCAGGGCCTTCAACCGTCGTTTCGGAAAGGCGCGGGTCAGCATGACGGCGACGGTCAGATAGAAGACGGTGGACAGAAGCGCATGGCCCGAGGGGAAGCTGGCGTTGATCGTCTCCACCGCCTGGACGGCGGCGGGCGGGCGCTCGCGCTCGAACACCGCCTTCAAGCCTTCGCTGAGCGCCACGCCGCCGGCCAGCCCCAGGGGCAGCAGCACGGCCGACAGCCATTTGCGCTGGATCACCAGAAACAGAATGGCGATCAGGGCGAACAGACCCAGCACGGCTATGCCGCCCAGCGACGTCAGGTCGGCCGCCGCCTCCTTCAACCACCACGGCCCCCAGGGTCGGCCCGGATCGTCGGCATAGGGCCGCATCAGGGCCAGGACGTGATGGTCGAAGGCCTGGCCGTCGGCCTCGGTCATGTCGTCCGCGACCTCGACGAAGACCAGAACGCCCACCGCCGCGACGAACAGGGCGCTCAAGGCGGCCAGTTCGGTGCGCGCCGTCGCCAGAAGGCGTGCCAGAAAGGGACGGTTCGGAGCCAGGGTCATAGCGCACTGAAACGGCAAAGCTGGAACCGCGTTCCAATCACGCCTTCGTGATCTTTTGGCGCAGACCTGTCATGGGCGTGTCGCAGGCGCGGCGTCTGGCTTTTCAACAGCGTGCGAACAGTTGTCCGACCGATTCGCCCACAAAGGCCGACGTCAACCCGTTGACGGGTCATTAGGCATATGCGCCCTATATGTGGGCTCGGGGAGCGTGAAGGCCACTAGATGATGTGGTTGAAGCGCAGGTGGCTCTAGGCTGTTTCTGTTCAGGACGCGGAATGATCATGGCTGGCGGCGAGGCGTTGAAGACGACGGAATTCCAAGGCGTTGCGACGACGGCGACGCCTGAACGACCGCATCTGACGGTGGTGAAATCGGTCCAGGTGGACCGTTCGCGGGACGATCTGCTGACCGACTTCGGCAAGAAGACGCTGGAAGACCGCTATCTGCTGCCGGGCGAAAGCTATCAGGACATGTTCGCCCGCGTTTCGACCGCCTTCTCGGACGACGCCGACCACGCCCAGCGTCTTTACGACTATATGAGCCGCCTGTGGTTCATGCCGGCGACCCCGGTGCTGTCGAACGGCGGCGCGGATCGCGGCCTGCCGATCTCCTGCTTCCTGAACGCGGTGGGCGACAGCCTGGACGGCATCCAGAACGTCTGGAACGAGAACGTGGCCCTGGCGTCCAACGGCGGCGGCATCGGCACCTACTGGGGCGGCGTCCGCTCCATCGGCGAAAAGGTCAAGGGCGCGGGCAAGACCTCGGGCATCATTCCCTTCATCCGCGTGATGGACAGCCTGACCCTGGCGATTTCGCAAGGGTCGCTGCGTCGCGGCTCGGCCGCCGTCTATCTGGACATCCACCACCCGGAGATCGAGGAGTTCCTGGAGATCCGCAAACCGTCGGGCGACTTCAACCGCAAGTCCCTGAACCTGCACCACGGCGTCAACGTCACCGACGAATTCATGGAGGCGGTCAAGGTCGGCGGAACCTTCGACCTGAAGTCGCCCAAGGATGGCGCGGTGCTGAAGACGGTCGACGCCCGCTCGCTGTGGACCAAGCTGCTCGACATCCGGATGCAGACCGGCGAGCCCTATCTGATCTTCTCCGATACGGTGAACCGCCAGATGGCGCCGCACCAGCGCGACCTGGGCCTGAAGGTCAAACAGTCGAACCTGTGCGCCGAGATCATGCTGCACACCGGCCGCGACCACCTGGGCGTGGACCGCACCGCCGTCTGCTGCCTGTCGTCGGTCAACGCCGAGACCTTCCTGGAATGGCGCGAGGAGCCGCGCTTCGTCGAGGACCTGATGCGGTTCCTGGACAATGTGCTGGAGGACTTCATCCGCCGCGCCCCGCCCGCCATGGCCGCGGCCGTCTATTCGGCCAAGCGCGAGCGTTCGGTGGGCCTGGGTCTGATGGGCTTCCACTCCTTCCTGCAGGGTCAGGGCGTCGCCTTCGAAAGCGCCATGGCCAAGTCGTGGAACATGCGCCTGTTCAAACACCTGCGCCGCGAGGCCGACAAGGCCAGCCGCCTGCTGGCCGAGGAGAAGGGCCCCTGCCTGGACGCCCAGGAGCGCGGCGTCATGGAGCGGTTCAGCCACAAGCTGGCCATCGCCCCCACCGCCTCCATCTCGATCATCTGCGGCGGCACGTCGGCGGGCATCGAGCCGATCCCGGCCAACATCTATACGCACAAGACCCTGTCGGGCTCGTTCGCGGTCAAGAACCCCTATCTGGAGCGCCTGCTGGACCAGAAGGGCATCAATACCGAGGCCGTCTGGAGCTCGATCCTCGAGCACGAGGGTTCGGTCCAGCACATCGACGCCCTGACCGAGGACGAGAAGGGCGTGTTCAAGACCGCCTTCGAACTGGACCAGCGGTGGGTGGTCGAACTGGCCGCCGACCGGGCGCCGGAAATCTGCCAGGCCCAGTCGCTGAACCTGTTCATCCCCGGCGACGTCAACAAGTGGGACCTGCACATGCTGCACTGGTCGGCGTGGGAGCGCGGGGTGAAGTCCCTGTACTATCTGCGCTCCAAGTCGGTGCAGCGCGCCGCCTTCGCCGGCGCCGAAGACAAGGCCGAGGCCGGGGCCGAGATCGATCCGAACCAGCCGGACCTCTTCTCCATGCCCAAGACCGACTATGACGAGTGTCTGGCCTGCCAATAGGCCGACGCCGATCAGACCTTGCAGAGGGCTCCGCGATGCGGAGCCCTCTTTCGCATCGGGAACCCCGTCCCGCCGTCGTCGTTCAAAAGTGACGAAACCGTGTCGATAAATGTCTGTTGGACTCCTGCGCCGCGTGGTGCAGGGTAAGGGCCAGCGGACGGTGGGGAGACCGAATGCGTTCGACGGCCTGGATGATCGGAGTGGGGAGCGCGCTGGCGATGGCCGGCGTGGGCGCCGCCTCGGCTCAGACCCGGGTTCCCAACGCCTTTGACGAAAACCCGGCCCGGTTGGCCCTGCAACCCGGCGTCCATATCGATCCTCAGGCCCGCTTCGGGGGCGAAATCGACATCCCCTCGGCCTTCCGCCGCGCCGAGAGCGGCGCTGGCCTGGTGGCCACCACGCGCCAGGACGTCTGGATCGACCGGGCAGACTTCACCGATCGGCTGACGCTGGAGACCGCCGGCCGTCTGCGTCGCGCCGACGGCGCGCCGATGCCGGTCAGCCTGGGCGAGCGGGCCGAACTGTCGCCCGAGGCTTACGACCTGCGCTATGTGCGCGGTTTCAAAGGGGCGCACGGCCATACGGCCTCGGGCCTGGAAGTCAGCCTGACGCCCCACGCCGGCCTTGGCGTCGGCAGCGAGGGGCGATCCGCCGAGGCGGGCGTCACCCTGAAGATCGGCGAGGGGCTGGAGCGTCTGGCGCCCGACGGGCGCGAACGCTTCGGCGACCGCCCGCGCTGGTATGTCTATGCCGCCGGATCGGGCCGGGCGGTCGGTTACAACTTCGCCCGCACGCGCGACGGCGACTACGCCCGTTCGGGCTACACCCAGGATCGCGGGGCCTTCCTGGGCGACGCCTCCATCGGCGTGGCCTACCGCCGGGGCGACGTTCAGACCTCAATAGGCGTCGTCTATCGGGAGATCGACGCCGGCAAGGGCCTGCGCGGCACGAACGGTCTGGACACCGACGTCAGCGAGGGGCTGATCGCCTTCCAGCTGTCGATCAAGCCGCGCAACTGACCGGCGCGGCGCACGGCGCCGGCCTCGGAACGCAGGACAGCGGCGCCACAGACCATTGACGTCAGGGCGCCGACAGCGCCACCCCTTCGCGGCGCGGGTCCGCCCCGCCGTCCCAGCGGCCGTCGCGCCAGATCGCTCCGTGCAGGCCCGAGGTCTCGGTCGCATTAGGCCGCAGCGGCATGCCCACCCGCCCCAGGGCGTCGCGGATCGCCGGCGACATCTGCTCCGTATCGGCCCCGATCGTCGATCCGCGCACGACCAGGTTCGGCAGGGCGATGGCGTCGGCCATCGACAGATTCCAGTCGATCACCCCGACCAGGGCCTTGGCCACATAGGCCAGGATGCTGGACCCGCCGGGCGAGCCTAGGGCGCCGACCAGATGACCCTGCCGGTCCAGGATCAGCACCGGCGTCATGGTCGAACGCGGCCGCTTGCCCGCCGCCACGGCGTTGGCCGCCGGGTGGTCGCCGTCCATCGGATCAAACGAAAAGTCGGTCAGCTGGTTGTTCAGGAAGAAGCCGTCCGCCATCCGCCCGCTGCCGAACAGGCTTTCCACCGTGGTGGTCATGCTGACGGCGTCGCCTTCGGCGTCGATGACGACGAAATGGGTGGTGCCGCCCGGTTCGGCGGTGCGATCCTCGCCGCGCGGAGGCGATCCTGTGGGACGACCCGGCGAGGCCGGCCCGTTCAGCGTGGGCGCCAGCGCCGCCCGCGACGCCACATAGTCCGGGTCCAGCAGGCCCGCGATCGGCACGCCCACGAAATCCGTATCCCCGACATAGCGGTCCCGGTCGGCGTACATCAGCCGCTGCAACCGCCCGAAGGCGACCCAGGCCTCGGGGCTGTCGGCGCCCTTGGTCAGGTCCGGCGTCCGTTCGGCCATGCCCAGGAACTGCAGCAGCGACAGGCCGCTGGACGGCGGCGGCGGCACACAGACGACATAGATCCGGTACGGGCGGCAGATCGCATCGCGCCGCAGCGGGCGATAGGCGGCGATGTCGGCCTCGGTCAGGGCGCCGGGGCGCGGCCCTTCGGCCACCGCCTGGGCGATGTCGCGCCCGATGTCCCCGCCGTAGAAGACCCCCGGCCCCTCCTCGGCCAGTCGCGCCACGGTGCGGACGTAGGCGGGGTTCTTCAGCACGTCGCCCGCCTGATAACGGCCTCCGTCAGGCCGGGTGAAATAGGCGGTCGCCGCCGGCGTCTGGGCCTGGGGCGCCGGACTGTTGATCATCCCGGCCAGGCGGGGACTGACTTCGAAACCGTCGCGCGCCAGACGCTCGGCCGCGCCGAACAGATCGCGCCAGGCCAGCTTGCCGTGATCCTTCTGCGCCATCGCCAGCATGGCCACCGCGCCGGGCGCGCCCGTCGAACGCCCGGACAGCACCGCGTCCATGAACGGCAGCGGCTTGCCGTTTTCGTAGAACAGCTGAGGCGTCGCCGCCGTCGGCGCCGTCTCGCGCCCGTCATAGGCGGTGACGGCGCCGGTCCCGGCGTCATAACTCATCAGAAAGGCGCCCCCGCCCAGGCCCGACGACTGCGGCTCGACAAGGCCCAGCACCGCCTGGATCGCCACCGCCGCATCGACCGCGGATCCGCCGCGCCGCAGAATCTCCATCCCGGCCTCGGCGGCCAGAGGGTTGGCCGCCGCCACGAACGGCCCGCGCGGCGGCTGGACCGACGCGACGCTCGGACCCGCCAGAGCCGAAGGCGAGGCCGGTGTGGTCGTCGTCGTAGTCGTCGTAGTCGTCGTCGGGGCCGATGTTGCGGCGATCGACGCCGCGCCTGCGGTCTGACACCCCATCAGGGCCAGGGGCGCGATCAGGGCGGCGAGACGACGACGAGAGACGGACATGGCGGGATCCAGGCGGCGAGGAAACGGTGTCGTCATCGGACCTAAGCCGTCACGACGCCCGCGCCAACCGCCAATGCGCAGAAACTGCAATCGCCCGCTTGCGTCCTTCCGATCCAGCGGCTAAAGACCCGCCCTCGCCGCAAGGCATGCGCACCCGTAGCTCAGCTGGATAGAGCACCAGACTACGAATCTGGGGGTCAGGAGTTCGAATCTCTTCGGGTGCGCCACTTTCTCCTGATAAAATTCAGCGCGCCGACTCCCTTCCCAAGACAGCCGGGACCTGATTTCTGGATCAGGTCCGGTTCTAGCGATGCGCCTTGGCGTGGAGCGGCCTATTCCGGTGGGCGCGTGAGCCTTATCCGCTGTCGATGGGATTGACCGACGACGAAACCCTACCGGCGTCTCACGAAGAACTCGACCGGCACGGTGAGGACGAGGGGGTCGCCGGGAACGCTGTCCGGGGGGACGGGCAGAGGCTGGGCGCGCTGGATCAGGGCGACGGCCTCGCGGTCCAATGCGGCGTGGCCCGAGCTTTGGGCCAGAACGACCGAAAGGACGCGGCCCCTCCGATCCATCGTGAACCGCACGCTGGCGACCCCTTCCTGCCGAGCGGCGCGCGCTTCGGCCGGATAGCGTTTGCGGCGTTCGAGATGGGCCAGGAGCCGGCCCTCCCAGGACGGCGATGAGGACGGGAGGCGCGCGGGCGGCGCCGGCCGGCTGGGCGGGGCGGTCGTTTCCGGCGCAGGCGGTCGGGGCGAGGCCGGCTCGACGCGCGGCACGGGCGGCGGGACGGTCAGGGGTTCGACGTCGGGCGGCGGCGGGGCGGCCAGATGCGGCGTCACGGGGGGGCGAGGGATGGGCGGTCGAGCCTTGGCCTCGGTCTGCTCGGGTCCGGGCGGTTGCTCCGACGGCGGCTGGGGCGGCGCCTGGAACCGGACCAACTCCACCTCGAAGACCGGCGCCGGGGGCGGCGCTGGCGGCGGGCGGCTGGCCCAGTATCCGGCGAAGACGAGCAGGGGCAGTCCATGCGCCATCGCGGACAGGCCGAGACCCACGATCCAACGCCGCCCGCGCGCCCGTGCGGGCGACACCGATCGAACCAGGACCGGCGGCCTGGGATCGAGGCCGTCAAACGCCATCGTGCGGCCCTCCCCGCCTCGGGGCCGGGCGGCTGACGACATAGGCGGCGCAGAGGATCAGCACGGCCCCGACGCAGACGCCGAGCAGCAGGCCGGGCCGCACCAGCAGCCAGAACAGACCGAATCCCAGAGCGACGCCCAGGCAGGCGGCGACCTTGCCCGACCGAGGCACGGCCCCCTGCTCGCGCCAGGCGCGCAGGCTGGGGCCGAACCGCGGATGGGTCAGCAGCCAGGTCTCCAGACGGGGCGACGACCGCGCGAAACAGGCCAGGGCGGCGATCAGGGGTCCGGTGGTGGGCAACAGGGGCACGAAGACGCCGACGACGCCGACGATCAGCCAGAAGGCCCCGAGCCCGAACCAGAAGACCCGCCATGGCGATACGCGCGCGTCCCTGTCGGATCCGGACGGGTCAGCCAAGGTGTTCGACGGTATAGGCGTGAACCTGTCTGAAGGCGGCCTCGGCCCCCTCGATCACGCGCGGTTCGGCGCGTGCGGGCAGCGTCACGGCGTCGAGCGCGGCCGTAAAGCTTCGCCAGTGGGCCGCCGGTCCCTCCGGCGCGGGCGCAAGATGTCGCGCGCCGTGTTCGTCGGACAGGCCCAGCCGCGCGGCTTGCTTTCGCAACAGGGCCGCCCCCATGTTCGACCCCTCCGCCACATACAGCCAGCCCAGGGCGTGCGCGACGTTCAGGGTCGCGCCGGCCCCGAACAGCGGCGGGGCGTCGACGCGAGGCGGCGCCAGCCCCAGGTCGGCCATGTCCTGGAGGATCGCCGGCAGGCGCCGTCGGTCTTTCAGGCCGGGCAAGGCCGCGACCAGAGCCGCATCGTCGTACAGGGCGTCGATGTCCCTGTGAAACCGATGCTGGACCGTCAGAAACCGGCCATAGGCCTCGATGGTCTGGAACGACGCCACGCCGGTGATGTAGGCGTCGAGCTGATCGTGGGTCTCGCGGGTCAGGGCCTTGAGCGTCAGGGCGCGGGACGAGGATTGGACGTCGGTCATCGCAGGGCCTCAGAATCGATAGCTCAGGCCCAGCCGGAAGGCGTGGACGTCCATCTCGTTCGACGCCCGCCGCCCCTCTGTGATGGTCGATGTGCCGGGGAAGTTCGTGGTTTCGTAGCGATAGACGGGGTTTTCCGACGGCTGGCAGAACTCCGGTATCTCGTCGCACAGGGGGTCGCCGGGCTGAAGGAACGGCGGAACGATCTCGGTGCCGATCTGGATGGCCTTCGTGACCGTATAGCTCAGCCCCGTGCCCCGCGTCGCCTTCTCGAAGTCGAATTCCTCGGCGTCGAAATGGGTGTAGCGATAGTCGGCGCGCAGGGACCACCGATCGCTCAGCGCATAGTCGCCGCCGAAGCCGACCGTGAATCCCTTGCGGACATGATCGACGCGCTCGACGAAGGCGACGCCGGTTTCGCGGCCCAGCGGATTCTGCTGATCGGCCGAGGTCGAGCGATACTGGTCGCGGCCTTCGACCTCGCGCGCCAGCGCCAGCCCCCCCAGGCCGAACAGCATGAACCGATCCCCGAAGGCGTAGCCGAGACGGGCGTTGACCCCTGCCGTCCAGTCCACATTGTAATCCATCGCCGCCTCGCGCCAGCCTTGGGCGGCCATTCCCGGATCGACCGACAGAACCTTGTGTCCGGCGTGGAGCCAGGTGCGGGCGGCCTCCAGCTCCAGACCGACGACCCAGCGATTGGACAACTGCCGATTATAGCCGGCCTGCAGGCCGAACAGGCCGCTCTGCGCGTGCGCGTCTGCGGATTCCAGTGCGGCGGCCGGATTGGCCGTTCCTGTGATGTTGGTCGTATCCCCCTTGATCGAGACGCCTTGTCCGCCGGTCAGGGCGCCCAGATAGAAGCCGGTCCAGTCGCGCGTGACCTCGCCTCGGCCCAGGTCGCCCGACAGCCAACCCAGATTCTGAGCCCCGCCGAAACGGTGCGTCAGACTGACGGTGAAGGTGCGCCCCGGTCCCGGCTGCGCCACCAGGCTCAAAGGATCGGCGTAGAAGCGGTCGAACAGGTTCTCGACCCGGGCGCTGAACGTCAGGTCCTGCGTCAGGCGATAGTCGGCGAACAGGTCCGTGAGGGTGTAGGGTTCCCAGTCGATCAGGGCGATGAACTGGCCCGCCCCTTGCGCCGTGACGTCTCCGTGACCGATGGCGCGGGGTCCCGTGTGCTGCACTCGGCCGCCCAGCGTCAGACGGTTCTGCAGCAGGGCCTGCGACACCGAGAGGTCGATCACATATTCGGGCGGCACATGGTTGGTCGCATAGTCGCCGTACAACGACTTGGCGCCGCAGGTGTCGGCCGTGCGGCAATATTCGACGTTCAGATAGTAGTTGGTCGCAAGATCGGCGGTAAACCCGCCGCGCTGATAACGTCCGCTCAGCTCCAGACCCTCGAAGCGAGCGCTGTCGATGTTCTCTATGTTCAGGCTCAAGGTCTCGGGGCGAACGTTTCGCGCGATATAGTTGTCCACATCCCAGTTGAAATAGCCGAACTTGACCTGGCCCCGATCGCCGTCCGCCAACAGATTGTCGCGGCTGTAGCCGGCGCCCAGATCCCAGTTGCGCGACCGCTCCGGGCGGATTTCGGTGTTGGCGACAAAGCTGTTGAAGGCCGAAACCGTCTCGGTCAGCGCGGGCGCGCGCAGCGTGCTGGAATAACGCACATAGGCCTGCAGACCGGCCAACGGCGTCACGATCAGCCCCAAGGACGGGCTGAAGCCCCCTTCGTCCTTCTTGAACCCCAGACGCACCCGATCTCCCTGGACCTGATAGCGTTCATAGGGGTCGACGCGATCCTCGGACCAGTAATGCGTATAGCGAAGGCCGCCTTCGACGGTCAGCCAGTCGCGGGGCGAAAAGTCCGACTTGATGAAGCCTGCGATTTCCTGACGCGCGCCGTTTCTGGGCGTGTTCCAGCCCTCCAGTATGTCGGCGTGCCGGCTGCCACGGGTGTCTTCCGCGCGATACGACAGGCCATAGTTCAGCCGAAGATCGCCCTGCGGCGGAAACAGCCGGGTCTGGTTGCTGATCTCGGCGCCCCACAGGTCGCTGTCCGAGCCGATCCGGAAATTGGGATCGAGACCCAGATCGGCGGCGGTAAGCAGACGCCCGCCCCGCACCGGATTGCGCAGTTCCAGATGCGACCAGTAGAGATTGGCCTTCAGGTCGATCCGGTCGCTGTCGGACGGCGTCCAGCGATAGCGGGCGGTGTAGGTGTCCAGGGCGGTCCCGGCCGTCTGAGCCTGCTGGATCGACCGCCCCGTCTTGCTGGTCAGGCGCGAGGCGATGCGGTCGCCCGCCTCGCTGCGAAAGCCGGTGTAGCCCATCTGCAGGCTTTGACCGTCGCCAAAGCGCGCCGTGGCCTTGGCCAGCCAGGATTGCGTCTCCAGCTGGGTGTTCGGCACCTCTTCGCCGGACCGGAAGTTCAGCAGCCCCGCATTGATCATGGTGTTGGACTGCGTCCCGCCCCAGGAGGTCTGGGTGTCGCCGATGTTCACGGGGTCGGCGATCGGGCCGTGCGCCCCCGCGTGATAATTGCCTTGTCGACGCCAAGTATAGCCCGCCAGGACGTCGAGGGCGTCGCCTCGGAAGGCCCCCACGATGCTGCCCCACCCATCGGTCGGCTCCAGGGCGTCGGGCCGATCCATGCCGGTCGGGGACGGCTCCGCCACGCCCCTACCGGAGATGTAGCGATAGCCGCTGACGGCGCCCGGCGTCGGATCGGAAGTGTTGGTCCGCAACCCGCCGCGCACCCTGAGAGCCCAGGTTTCCCCCTCCTTCACGATGTCGGCGGCGTCCACGGTGCGGATCGCGACCGACCCCGCATTGCCGAAACTGGCCGCATTGGCGCCCTTGGCGATATCCACGCTGGCGATCAGATCGGGATCCACGAAGGTCCGGTTCGAGACGCCCTGATAGCCCTGATAGATGGTGACGGCGTTTTCCGCGCCGTCGATGGTGGTCGTGACGCGGCCGAAGCCTTGCAGCCCCCGGATGTTCAGATCGATCGCCCCCGCGCCGTTCCGAGCCTCGCCGGACATGACGCCCGGCGTCCCGCGAAAGATGTCGGCGGGACTGGAGCCGCGATATCGGTCGATCCGGTCCGCGCCGATATGTTCGACGGGCGCGGCCGTGGTGAACACCGTGTCGTCCGACAGGCCCTCGCCCGAGACCGGCCCCGTCGCGCCCGACGCGCCCTCCACCCGCACGGCGCCCAGTTGAATGGCGCCCGGCTGAACGGCGCCCGGCGTCCCCGAAGCGGCACGCTCCAGGCGCACCGTGTCGGCGCTCACGAACCGATAGGTCAGGCCGGCGCCCGCCAACAGGCGCGACAGGGCCTCGGCGGGCGTCATCTGTCCCGACACCCCGGCCGAGCGGACGTCGGGGATGGCGTCGCCATAGACGATGCTGACCCCGGCCGTGCGACTGAACGCGGCCAGCGCGCCGCCCAACGGCTGCGCCGGGATCGCATAGGTCGCCACGGATTGGGTCTGAGCCTGCGCCTGTTCGGCCGTCAGCACCGTGACCATCCCGCTGGACGCCATCAGCAGTACGAGCGCCGCCGTCCGCCGCACGATCCGATTCGCCTTCATCTTCGCCTCTTCGACCTGAGCGCGCCCATCGCGCCGCCCCTCCCTTCGAAAGACGAAGACGCCGCCCCGATGTCAGTGCGAATGATTATTATTTTTAAATCGGCCGAACGACAATCAGCGCGCCCAGTCGTTCGACCGTGAAGGCCGCCGCCTGCGCCAGACGTTCCACGGCCTGCCCCGCCTCGGCTGTGCGGCCGAGCAGCGTGACCGGCTGGCGCGCCAGATCTTCGTCGCGGATCCAGGTCCTGGTGCCGTTCCAGCGGTCGAGCGTCGCCAGCACGGCCTTCAGCGGCCGGTTCAAAAAGACCAGTTGTCCCTCGCGCCAGGCGAATTCCGAGGGATCGAAGGGCGTTGCGGCCCCGAACCCTCGCCGGCTGAAGTCCGCCGCCTGTCCGGCCGTCAGTCGCCGACGGCGGCCGCCGGCGTCCAGATCGACCGATCCGGACGCGACCCCCAGTCCCGCCGCGCCTTTCAGGACGCGCAGACCGAAGGCGGCCTCGGCCCCGACATGGATGGCGCCGCCGTGCGCCGCGACCACCAGCGGCCCCGGCCGCCCCGCCCCCGTCTGAACCCAGGCCTCGCCCTCCAGCAGCCGCAGTCGATGGCGATCCGCCCCGCGCTCCACGTCCAGGGCGCTGGCGGTCGAGAGCGTGACCTGAACCCCGTCCTTGAGGTCTATCGTCGCCGTCTCGCCCGCTCCGGTCCTGTAGTCCGAAAAGGGATGCGGTCCCAGCGCCAGCCGTCCCGCCCCCGCCAGCAGCAGCGCGCCCCCGCCTACACCCGCCAGGCCCGCCAGAATGGCCCGGCGGTCGGGCTGCGCGCCGGTCTCGACGAGCGCCGGCAGATGGGCCGACGCGCCCCACAGGCGCTGGATTCGCGCATAGGCGGCGGCGTGGGACGGATCGGCCGCCCGCCAGGTTTCGAACGCCGGGCGCGCCGCTTCGTCCTCGGGCGAGGCGTGCAGGCGCACGAACCATTCGGTCGCCGCCTCCATGGCGGGCGTCAGTCCGGTGATGTGGCGACGGTCTTTCAAGACGTCTTTCCAGGGGCGGCTGTCACGGCCTTCATAGGATCAGACGAATACCCCTGCCGCTTGTCAGGTTTCGGCGTCGAAATCGGCGCGCGTCGCCAGTTGCAGCGCCAGCAGGGCGCGGGCCATGTGCTGATGCACCGTTTGCCGCGACAACCCCAGTCGGCGGCCGATGTCGGCGTAACTCAGTCCCTCGACCCGCGCGAGGCGAAACACCTCGCGGGGCTTGGCCGGCATGGCGGCCATGATGCGGTTCATGCGATTCAACTCGTCGCGCGTGATGACGGCCGCCTCGGGCGTCGGCGCCGGGTCGGCCGCCTGAAGCAGCACGACCTCTTCGACCTCGACGATCGGACGCGCCGCCGCACGGCGGCGATGATCGACGATCAGGTTTCGAGCGATGCGGAACAGATAGGCCTGAAGATTGCGGATCGGCGGCGGGTCCGCCGCCTCCGCCGCCACGGCCGCCCGCAGCCAACTGTCCTGAACCACGTCCTCGGCGTCCTGAAGGTTCCGCAACCGCCCACGCGCCATCCGGCGCAGCTGCCGATCGACAGCTTCAACATCTCGGCGAACGTGCAGGCGACCAAGAGACAAGACGGACATCCCCAATGGGGCCACGCCCTACATGATTTGCGATTCACTCGCAACAAACCAAACGCGACAGCAGCGGCCGGTCAGACCCGCGTGCCGAAGGGATGTACAGAAGGTTTCGACGCATCCTATTGGATTAGGGTCGGATAGGGCCTTTTCCACACATGAATTTACGGGTGTGTTCGGAGAGCGCCCTGGGGCGGAATGTTGGACCCTGTGCATGCAGAGTAGAGATCGCCTGTGATGAACCCGCCCGGCAGCGAGCCATGAGACGCCGACAGGAAGACCGCCGCGCCGCGACGCGCACGGCGCTGCTGGAAGCGACGCTCCGCTGCCTGGGCGAGAAGGGCTACGCGGGCGCTTCCATCGGCGAGGTGGTGAAGATGTCCGGCCTATCCCGCGGGGCGGTCGATCATCATTTCAATAACAAGTTGGACCTGGTGGCCGAGGCGGTCGCCTATTTCTACGAGCAGCGCTTCGAGCGCCTCGAACGCCGCCTGATCACCGAGGGGGGCGAAAGTCTGAACTTGTCGGAACGCCTGCGCATCTTCCGCGAGGATGTGGACGCCTGGGCGCCGGTGGGTTTCGAAATCATGGTCGCCACCCGCACCGATCCCGACCTGGAAACCGCCTATGAGGCGCGCATCAACGGACGGCGCGCCGAAATGGTCGCCGCCTGGGAGAGAATGTTCCCGGAATTCGCGGCCCTGGCTTCACCGGAACGCATGATCGGCGTGGTCGGCGCCTTCCTCAGGGGGTTGTCGCTGGAGTCTCGGGGGCGCCCCACGGCCCGGGCCGACGCCCTGTTCGAACTGTTCGTCGCCATGGTGGAAACCGCAGTCGAGCAGAAAATCTCCTCTGTCATCGATTCTAATTCGTGACATTGCGGGTCAATTGACCTGTAAATGAGTTCCGGCATGAAACCGGCGAGGGGCCGGTCTGTCGGGGATGCTCATATGACTGTCTTTTCAAACGTCCAGACGCGGCGCCTGCGCATGCTGGCGGCGGCGGCGCCCATTCTGGCGGCCGTGACCGCCGGACCGGCCCTTGCCCAGAGCCCGTCGGCTCCGCAGACCGCCGTGGTCGACGACGTCGTCGTGACGGCGGCCAAGCGCGGCGACCAGCGGGCGCATGACGTGCCTTTGTCGATCACCGCTTTCGACGGCGCCGGGATCGAGAAGCTGAACGTCACCGCCTTCGACGATCTGGTGGTTCAGGTTCCGGGGGCCAACTTCCTCGACAACGGCGGTCCGGGTCGGGGCAACGAGGTCGCCTCCATCCGCGGCCTGTCCCCCGTGGGCGACAATACGGCCGGAGTGGTGGCTCAGTATCTGGACGGCTCCCCGCGCACTGGAAACAACTACCGCCTGTTCGACATCGGCGAGGTGTCGGTGCTGCGCGGTCCCCAGGGCACCCTGTGGGGCGCCCAGGCCGTGGGCGGTCTGGTGTCCATCCGCTCCAACAGGCCCAGCCTGTCGGGCTTCTCGGCCCAGGCGGAAGGCGACGCCTACGCCACGAAGAACGACGGAGGGGTCAGCAACCGTTTCGCCGGCTTCGTCAACCTGCCGCTCGGCGACGACTTCGCCGTCCGGGTGGCGGGCCAGCGGATCGACGAAACCGGCTATATCGACAATGTCGCCACGGGCGCCGAGGCGATCAACGACGTCAAGGAGCTGGGTTGGCGCGTCTCCGCCCTCTATCGTCCCAGCGACCGTTTCGACGCGACCTTCATCTATCACGGCGACGACCTGCACACGGACGCCCCATCCTATATGACACTGGGGCTGGGCGACCTGAAGACCGACAACCCCGTCACCTACCGTCCGGCCGACCAGCGGCTGGACCTGTTCAACCTGATCGTCAACGGCGATCTGGGCTGGGCGACCCTGTCCTACACCGGCTCGCGCTTCGAACTGGACAATGTCTATTACGACGCCCAACCGGACGCATTCGGCATACCCGGCACCCTCGGCTGGACCCGCGAGACCCTGCAGCAGCACGCCTGGACCCACGAACTGCGGCTCAGCTCAAAAGCGGGCGAACGGCTGGGGTGGATCGTCGGCCTCTATCACGACGCCCTCGACGAAAACAAACTCAGCGAACAGACGGAAATCCTCAATCCCATCGTTCCCGGCGATACGCCGACCTATTCCGTCGGCTTTCCCCTGTTCACCCTGGGCGGGCCGCAATCGACGCGCGAAACCGCCGTTTTCGGCGAACTGACCTACCGCCTCAACGACCAGTGGGACGTGCTGGCGGGTGGCCGCTATTTCGACTGGAGCGTCGATAACCAGCAACAGTTCACCTATTTCGGCTCGGTCAACTATCAGCAGGCGACGGGCAAGATCGGCGGCGAGGACTCCTTCTACAAGCTGCAGGTCAACTATCGCCCGACCAAGACCCTGCTGCTCTACGCCCTGCGTTCGGAAGGCTTCCGTTTCGGCGGGTTCAACCCCTTCGTCGGTCCGGTGCTCAACATTCCGCTGGACTTCATCAAGTTCGATCCCGACACCCTGGTGAACTATGAGATCGGGGCCAAGGGCTCGGCCTTCGATGGACGGCTGCTGTACGGCGGCTCGGCCTATTCCGCCGAGTGGAAAGACGTCCAGACGGTGGTGTTCAACGCGACCGGGACTTTCGCCTTCACCACCAATGCGCCGAGCCTGGAGGCCAAGGGCTTCGAATTGGAGGCGTCGACGCGCGATCTCTTCCTGCGCGGCCTGTCGCTGGGCGCGAACTTCGCCTTCACCGAAAATGCGTTCACCGAAGACGCCCGCGTCTTCCCCGGCGTGCGCCTGCTGGTGGCCAAGGGCGATCATTTGCGCAGGACGCCGCGCAACACCTGGGCGCTGAACGCGGGATACGACTTCGACCTGGGCGGTCACGACGCCTTCGTTCGGGCCAACTACTGGCACCGCGACGCCAGCTCGACCAAGGGCTTCGATCGCAGCGACGGCAATATCCTGGTCCCGCGTCAGGACGTCTTCAACGCCTCCGCCGGCCTGGCCTTCGGCCCGACCGAGATCAAGGTCTATGTCAACAACCTGACCGACGAACGCCCCTGGCTGCAGATCTTCCCGGCTACGGTGGCGACCCAGGCCGACATCGTCTCAAGCATCCGTCCGCGCACCTTCGGCGTGCAACTGACCCGGCGCTTCGGCCAGTGAGCGGAACGACAGAGTCGTCCGCAGAGGAGGTGAAGGTCTATACCTCCCCGACCTGCGGCTGGGCCGTCAGGGTTTATGCGGTGCTGATCGAGAAACAGGCGCCGTTCAGACTGATCGACGTCAAGGCCGGCGACGACGACGCCCTCGTCGCCTGGCGCGCCGACAGCCCCTACGCCCGAACGCCGGCGATCCGCCACCGACAAACCCCTGTCTGGGAGTCCTGGGCCATCGCCGCATACCTGGACCGGGTCTTCCCCGAGCCCCGGCTCGGGGCGGCGGACGCGGAGGAACAGGCCCTTGCGGA
The DNA here is from genome assembly GCF_030818545.1 of Brevundimonas sp. SORGH_AS_0993. Lineage (NCBI taxonomy): Bacteria > Pseudomonadati > Pseudomonadota > Alphaproteobacteria > Caulobacterales > Caulobacteraceae > Brevundimonas > Brevundimonas sp. SORGH_AS_0993. The sequence goes on from NZ_JAUTAH010000001.1 coordinate 1,864,894, forward strand.
CCTGTGGATGTGGCATTGCGACCGCGAGGTCTTTCCTCTCGTGATCGCCCTGGCCCGCGCGACCCCGGACGACAGGGCGGCGCGACGTTCGACCCTGGAGGCGGCCCTGCTTCAGCTGGAGCATCCCGCCTTCGCCGCAGACCGCATCGCCCCCTTCTGGAACGGCCGGCGGCTGGGTCTGGTCGATATCGGCTATCAGGTGCTTTTCGACACCCTGGGCCGCGCGCCGGACTGGTCGGGCGACGCCATCGCCGTTCCGGCCTGGTTCCAGACCTGGGCCGAGGCGGTGGGCGCTCATCCGTCCATCGCCGCAGCCCGTACCCTGGCCTTCGATCTGAAACAGGCCGCGGCCTGAGAAAGCAGCCGAAAAGATGAGCGGAGCCCTGCGACGCGCGGCCTACGCCGCCCCCATCCTGCCCCTGGCCATCGTTCAGGCCCCGGCCCTGTCCGTTTTGCCGTCGATCTACGCCAAGGAAGCCGGTGTCAGCCTGGCGGCGCTTGGAACCGTGCTGTTCGTCACCCGCCTGTTCGACGCGGTCATCGACCCGTCGATCGGCTATCTGTCGGACGGCACCCGCAGCCGCTGGGGGCCGCGCAAGCTGTGGATCGCCCTCGGCGCCCTGATCGTGGCCGTCGGCTGCTGGTTCTGGTTCCGCCCGTCGCCGGGAACGGGCGTGGGCTATTTCCTGCTGTGGTCGCTGGTCGTCTATCTGGGGTGGAGCCTGCTGGAGGTGCCGCATTCGGCCTGGCTGGCCGACCTCAGCGACGATTATGACGAACGCTCGCGCCTGTCGGCCTGGCGCAGCAGCGCCGAACTGGTGGGGCGGCTGCTGTTCTTCATCGTTCCCCTGCTGCCGATCTTCTCCACCACCGAGATCACCGGAGAGACAACCCGGGTCGTGTCCTGGCTGGCGCTGATCCTGCTGCCCGTCACGATCGCGATCAGTTTCCGTTTCGCCCCCAAGGGCCGCCCGGTCGCCATCCCCGAGGCGGACCGCAATCCGCTGAAGGTGCTGCGCGGCGTCTGGCGCAACCGCCCCTTCCGGGTGCTGTTCATCGCCTTGCTGCTGGGGCAGGTCGCCAGCGGCATGGTGGGCGCCCTCTACGTCTTCTACATGGGCGCCTATCTGGGCATCGCCGACAAGGTGGCCCATGTCGCCGTGGGCGTCAGCCTGATCATGCTGGCCAGCACCCAGGTCTGGCCCCTGGCGATGAAAAGGATCGGCAAGCATGGCGCCCTGGCCGTCGGCGTGTTCGGAACGGCCGCGACCCTGGTGTTGATGGCCTTTCTGCGCCCCGGCCCCCTGGCCTTTCCCGGCATGCTGCTGGTCTTCGGCCTGTCGTCGATCACGGCGGCCAGCCTGAACGTCGCCATGTTCGCTCTGATGGCCGATGTCGCCGACTATGACGAATGGCGCACGGGTCGGAACAACGCCGCCAGCTATTTCTCCCTCGTCACCCTGATCGTGAAGATCGGCATGGCGGTCGGCGGCGGCGTGTCTCTGATCGTCGCTGGCCTATTCGGATTCGACCCCCAGGGCGGCAACCGGGGCTGGGCCATGGGCGGGTTCTTCCTGGCCTTCATCATCGTGCCCATCCTGCTCAACCTGATCAGTTTCGCCTTCGCCGCGCGCTTCCCGCTGAACCGCCGCCGCCAGTCCGTCGTCGCCCGGCGTCTTGCCGCCCGCCGCGCCCGTGAAACCCTCCTGAAGTCGGAAGCCTGACATGAGCCATGAGACGCAAGACGATCCCGCCCGGACGGCGCACCCAGAGCCCGAAACGCCGGACATCGTTCTGTCCAGTCCCCTGGGCGAGATCGTCGTCCGCCCCGACTACGCCCGCGCGCCCCTGACCTCGGCGCATTTCGTCACGCTGGTGCGCGATGGCTGGCTGGACCAGGCGTGCTTCTATCGGGTGGTCCGTTCTCGCCCGGAGGGCGAGGGTCCGCCGACCATCGACGTGATCCAGGGCGGCCTGGGCTTTGCGCGCGCGGACCACGCCCCGCCCGTCCCGCATGAGAACACGGTGGACACCGGCCTGCGCCACGGCGACGGCGTCGTGTCCCTGGCCAAACGCCAGGAGGCCCCCGCCCGTTCGGAGTTCTTCATCTGTATCGGCGATCAGGACATCCTGAACGGCGGTGGTCCGCCGCCGCCCGAGGGGCAGGGAACCGGGTTTCCGGCCTTCGCAAAGGTGATCTCGGGCATGGATGTCGTTCGCGCCATCCACCAGCGGCCCAGCGACGCCCCCGTTCCCGGAGGCGACGAACGTCTGGCCGGTCAGTTTCTGGACACGCCGATCCCCCTTCGCATCGGGCTCCGACGACCCAGCGCCTATAGCGACTGATCGTTTCAGCCGGAACCGCGCTGCGTTCCGTCGGGAAGCGTGAAGCAGGCTCTCGCTTGAATCTGGAGCCTGCTTCACCGCATTTTCGAATGACCGCCCTCTCTCAGGGCGCGAGATCGTCACGCAGGTCCGGGACCGCCCGGATCAGATCGGCCGCGACCAGGGCGGAAAAGAATTTCGCGCCTTCGCGGCCCAGGTGGGTGTGGTCGAAGGCGACGCGGGGCGCGCCTTGCGGCTCGGCGACGGCGGCGTTGCGCGACGGCGTCGAACGGGGGGTCGCCTGCGCGCCGGGCGCCTGCTCTGCGGCCATGTCCGACGACAACGCCGCCGCCTGCTCCGGCGAGGGCGCGGCGGCGGCGAACCGGGCCGATTCCAGCGGCCCCAGGGCCTGGATGGCGGCGGCGCTGGAGGCGTTCAGGTCGACCACGGGCGCCCCGGTGTCGCGCGCGACCCGCCGAACCGCCTCGGCCCAGGGCGCCAGGTCGTTCTGCAGACGGCCATGCACGAATTGGCGACGCGCCAGCGGCGTCACCAGAACGGGAATGGCGCCCTGCGCGCGCGCCTCGATCACATACCGCGTCAGATTGGCTGGAAACTGTGTCGCCAGATCGGTGGAGCGTCCCGGCTTGCCCGGCTGATCGTTATGGCCGAACTGGATCAGCACATAGGTCCGCCGAAAGCCCGGCGTCGACAGTTCGGCCAGAACCCCGTCCCACAGCCCCTCGGCGATATAGCTGCCCGAACTTCGGCCGCCGCGCGCCCGGTTGACGCAGGCGACGGAAGGCGCGACGTGGTCGGCGCAGAAGGCGGCGCCCCAGCCGCTGATATTGGCCGTGGTCGAATCGCCCACCAGGACGATCCGGACCGTCTGGCCGCCCACGGGTGCGACAGGCGCCGCCTGGGGCGTTGTCCCGAAAACAAGGACGGAAACGAGGGCGGCGATCATGGCGCAGTCTCGGGTCTTTGCGCCGGACCGCCGCTGGCGTGGCGCAGGATGTCGGGGATCAGGGCGAAGGGGGCCGAGCCGTGATCGGCGCCGGAAACCTGGCGAAAGACGGCGCCGTCGGGCTTTTCGGCGACCCAGGCGGTGATCCGGCCGCGCATGTCGCGGCCCGTCTCCGCCTCGCCGCACCCGACCATCAGCGACGGCGCGGCGATGTCGGCGGGCGGGGTCGTCCACCACAGGGACGGGCTGATCGCCACCCAGCGCGCGAAGAGGGCGGGATCGGACCGAAGCGTCTCCAGCACGAAAAGCCCGCCCAGCGAATGGCCGAACAGGGTGGTGCGGGCCGGGTCGATCAGGGCGGCCCCGGCGAGCATCGGCAGCACCGCTTCCGCAAGCAGATCGCGCAACGCCCCGGCGCCGCCGGATGGCGCAGCGGCCTCGGGACCCGGGCTCCGCGTGAAGTCGCGCGCGCGCTGATCCGCGAGCGGCCCCTGGTCGGGGCGATGGACCAGGGCGGCGACGACCATCGGGACCACGCCGGTCTTTTCGGTCCGGTGCGACAGAGCCTCGGCCGCGCCGGCCAGGGCGGCGAAGAACCGCCCGCCGTCCAAGGCGAACAGCAGGGGCCAGCCGCCGGACGGGGCCGTTCCCTGGGGCGCGGCCAGCATCAGATCCAGCCTTCGGCCCTCCGGCCCGGCCAGGGCCCGGACGCGCCAGCCCGGCGCGGTCCAGGGCGTCCAGGCGGAAAGAACGTCGTCGGTCATGAACCCTTCCTAGCCCATCGACGCCGCCTGTTGTAATGCGACGCAATCTGATGATGGACATTTCCCTTTCCTCTGCCGACGCCGCGCTTCAGGTTCTGAAGCAGCATCGACGCCTGCGCCTGCGTCGTCGGTTGCTGCTGGCCGGGTTGGCGGTCGCCTGCGTGGCGGCGCTGTGCCTGGACGCGGCCACGGGGCCGTCGGGCCTGTCGGCCTGGCGGATCGTCACCGGCATCGTTCGGCCCGACCTGCTGAGCCCGTCGGAGGCCGCCATCATCTGGCAGATCCGACTGCCCTACGCCCTCACGGCGATCCTGGTCGGGGCGGCCCTGGCCCTGTCCGGGGCCGAGATGCAGACGGTGCTGAACAATCCCCTGGCCAGCCCCTTCACCCTGGGGGTTTCGTCGGCGGCGTCGTTCGGGGCGTCGCTGGCCATCGTGCTGGGGCTGGGTCTGCCCTTCGTGCCGGCGGACGGGGTGGTGGCGCTGAACGCCTTCGTCTTCGCCTTCGGTTCGGTGCTGCTGCTGCAGGCCCTGGCGCGCGCGCGGCGCGGCGGGGTGCAGAGCATCGTCCTGTTCGGCATCGCCCTGGTCTTCGCCTTCAACGCCCTGACCGCCCTGGTGCAGTTCGTCGCCTCGCAGGAGGCGTTGCAGCAGCTGGTGTTCTGGACCATGGGGTCGCTGTCGCGCGCCAGCTGGCGTTCTGTCGCCGTGCTGGCGGCGGTCGTCGTCCTGACCCTGCCCTTCTCCTGGGCGGCGGCGCGGGCGCTGACGGCGCTGCGGCTGGGCGAGGATCGGGCCTTGAGCGCCGGGGTCGATGTGGGGCGGTTGCGGTTCTTCTCCCTGTTGCGCGCCAGCCTGCTGTCGGCCGCCGCCGTCGCCTTCGTCGGCGTGGTGGGCTTCGTCGGTCTGGTCGGGCCGCACATCGCCCGGCTGCTGGTGGGCGAGGATCACCGGCTTTATCTGCCCGCCAGCGTGCTGAGCGGGGCGCTGTTGATGTCCCTGGCCTCGGCGGCGTCCAAGGCCCTGGTTCCGGGCGCCCTGTTGCCGGTCGGGGTGGTGACGGCGGTGATCGGCGTGCCGGCCTTCCTGATCCTGATCTTCCGCAGCGGAGCGCGGGGATGAGCCTGGTCGTCCAGCATCTGACCGCCCGCTATGGCGAACGGACCATCCTGTCCGACGTGGCGTTGCAGCCGCTGGCCGCCGGCCAGGTCGTATCGCTGATCGGGCCGAACGGGGCGGGCAAGACAACCCTGATGCGGGCCATCGCCGGCCTGACGCCCGCCTCGGGCCAGGTGCTGCTGGATGGACAGGACCTGAACCGGATGTCCATCGCCGAGCGGGCGCGCCATGTCGCCTACATGCCCCAGACCCTGCCGCAGGACGTGGCCCTGACGGTGCTGGAGACGGTGATCGCGGCGCTGGAGGCCTCGCCCTCGGCCGCCGGTTCGACCCAGGCCGAAACGCGCGCCCTGGCGGCGCTGGAACGGGTGGGGGCGGTCGATCTGGCGCTGAAGCGGCTGGATCGGCTGTCGGGCGGCCAGCGCCAGATCGCCGGTCTGGCCCAGGCCATGGTGCGCCAGCCGCGCGTCCTGCTCCTGGACGAACCGACCAGCGCGCTCGATCTGCGCCATCAGCTGGAATTGTTCGGCCTGGCCCGCGCCTACGCCCGGGAGAACCAGGCCGTGGTGGTGATGGTGCTGCACGACCTGCAGGCCGCCGCGCGGGTCTCTGACCGGATCGTGGTCCTGGCGGGTGGTCGGGTGCAGGTCGAGGGCAGCCCGGCCGAGACCGTCACCCCCGCCGTCCTGGCCGAGGTCTGGCAAGTGCGCGCCCGTGTCGAACCCTGCGCGCGCGGCCAGATTCAGGTGATGGTGGACGCGGTGCTTTAGGCCGGACGCGCGCTGACGATCCAGGCCGCGCCGTCGATCCAGACGCCGTCGGGGCGCAGCTTGCCGGCGAAGGCCAGCCGCGCCGCCGCCAGGGCCTGGGCGCGCACCGCATCCGACACGTCCTTCAACGCCCGCTCCAGCGGCCCGACGCGGATCGCATGATCGACCGCATCGTCCAGGGCGGCGTCGGCCGTGTCGCCCACGCCGAAGGGGATCAGGCTGTCGAACGGCCGGATGTCGACGTCGGCATAGCCGGCCTCGGTCATGATCCGCTCTATCCGGGCGCGGTCGCCGAAGGAAAACGGGCCGGGCGCGTCGGGACCGGGCGGCGGCGCAGGGGGAACGATGTCGCGGATCGCGCCCATGGGCAGGCGCGTCCAATCGTTTTCGGCCGCCGCGCGCCAGCAGACGAAGACCATCCGCCCGCCCGGCTTCAGCGCCCGACGCAGATTGGCGAAGGCCGCGACCGGATCGTCGAAGAACATCACGCCGAAGCGCGAGACGACCCGGTCGAAGTCGGGCGCGAAATCGGTCGAGGCGGCGTCGGCCAGACGAAAATCGACCGTCTCGCCCCGCGCCGAAGCCAGATCGAGCGCCCGTTCGATCAACGGCGCCGAAATATCCAGCCCCACGACCCGTCCGCCCGGCCCGACGCGGGCGGCCATGTCGAAGGTCGTGGCCCCGGCCCCGCAGCCGACGTCCAGCACATGGTCGCCCACGGCCGGGTCGGCGGCGCGCGCCAGGGCTTCGCCATAGGCCGCCAGCATTCGGTCCAGCCGATCCTGGTTCTCGACCCAGCGTCGCCCGCTGTCGCCGTTCCAGTCCAGCGTGGGCGAGGCCGCCGCCCCGCTCATGCTCAGGGCCGGATCAGGGTGACGGTGTCGCCGGCCGGATCGACCGGGACGGGCGTGCCGGCCGGGGCGTTGCGCGGCAGGCCCCGCGCCTTGTTGGTCACATAGACGGCGTTGGTCGCCGGATCGATGGCGATGGTCTGGGGGAAGGTGCCGGTCTGGAGATTGGCCACGACGGCGTAGTCGGCGCCGTTCACCACCGTCACCGTGCCCGCCTGGCGGTTGGCGACATAGACCTGATCGACGCCGGGATTGTAGGCGACGCTGAGCGCGCCCTCCCCGGTCGGCACCTTCTTGATCACCGCGCCGTCGGCGGCGTTCATGACGGTCAGGTCGCCCGTGCCCTGGCTGGCGACAAACAGACGGTTGCCGCGCGCATCGAAGGCGACATTGGTGGGCTTTTCGCTGCCCGTCGGCCAGACGCCGGCGGACTGGCCCGTGTTCAGATCGATGACGCCCACGTCGTTGGAGCTCATGCCCGTGACGAACAGGCGGTTGTTGCGCGCGTCCAGGGCCGCGCCGGTCAGGCCGCCGACGGGGGCGACGATCTTGCGCTCGATGGTGTGGGTCGCGCCGTCGACGACCCAGATCTGGTTCGGGCGGCTGGCGTCGTTCGCCTCGCCGCCGACGACGGTGACATAGGCCTTGTTGCGCGCCTCATCGACGACGACCTCGCGGACGTGGGCGGAATCGTCATCCCCGTCCTTGATGGTGGCGACCAGGCGGCCGGTCCTGACGTCCACGACCCCAACCGAGCCCGAACGGGTCGCCGTGCCGTAAAGCATCTGGGTGCGGCTGTTGAAGCCCAGGCCGTAAAGGGGGTTGGCCGAGACGTCGATGGCCTGGCCCGGCGTCAGGTCGGCGCTCAGGCGGGCGATGGCGCCGCGCGTCTCGCCGCGCGGACCGACGGCGGCGATCAGGATGTTGCTGTCGGCGGGGTTGAAGACGATCTCGTACAGGCCGCCCGGCGCGACCTTGACGGACTTGACGATGCTGGGCGCCGAAGCCCCGGCGACGGGGGCGGCTGCGGGCGCGCCGATGGCGGCCGTATCGGCCAGGGCGGGGGCGGCCGTCGCGGCCAGAACGGCGGTCGCCGCCATATAGGCCAGGGCGGAGGCGGTGAAACGAACGGAGGTCATCGGCATAGTCCTTCTGCAGTCTTCGGGGGAATGGATCAGGCGGGCGTCAGGTCGGCCCAGTAGTCGCCGCGATAGGGCACGGCCAGAAACTGCTGATTGATCAGATCCAGAGTGGCGCGCGGGTTCAGATCGCCGAACAGTTCGGGATGAATCCACTTGGCCAGGACCTCGGTGGCGACGATGTCGATGGGCGAGTTGATCAGCTGATGCGACAGGCCGTGCGCGCGCCCCTGACGCACCGCCTTCAGGGTCGAAATGCCCGGACGGCCCGTGACGCGGCGCAGGCCCGCCTGCGACTGTTCCGGCGTGAAGTCCGGCCCCACGACGAAGCCGCCGGCCTTGGCCAGGTGCGGGCCGCCGGTGGCGATATAGACGTCCGGGTCGCGCTGGATGACATATTCCAGGTTCAGCTTGCCGGTCGGCGCGGCCAGGACGTCGGCCCCGATGTTGCGCCCGCCGACAAAGGCGATGTAGTCGCCGACATTGCCCCGCCCCGGCGAGTTGCAGCAGTCCGGCGTGATCATGGCGTGGGGTTCCAGGAACACCGTCGGCCGCTGGTCCATCGGCACGGTCGCCACCTTGGCGGAAATCGCGTCCAGCCGGGCCTTCTTGAAGGCGTTGAAGGCGGCGGCCCGCTCGCCGCGGCCGATCAGGGCGCCCAGCAGGGCCAGGCTGCGGGCCTGGTTCTCGAACGGATGGTTGAAGAAGTCGATGAAGGCGACAGGCACGCCCGCCGCCTGAAGCTGGGCCGCCTGTTCGTCGCTGGGGCCAGACTCGACCGAGACCACCGCCATCGACGGCCGTGCGGCCAGGACCGCCTCCAGATTGAACGGCTCGCCCGAACGGGGGATTTTGGGCAGGGTCGCCAGAGCCGGGAATTTCTCGACATAGGCCCTGTACATGTCCGGGCTGATCCGGTTCACATCCCCGCTCCAGGCCGCCAGCAAGGAGACCGGATCGGGATGGATCAGGGCCAGGGCGGTCAGATAGCGGCCGTCGTCGATGCTGATCTTCTGGCCCGGCGACAGGGGCTGGACCGGCCGGTCGCGCAGGTCCTTCAGGGCGGCGCCGCTGGCCGCCTTCTCCGTCGGACCACAGGCCGCCAGCAACGAGAGGCCGCCCACCGACAGACCGCCCAGCCCCAGGAGGGCGGATCGGCGCGACAAGACGCAATGGGGCGAGGCGATCATGACAGGGGCTCTCCGGGCGCCGGACCCACGCCGGCCAGGGACAGAAGGGTCGGGATCAGGGAGGCGGCCAGCATTCCGCCATGCCCCTGGCCCGGCATCTGGCCATAGCGGACATCGACCCCCGCCCCGGTCAACTGCGTCGCCAGGTCGCGCGTCGCGCCGACGGGCACGGACGTCCACATCGGATGCACATGCAGACGCGACGACCGGCCCTTAGCCTCGTCCTCGCCCACCAGAAGGGTCAGGGTCATGTCCGGGCGCGACGGCCGCGCCAGAAGGGGCGGCGCCTCCTTCAACACCGCGCCATAGCCCCACCACAGCGACGGGCTGGCCGCCACGAAGGCGTGATAGGCGTCGGGCCGCGTCAGGGCGGCGTGCAGCACGCACAGGCCGCCATAGGAATGGCCCCAGATCAGGCTGCGCCTCGGATCGACGGCGACGCGGCGGGCCACCTCCGGCCCGATACGGTCGTGCAGCAGGGTCAGGAAGGCGTCGGCCCCGCCGCCCGGCCGCCCCGCCGGATCGACGGCCGCCACATCGCCCGAGGGGCGCGGCGTATAGTCAAAGGCCCGCGCCAGGACATCGAATTGGCGGTCGCCTTCATAGCCGATGGTGACGATCACGGGCGGGTCGCCCGCGTCCAGCCGCGCCAGCAGGGCCTCGTCGATCCGCGCCAGGGCGGCGTCGCCGTCCAGCAGCCAGGCGACCGGACGGCCCGAAGGCGGCGCGGCCTTCCGGGGCGTGGCGACCCAGATGCGATAGACGCGCGCGCCGTCCTCGGACGTGACCGACAGCCGCTCGAACCGATAATAGGCCGAACCGACATCGGCGATGGTCCGCCCCAAGGGCGCGGCCTGGGCCGGCTGGGCCAGGGCCGGGGTCCGGGCGGCGGCCAGGGCCGCCACACCCAGGACGGCGATGAGCAGGGCGCGACGCATCAGAAGCTGTAGTTCACGCCGATCCAGCCGCGACGCCCATCGCCCTGGAAGTCATAGTCGGCGACATTGATCGCCTCGTCGCCCAGATTATAGACGCCGGCCTTGAGGCTGACCGTCGGGGTCACGCGCCAGTTCGCGCCGATGTCGACGGTGGTGTAGCTGGGGTAGCGGCGGCCCACCTGGGTGGCGCCGTTCAGGATCGGCTGGCCGTTCGAACCGACGCGCAGGCCCGCGTTCAGCTCCTCGCCATGATAGTTGACGGCGCCCCACAGGTTCAGCCGCTCGCTGGCGTCGTAGTCGGCGCGGAAGTTGGCCATGTGCTGGGGCGTGCGCGACAGCGGCAGCCCCTTGTAGGTCCCCGACTTCTGTTCCGAGTCGGTATAGGTATAGCCCGCCTTCAGCCCCAGCCGGTCGATGGGCCGCCAACGACCCGACAGCTCCACCCCCTGCAGATCGGCGTCCTGAAGATTGTACCAATAGTAGAGGCGATAGTTGGGGTTCTCGCTCCAGCGCGCGATGGACCCATCCTGATTATAGACCAGGGCGCTGTCGATCTTGTCCTTGAAGGCGGTGCGAAAGACCGTCGCGCTGGCCGACAGGGTCGTGGACGGATTCCACAGCACGCTGACCTCATAGTTCGTGCTGGTCTCGGGCGCGATGCTCGGATCGCCCAGGATGACGCCGCACGTCCCGTTCGGCCCGACCGAGCAATTGGCCCCGCCGGTGGTGTAGGCATAGCCCTGGGCCACCTGGCGCAGTTCGGGCGCGCGGAAGCCGGTGGAGACGCCCCCCTTGATCGTCCACGCCTCGGTCGGCGTCCAGACGGCGTAAAGGCGCGGGCTCCAGTGCGAACCATAGCGTTCGTGATCGTCGAAACGCAGGCCGGCGGTCAGGGCCAGACGCGCGTTCAGCCGCCATTCGTCCTCGACGAACAGGGCGCGCTGCCACACGGTGAAGGTTCCCGGCTGGGTCGCATTGACGCCGGGATTCAGGTCCACCAGCCTGTTCTCGACATATTGGCCGCCCACGACCAGCTGGTGATCGCCCAGCGGCGACCTCTCCAGCGGGATGTTGAACAGGGCGTCATAGACGGTGTTGGTCAGTTTTGGCGCGCGCGCATCCTGGGTGAAGACGCCGGCGCGGCGCGTGAAGGTCTCGCGCTGGGTTTCCTCGCGCAGGACCGACAGGGCGCTGGTCCCCCAGTCCCAACGGCCGTTCCAGCCCAGGGACGCGGCCGTGCGTTCATTGGTGTTGTAGTTGGACGCGGCCGTGGCGGCCAGGGTCGCGCCCGCCGTGTTCTCGCGCTTCACATCGGTCCGGTCGACCTGCAACAGCACCTCGTGATCGGTGTTTGGGGTCCAGGCCAGGCGGCCGGTCAGGTTCCAGTCCTCGCCGCCGTTGACGCCGCCCAGGATGCGATCCTCGTCGCGCTTGTAGCTGCGCCCCCAGATCTGGGCGCCCAGCACGCCGTCCACCAGCGGCCCGGCCAGATAGCCCTGCGCCTGGCGCCAGTCGCCGGACGCGCCGTTCTCCTGGGCGACATAGTCGCCGCCGATGGAGCCGCCCCAACGTTCGGGCACCTTCTTGGTGATGATGTTGATCACCCCGCCGATGGCGTCCGATCCGTACAACGACGACATCGGCCCGCGCACCACCTCGATCCGTTCGATGGCGCCCGACGGCGGGGTGAAGCTCTGTTCGAAACCGGCGTTGCCGTTGACGCGGCTGTCGCGCGTCGACTGGCGTTTTCCGTCCACCAGGATCAGGGTGTAGCTGCCCGGCAGGCCGCGAATATAGACGTCCTGATTGTTCGAGCCGCCGCTGACCGACACCCCCTCCACATCCCGCAGCGCATCGGTCAGGTCCGCGTTCGGGCGATTGGCCAGGGTTTCGGCCGTCACCACCGAGATCGAGGCCGGCGCCTCCACGACCCGCTGCGCCCGGGTCGAGGCCGTGACCACCACATCCTCTAGCGCCGCCGGCTGCTGAGCCTGATTCTGGCCCTGTTTCTGGCCTGCGATCTGGCTCTGGGCGAAGGCGGAAACAGGCGCCACGGCGAAGACAGTGGCGAGAAGCAGACAACGGCGCATGACATATCCTTGAAACCCGCCCCGCACTTAATGCGACTGGTTCGCAAATGCAAGAAACCAGATCGTCGACGAGAATTCGGACCTGACCCGCGCCGTGCCAGACAGCTTTCAGAAACTCGCCCCGTCGTTCCCAGTTCGCGTCGGCCAACCACGGCCCGGCAGTGTGTCGGAACTCCGGTCCGGAGTAGTAAAACCACCGCGACGGCGACGGTCGTGACAAGCGACATCGGACCTGTGGGCGGCAACTGTCAGCGACAGTGCTGTTCGGTCCGGCGCAAGTCTCTGATCAGAAACGCCTGGTGTCCCCTCGGCTCCACCAAATCCTTCCTCCACAAGGGTTTGGACGGAAACAGGCGATAAATCTGACACCACGCTGCTACACACGGCTCCCAAGAGGCCGTCGAAAAAGCGTTCCCTTACAGTCAGTTCACCGTCCCAAGACTGTAGCACCACCTCGTCGCACACACCGTCCAAACGGCCCCTTCAACCGTCTCCTCGGTCACCTGATGCTCGGCGTCGGCAATCGTCTGGCCTGATCGTTCGGGGATCGACCTACTACCTTCGACTTCGTAAAGCTGGGCCGGAATCGGCAGCAAATTCCGGATTCGACTTGCGTGCGTGAGTCAAGAACAATTCCATTTCATTCTGGATTTGTTCACCGAAAGGGCTTACAAGCGCGCGGAGCGCGATGGATTGCCGTCGCTAACAGGCCACTCGATGTTCAACCCTCGCAAAGCAGCACAGGTCATTGCCTATCTCGCACTCCAAGCGGGCGGGCGTATCGATGTTCTGAAGGCTGTGAAGCTTGTCTATCTGGCTGACCGCGACAGTTTGAAAACGTGGGGTGCGCCAATTTTGGACGAGCAGCATGTGTCAATGCCGCACGGTCCGGTCAACTCATCCACCTACTCTCATTTGAACGGTGAGCACGACCTCGCGGCATGTGGCTGGGCCGACTACTTGGAGGATCAAGCCAACCATGTAGTGGGCGTCGTCGAAGGCGTGACTGCCGATGAGTTGGATGAGTTGTCCGATGCGGACATCCAATCTTTGGATTCGGTCTGGGCGCAGTTCAAGCATATGACCAAGTGGCAAATCCGCGATTGGACCCACGACCGGAACAATGTGCCTGAGTGGGAAGACCCAAGCGGAAGTTCACGCCCTATCCCCTTGGAACGGATCATGACGATGGTCGGCATCGAGAATGCCGATGCTCAAGCCGATCTCATTCGAGATCATCGCAAGATCGACCGTCTGTTCGCCTCCCTGAGTTAAAAGCGCGTGACGGTCGCCAAGCGGGGCACAATCCTCATCCCTTCAGGGCCGCCGCAAGACCCCGGCAGAATGCATCTGTTCGTTGTCTGCTCTGACCCGTGCCCTGAGGGGAAGCAGGTAATCGTATCGGTTTCGACACGAGTGAACTCTTTGTGCGACCCGACATGCATCCTGCAATCGCATGAGCATCGGTTTCTGACGAAGGAGTCTTTTGTCTTCTATCGGAAGGCCAGCATTGAGAGCCAGTCGGCCCTCGCCACGGGCCTACAGCGAGGAACATTTACGTCCCACGACGATATGAATGCACAGTCCTTTCTTCGGATCGTAAAGGGCATCTGCGCTTCTCCGCAAACTCCGAGGAAAGTGAAAAAATACATAGGGTGCGAAGTGCCGACGCAGGATGGTGAGTCGGCACCGGCCCCTACTCCAGAGCAGCAATCGCCGACATCTCGTTCTGTTTGAGGTGTGTAAGATCGAGGTCTTCGTATCCAATCTTGCTCATGGCCTCATAGAGGGTTTGAGCGCGATAACCTCGACCATACGAAGCAGCAGTTTCACCGCCTTCGTTGCCGTTGCCAGAAGACCAACGACCAAGGGCGAGAGCGACCTCATGCTCGATGCGGGCCTCGCGTAGAGCGTCCCGGTAGCAGTGTCTGAAAGAGTGGAAGCAGGTCTTATCACGAGACGCCCCAGCGCGCTCAAGGAACCGCCTGAACCACTTGCTGAACGGGTCGCTGTAGTAGCCGGTGCTGGACTTTTGGAGTTCGGAAAATAAGCGCACGGCGCCAGCCGTTCGCCTCTGCTCCACGAAGGACAAGAACCCGATCTCGACCAGTTGGGGGTGGATAGGGATGAACCGTTCGCTGGCCGCCGTCTTCAGGCGTTTCCCGTTGTCGGCGTCAGACGGTCCTTCCGTCACGAAGAAGCAGTCCACTCCTTCAAGACGGTGGATGTCCGCGACATGTAGCTGGCATATCTCGTTCATCCTCATGCCCGAGAAGAGGGCGATGAGCGGCACCCAGAACCGCCCACGTCGTGGGTGCGCGTAGCCGGGTGTGGAGTATCCGGCCCAATCGTCAACGCAGCCTCGGTAGATCGGCGCATCGAAGATCAGGCGTAGCTGCTCGGCGGAAAATGGAAGGCGTTTATCCCGCCGTCTCACCCGGTCGATGACCTGAAGCCCCTTGGCTGGGTTCCGCTCGATCCAGCCCTCGTTCTGACAGAAGTTCATCACCGCCCGGAAACGGAAACAGGCGATAAAACTGACACCACGCTGCTACACACGGTCCCCAAGAAACCGTCGAATAAGCGTTCTGCTACAATCACTTCACCGTCCAGAGCCTGTAGCACCACGCTGCTACACACACCGTCCAAACGGCCCCTTCGACCGTCTCCACGGTCACCCAATGCTGGACGGCGGCAATCGTCTGGCCTGATCGTCAGGGGATCGACCTACTATCTTCGACTTCGTGTCCCGAGATCGTTGGCTGAGATCATCGGGTCTCCGGTTGCCCACGGTCCAATTGAACTCGAACCCACTTGGCTCGATCAGCGAAAATCGTCGCCAGCTTGTCGTTAAGAGCGTGAGCGGCGCCTTCGGCGGCGATCTGATCCCTGACGGTCGAAGCGAGATCGGGAAGCTGTTGAGCGAACGCCTCGATCCGACCCCTGACGACATCGAAGTCCAACCGGTTCTCATCGGCGAACCGCTGCCAGTGACGCAGGCCGATGTCGGCGAGGCGATATTCGCCGCCGATCTTCATGGCCAGCTTCACGTCTTGGAACTGCACCTGCGGGGCATAGGGCAGGATGCTCGCGACGTCGTAGATCGGCGCGAGGCGCGCGCGTCCCCCGGCCGCCAGCAAGAGCGAGAAATTCTTGGCGTGGGCGTCTGAGCCGCCGACCATCCAGTTGAAGATGCTCGCATCAACGAGCGTATCGACGTCTTCCTGCGGCTCCACGGATACCGCGCGCACCAAGGCGATGATGTCCTTGAGGCCGGGACCGGGCGCGTTCTGGTATTTGCGCTCAGGCGGCACGCCGAGAGCCTGACAGAAGTCTTCCTGATGGACGCGGACACCCCCCTCGGGCGTAGGGATGCGATCATACCGCTCCAAGACGATGGCCACCTCGTCTTCGAACCTCTGCACCCGAGACTGGGCGACCGTCAGGCCAAGGGATCGCAGGACCGACAGGCAGAAGTGCTCGTTCTCGGCTTGAGCTTCGAGATCGGCGGACGGCGGCTTCAGGATGTGGGTCGTGGGCAATCTGCCCATCGGAATGCCCCATCGGCCGTCCTGCTGCATCAGGGCGATCTTGGGCTGGGCGCCCGCAAGGCTGAATTGGCCTCCGTCACCGGCGCGGCGCCATGCGCCCCGGTTGGTCCGCAGACCGGCGAGACGCTCGGCGACCTCCTTTGTGTCGAGCCACTCGACACCATCACGGTCGCCGCTGACCACGGCGTCCAAGCGATCTGGCTGAACGAATTGAACCGCCCCCGCGCAGTCCTCGCCGACCGCGCCGATCAGACCGAACGGCTGGCGCGCGCTGACATGAAAACGCGCGGCCCATTCACGGATGATCTGCTCGTTGTCAGGCAGAAGGCCCCAGATGAAGGCGTTGATCGTCGCTCCAGTGTGGGTGGGCGCCGCCAAGGACATGCTGAGCGACAGCGGGACGGCGCCGCCCCGCGACCGCCAGTCTTCGCTGTAGGTGAACGATAGGCGCCCCTGCTCGTAGTCGAGATGGCCCGCCTCGACGCCGTTCATCAGGACGATGAGGCGGCTCATTCCGAAGCGGCGCCCCGACGCGCACGCGCGAGAACGAAATCGAGGTCTGGCGTGCTTAGTGGCTCTTGAGAGGATGTCGGTTCGTCGCTCGGCGTCTTCAGATCAAGTTGCATGCCCAGTGCGTTCAAGGTCCGCAACAGCAGGCCGAAGGACGCCCCGGCCTTTCCGTTCTCGACCTGAATTAGCCAGCGTCGGCTCGCCCCGATCTGTTTGGCGAGTTCAACTTGATCCAGACCGAGGGCCTTTCGCCGCTCGCGGATGGAGGCTCCGAGATCGCGAGGCGTATAGATCAGCATGACGGCCTATGTGCACGATTGTTCACAAGCGCATTTGTGCACAATAATGCACTTGTGTCTATGTGCACGATAATGCACTCCACCAAGTGTGCAGGATCGTGCACACGCCACTCCGTTATCCCAGTGTGAGATGTGAGAGATCGAGGTCTGGATAGGCAATCCGACCCATCGCGTTATAGAGCATCTGGGCGCGATAGCCTCGGCCGTAGGCGGCGGCGGTTTCGCCGCCTTCGGTTCCATTGCCAGACGACCAACCTCCGAGGGCGAGCGCGACTTCATGCTCGATGCGGGCTTCGCGCAACGCATCCCGATAGCAGTGTCGAAACGAGTGGAAGCAGGTCTTCGGCCTGTCTGCTCCGGCCCGTTGAAGGAAGCGTCGAAACCACTTCGAAAAGGGGTCACTATAGTAGCCGGTGCTCGACTTCTGGAGTTCGGAGAACAGGCGCACGGAGCCAGCCGCGCGCCTTTCCGCGACGAAGGTCATGAACCCAATATCAATGAGCGTCGGGTGGATGGGAATGAACCGCTCGCTGGCGGCGGTCTTCAGGCGTTTGCCGTTGTCGCTATCGGACGGGCCTTCCGTCACGAAGAAGCAGTCAATGCCATCCAACCGATGGATGTCTGCGACGTGTAGCTGGCAAATTTCGTTCATTCTCATGCCCGAAAACAAGGCGATGAGCGGCACCCAGAAACGCCCGCGACGCGGACGTGCGGGGCCGGGCGTGGAGTATCCTGCCCAGTCGTCAACGCATCCCCGGTAAACCGGCGTATCGAAGATCAGACGTAGCTGCTCGGTTGAAAATGGTAGGCGTTTATCCCGCCGTCTCACCCGGTCGATGACCTGAAGCCCCTTAGCCGGATTCCGTTCGATCCAGCCCTCGTTCTGGCAGAAGTTCATCACCGCCCGGAACTTGCACATGTAGCCGTTGACCGAGGCTGGCGAGAGCCTCCCGGTCAGGCCCTTCTCCTTCGCCATCCTTGCAGCCGCGAGCGGCGACAGCTTGGGAAATTTCTTTTCGGCGTTCGACGGCAACCAGAGAAGCACATCGAGAAGCTCACGCGAGGCTTCACGGTCGATGGAGCGGATCGTGCGGCCCTCTCCCCAGAGGCCGACCGTCAGGTCAATGAGGTTTAGATAGTGAAGGTCCGTCTTGCGACTGCGGTGCTTCGCAGGATCGGATCGGAAGAGTTCAAAGGCTTCTCGTAGTGTCTTATCCGCTGGAGACGCCGGAGGCGGCGGCGCGGGCTTCGGTCGCTCGTCCTGAATGGCAATGACAGGCCGAACGCCGTGCACTTCAATGTCCCGCCACTCCTGCTCGAACGCCGCCGCAACGATCCGAGCTTTGCGGACAGCATCAGCCCGATAGCCCGTGCCGAGAGACTTCATGACTTCCGTCTTGCCGATGATCTCAGCCAACGATCTCGGGACACGAAGTCGAAGATAGTAGGTCGATCCCCTGACGATCAGGCCAGACGATTGCCGCCGTCCAGCATTGGGTGACCGTGGAGACGGTCGAAGGGGCCGTTTGGACGGTGTGTGTAGCAGCGTGGTGCTACAGGCTCTGGACGGTGAAGTGATTGTAGCAGAACGCTTATTCGACGGCCTCTTGGTCGCCGTGTGTAGCAGCGTAGTGTCAGTTTTATCGCCTGTTTCCGTCCAAACCCTTGTGGAGCAAGGATTTGGTGGAGCCGAGGGGAGTCGAACCCCTGACCTCGTCATTGCGAACGACGCGCTCTACCAACTGAGCTACGGCCCCGTTCCAGTCAGGAGCGGGCCTCCAGGCGAGGGCGGGACATAGAAGGCGGGCGGGCGGGGTGTCAACGGCCTTGTGCGCGCAATCGGCGCAGGCGCATCGCAAAGATTGTCGGACGCGGCACGGTCGGGCTAGAAGCCGAGGTTCCATTTCAAGCGCCAGGACAACGCTTCATGATCGTAGCGATTATCAACTTTATCTTTTTCGTCCTGGATTCGCTTCTGGGACTGCTTTTGCTCGCCATCATCGTCAATGCGATCCTGAGCTGGCTGTTCGCCTTCGACGTCATCAACTATCGAAATCAGGCCGTGCGGCAGATCGCCAGCTTTCTGGACGCTGTCACGGGTCCGTTCCTACATCCGCTGCGCCGGATCGTTCCCAACCTGGGCGGCATCGACATCACACCGATCATCGCCTGGATCGTGATTGCGGGAACCCGCAGCCTTCTGCTGCCCGCCGCAAAATTCGGTCTGCTCCAGTTGATCGGCGCCTATTGAGGTGATGTTTGCTGGCCTCAGGAGTTGGCCTATCTATCGCAAGTGCGACTCCGCTCTTGCGCCGCGCCCTGACCTTCCTAAGGTGCCCGCCCCGATCACATTCGACCACGGTTCATGAGCACGATCACCACAGTCGCCGTCCTGGGCGCCGGACAGATGGGCGCAGGCATCGCCCACGCAGTGGCGCTGGGCGGTTATACGGTCCGGCTGTACGACGTGGCGACCGGCCGGGCGACCCTGGCCCTGGGCGAGGTCGCGGCCAGTCTGGCGCGTCATGTCGGGCGCGGTCTGGTCGATCAGCGCCAGGCCGACGCCGCCCTGGCCCGCATCCGGATCGCCGACACCCTGGCCGAGGCGGTGGGGGGCGCCGATCTGGTGATCGAGGCTGCGCGGGAGGACGAGGCGGTCAAGAAGGCCGTCTTCGCCGAGATCACCCCCTTCCTGGCGCCGCACGCCCTGTTGGCGTCCAACACCTCGTCCATCTCGATCACGCGCCTGGCCTCGTCGACGGACCGGCCCGACCGCTTCGTCGGCCTGCACTTCATGAAGCCGGCGCCGGTGATGAAGCTGGTGGAGATCATCCGCGGCATCGCCACCTCGGCCGAGACCCATTCCGCCGCCGTGGTCTTCGCCGAGAGCCTGGGCAAGACCACGACCGACGCCGAGGATTTCCCGGCCTTCATCGTCAACCGCATCCTGGTGCCGATGATGAACGAGGCGATCTTCGCCCTGTACGAAGGGGTCGGCAACGTCGCCTCCATCGACAAGGCGCTGCGGCTGGGGGCCAACCATCCGATGGGGCCGCTGGAGCTGGCGGACTTCATGGGGCTGGACGTCGTCCTGGCCATCATGAACGTGCTGTACGACGGCCTGGCCGACAGCAAATACCGCCCCTGCCCGCTGCTGGTGAAATATGTCGAGGCCGGCTGGCTGGGCCGCAAGAGCGGGCGCGGCTTCTACGACTACTCCGGCGAAACCCCGGCGCCCACGCGATGAAACGGATCGACAGCTACGGCGACCTGCCTGGACAGACGACCATCCACGCGCGGGCGGGAACCCTGCCGCTGGTGCTGGCGTCCCTGGCCGGCGCGGCCTGGCCGCCGCTGATTCTGACCCTGCCGCTGTGGCCGCCCCAGGCGCTGGAGTTCGGTCGGGACCTGGACTGGCGTTTGACCGTGCTGATCGTGGGTCTGATCGCCGCGCCGCTGATCCTGTTGCGCATCCGGGCCGAGCGCGCCCGCGACGGCCGGCCCAGCACGCGGCTGGGCGTGGTGTGGCGCTTCCTGCTGTTCGGCGGCCTGGCGGCGGCGGCGCTGCAGGTGATCCTGGCGCTGGGGATGTCGATCCTGGGCTGGTTCGAAGCCGGCGGCGTGACGGCGGCCCTGGGCGCGACGGAGACGACCCTGCTGATCTTCGGCGTCGGCGGCCTGCCCATCGCCATAGTGGTGGGGGTCAGCTACGCCCTGTGGGCCGGGCTGTGCGCCGCCTTTATCGCCTTCGAGGCGCGGCCGGTGGTCAAGGACCGGCTGGGCCTGATGCCCAAGCGCTGACGGGTTCGCCCGAGGCCCGGCCGCAAGCGCCGATCCGAAAAGCGGCCCGACGACGCTTTTCCCGCAGGCGCGAACCGACTAACTGAGGGGCATGGCCGCCCCCGACACCCCAGCCGAAACCTTCAAGCGCGCGCTGGGTCACGCCGCCCGCGCCCTGGCCGAACAGCCGGAGCTTGAGGTTCAGTTCGGATCGGACGGTCCCCGGCTGGCGAACGGCGTCCTGACCCTGCCCCATCCGCCGCGCGACCCTTCCGGTCCCGAAAGCGCGTCCCTGCGGGGTCAGGCCGACCGGCTGGCCTTGCGCCTGGCCAATCATGACGCCGCCCTGGACGGGCGGCTGCGCCCGGCCGACGTCCGGGCCGCCGAGGTGTTCGAGGCCGCCGAACAGGCGCGGATCGAGGCCGTGGGATCCCAGTTCCTGGCCGGGGTGCGCGGCAATCTGGACGCCGCCCTTCTGACGCGGCTGGAGCGGACCGGCGCCCTGCGGATCAACGAGGCCGAGCGGGTGCCCGTCGCCGAGGCCGTGGCGCTTCTGGTGCGCGAACGTCTGACCGACCGGCCGACCCCGGATGGGGCGCGCGCCATGCTGGACCTGGTGCGATCGGGCATCGAGGCCCGCGCGGGGGCCAGTCTGGACGCCCTGGCCCAAGCCGCCGGCGACCAGGGGGACTTCGCCCTGAAACTGCGCGACGTGCTGCGCGACCTGGACCTGAACCCCGGCGACGCCGAAGGCGACGACGGCGCCGACGACCCCGGCCAGGACGAGCCCGATCCTCAGGACCCGACCGCCGACGACGATCAGGACCAGGACGAGGATCAGGACGGCGGCGAAGGCGACCAGTCCATGGAGGGCGACGCCGACGATCGGTCGGCCGAGGACGAGCGCGAAAGCCGTCCCGAAGGCGCCCCCGCAGACCCGAACGGCGAGGTCTCCGACGATGGGCCGGAACTGCAGGAGGGCGAACAGCCCGACCGCCGGCAGACGCCCGACGACGGCCGGGCGGTGGACGCCTATCGCGTCTTCACCACCGCCTATGACGAGGTGGTGGACGCCGCCGACCTGTGCGATCCGATGGAGCTGGACCGGCTGCGCGGCCTCCTGGACGGGCAGCTGGCGGTGCTGTCCAGCGTGGTCTCGCGCCTGGCCAACAAGCTGCAGCGCCGCCTTCTGGCCCAGCAGAATCGGTCGTGGATCTTCGATCTGGAAGAGGGGATGCTGGACACGGCCCGGCTGACGCGGATCGTGACCGACATCACTGCGCCCCTGTCGTTCAAGGCCGAAAGCGAAAGCCCGTTCCGCGACACGGTCGTGACCCTGCTGCTGGACAACTCGGGCTCCATGCGCGGGCGGCCGATCATGGTGGCGGCGGTCTGCGCCGACATCCTGGCGCGCACCCTGGAGCGGTGCGGCGTCAAGGTCGAAATCCTGGGCTTCACCACCCGCGCCTGGAAGGGCGGTCAGTCGCGCGAGGCGTGGATCAGCGCCGGCAAGCCCGCCAATCCGGGCCGTCTGAACGACCTGCGCCACATCATCTACAAGGCCGCCGACGCGCCTTGGCGCCGGGCCAAGAAGAACCTCGGCCTGATGATGCGCGAGGGCTTGCTGAAAGAGAACATCGACGGCGAGGCCCTGCAGTGGGCGCATGGTCGCCTGTTGGCCCGGAGCGAGCAGCGCCGCATCCTGATGGTCATTTCCGACGGGTCGCCGGTCGACGATTCGACCCAGAGCGCCAACGCCGCCCTCTATCTGGACAAGCACCTGCGCCAGGTCATCGCCGAGATCGAGGATCGTTCGCCGGTCGAGCTTCTGGCCATCGGCATCGGCCATGACGTGACCCGCTGGTATCGCCGCGCCCTGACCATCGTGGATGTGGAGCAGCTGGCCGGCGCCATGACCGAGAAGCTGGCCGAACTGTTCGAAACCGAGCCCGCCGGGGCCGGCCGCCGCGGCGCGCCCAAACCCGCGAACAGGGCTGCGAACAGAGCCGGCCGCGCCGCATGACCTGTCCGTCTCCCATGACCCGACTGCCCCGTATCGCCGCCGTCTGGGCGGCCCTGTCCCTGACGGCCTGTGCGACCACCCTGGGTCCGCCCGCGCCTGATCCGCATCCCGCCCAAGGGTGGACGCCGACCGAGGCGCGGTTGAAGGCGGTGGGACTGGGTCTGCCCGGCGGCGCGGTCCTGGCGCCCGGCGTCGATTTCGCCGGCGGACTGGAGATCGTGGCGGCGCCAGGCTCGGCCTTGCACAGCCTGTCGGACCTGAAACTGACGGGCGAGCGTGGTCTGGTCAGCGTCTCCGACGTCGGAGACCTGGTTCAGGCGGATCTGCGGCTGGATCGGCGCGGCCGCCTTATCGGACTGGATCGCATCCGCGCGCGCCGTCTGACCTTGCCGGACGGGTCTCCCATCGTCGAAAAGGCGGACGGCGACGCCGAGGGGCTGATCCTGACGCCGCAGGGCGACCTGCTGATCAGTTTCGAACGCCGTCATCGGCTCTGGACCTATGGCCCGCTGTCGGCCCTGACCACGCCGCGTCCCCTGCGCATCCCGGACTTCCCCTTCACCGAGAACGACGGGCTGGAGGGCGTCGCCGCCGCGCCGGGCGGCTGGCGCGTGGCGGGCGAGGCGGGCGGGGTGTGGGACTGCGGGCCTGCGCGTTGCGTCGTCGTCACGCCGCCCCCGGCCGAGCCTGTTCCCGACAGCGAGTACCGCATCACCGGCATGGACCGCGATCCGTCCGGCGACGGCTGGTTCGTGGTCGAGCGCCGCTTCCGCCCGCCGTTCGATGCGCGCGGCCGCATCCGCCGCATGGCGCCCGACGGAAGCCTGGGGCCGGTGCTGGTCGAGTTGAAACTGCCCGGAACGACCGACAATTTCGAAGGGATCGCCGCCCAGGCCCGGCCCGCAGGCACGCGCCTCTACATCCTGTCCGACGACAACTTCAACCCGGCCCAGCGCACCCTGCTGCTGGCCTTCGACCTGCCTCAGGCCGCGCCGGCCCACTGATCGGCGGCGGGGGTCAAGTCGCCGACCAGGGCGTTGACGAAGGCGTCGCGCCAGATGGAGACGTCGGTGTCGCGCACCACCTGCATCAGGGTCTCCCACTTCCTTATCCGTTCGGCCAGCGGCATGGTCAGGGCCTTATGGATCGCCTCCGACAGTTCCTCGCGGCTATAGGGATTGACCAGCAGGGCCTCCCCCATCTGCTCGGCCGCCCCGGCGAAGCGCGACAGGATCAGGACGCCGGGGTCCTGGGGGTCTTGAGCCGCCACATATTCCTTGGCGACCAGGTTCATGCCGTCGCGCAACGGCGTCACCAGCCCCACCTTGGCCGCCCGATAGATGCCCGCCAACTGGTCCCGGCGATAGGTGCGGTTCAGATAGCGGATCGGCTGCCAGTCCATGTCGGCGAAGGCGCCGTTGACCCGCCCGGCCAGGGCGTCCAACCGCGCACGAATGTCCTGATAGCTGTCGACGTCGTCGCGGGAGATGGGCGTGACCTGCAAAAGGAATACTTCGCCCGGCATGGACGGATTGTCGTGCAGGAACTGCTCATAGCCCAGAAGCCGCTCTTCCAGCCCCTTGGAATAGTCCAGCCGGTCCACGCCGACGATCATCTTGCGGAAGGCCGCCGAGGCCGCCATCCGGTCGTAGGTGCGCTCGCCCAGGGCCGAGTTGCGGGCCGCCAGGAACCCGTCCACGTCGATGCCGATGGGGAAAACACCGGTCTGCACGCGACGGCCGAAACACTCCAGCCCGCCGTCGCCGTCCAGCTCGCCCCGCGCCTCCGTCACCACATAGTCCGTGAACAGATCGCTCCACTCGCGTGTATGGAAGCCGATCAGGTCGAAATCGAACATCGATTCCACCAGCCGTCTGTGATGCGGCAGCGTCACCAGCAACTGCCGCGTCGGCCAGGGCGTGTGCAGAAAAAAGCCGATCCGGTTCCGGACCCCCAGGCGGCGCAGGTCGCGCGCCATCGGGATCATATGATAGTCGTGGATCCAGATCACGTCGTCCGGCTGGATGCGGGGCGCCAGAACCTCGGCGAAGCGCCGGTTCACCCGCTCGTAGCCCTCGCCATAGCTGCGCTCGTACTGAGCCAGGTCGATGCGGTGGTGAAACAGCGGCCACAGCGTCTTGTTGGCGTAGCCGTTGTAATATTCGTCGACGTCCTGGGCCTCCAGATCGACCAGGCCGACGGTGACGCCGGCCCGGTCCTCCAGCTTCATCTCGCCGGTGAAGTGATCCACCGTCTCGCCGGACCAGCCGAACCACAGGCCGTCGTATTTTCGGAGCGCCGCCGACAGGGCCATGGCCAGGCCGCCCGCCGAACCGGCGGCGGGGTCGGCGGGTGCGGAAACGCGGTTGGAAACGACGATCAGGCGCGACATGACTTCACTTCAGGCGGCGTCCCCAGCCCCGGGGACGAAAAACAGGCGGTCGAGACCCTAACGCACGTCGGTCCAGGAACGGCTCAACAACACGGCGCAATTGATGATGCCGACCAGGGAATAGGTCTGCGGATAGTTGCCCCACAGCTCTCCGTCCTCGATGGAGATGTCCTCGCTTAGCAGACCCGCGCGGGTGCGGCGGCTCAGCATCTCGTCGAAGATGGCGCGCGCCTCGTCGATGCGGCCGTTCTGATGCAGGGCCTCGATGAACCAGAAGGTGCAGAAGTTGAACGCCGTCTCCGGCTCGCCGAAATCGTCCGGCTCGACATAGCGGAACAGATAGGCGCCCTTCTTCAGATCGCGTTCGATGGCGTCGAAGGTGGCGACCTGACGCGGATCATGGGCGTCCAGAAAGCCCAGGTCCGTCAGTTGCAGCAGGGAGGCGTCCAGTTCCCTATTGCCGAAGCTGGCGGCGAACCGCCCCTCGTCCGGCAGGAAGGCTTCCGTCTCGACCCGTTCGCGGATTTCGCCGGCCCGTTCGCGCCAGACCTCGGCCCGCGCGTGCAGGCCAAGGTGATCCGCCGCCTTGGCCAGGCGATCGCAGGCCGCCCAGCACATGACCGAGGAATAGGTATGGACCCGCGCGATGGTGCGGAACTCCCACAGGCCGGCGTCGGCCTGGTCGTGCATGGCGTAGGCGCGCTCGCCGACCTTCTCCAGGGCATGAAAGTCGTCGATCGTGCCGGGCCGCAGCAGGCGTTGGTCGTAGAAGGCTTGAACCAGCGGCAGGACGATCTGTCCGTACACGTCATGCTGCAGATGTTCGTGCGCCTGATTGCCGATCCGCACCGGCTTCATGCCGCGATAACCGGCCACCGTCTCCACGATGCTTTCGCCGATGCCGGGCTCCAGCCCCACGCCGTAGACGGGCTGGACATGGCCGCCGCGGGAATCGTCGACCAGATTGCGCAGATAGCCCAGATAGTTCTCCAGGATGTCGACCGCGCCCAGCCGGTTCAGCGCCCGCACCGTATAATAGGCGTCGCGGATCCAGCAGTAGCGGTAGTCCCAGTTCCGGCCGCTCTCCTTGAACTCGGGCACCGAGGTCGTCATGGCCGCCACGATGGCGCCCGTCTCCTCATAGGCGCATAGTTTCAGGGTGACGGCTGCACGGATCACCGCCTCCTGATAGTCCAGCGGCAGATACAGTTTGCGGACCCAGTCCTGCCAATAGGCGACCGTGCGGTTCAGCGCCGCCTCGACGCCCGGCCCGACATCCTGGTCGTAGCCCTCGTCCGGACCGAAGAAGAAGGCGTGCGGCCGCTCCAGCCGGAAGACCCGCTCTTCCAGCACATGGGAGACGGGGCAGTCCGTCGTCAGACGGAACACCACGTCCGGGCAGACATAGCGGATATGGTTCGAGCCCGAGGTGTGGGGCGCAGGCCGCGCGCCCCAGTCGGCGGAAGGGCGCAGCCGCACCCGAATGCGCGGCGTCCCCTCCAGCGGCCGGACGATCCGCCCGAAGGCCAGGGGCCGATAGGTGCGCGAATGCTTCGGATGACGCGGCGCGAAGTCGATGATCTCGACCGAGGCCCCGTCGTCGTCGGTCAACACCGTCCGCAGCACCGGGGTGTTTCGGACATAGGACTGGGAGACGTGCGACAGACCTTCCAGTTCGATGGCCCAGAAGCCGTGATCCGGCGCTTCGCCGTTCATCAGGGCGGAAAAGACCGGGTCGCCGTCGACGCGCGGCGCGCAGGCCCAGACGAATCGCCCCTGACGGTCGATCAGGGCGCTGACGGCGCAGTTGCCGATGGGAAAGAGATCGAGATTGGGGGTCATCGATCAAACCCCCGCCACTGCTTCCAGCCAGATCAGGACGGCGTCCACATCCTCCAGCCGATAGCGCGCCGCCGTGGGGCGTTCAGGGCCGACCAGGACGCCGTAGCCGCCCAGGGCCGCCGCCGCCTCGAACCCGTATTCGTCGGTCAGGTCGTCGCCCAGCATGACCGGCGCGGCGCCCTTGAACGGCGCCTCCTGCATGAAGGCGGTCACGGCCGTGCCCTTGTCCGCTCCGGGGGTCTTCAGCTCCAGCACCATATGGCCGGGCTGAAGCGTCAGGCCCGTCTCGGCCTGGAGGCGATGAGCCAGATCCTCGGCCGCCTTGGCCTGATCCGGCGCCTGGCGATAGTGCAGGCCCGCCGAAACGCCCTTGTCCTCCACGATCATGCCGGGCCGGTCGGCGGCGAACAGTTTGAACGCGCGCAACGCCTGGGCCACGCCCGCGTCGGCGGTCTTGCGTTGGATCGTGCCGTCCTTCAACCGCCGTTCCAGCCCATGCACGCCCGAGGCGGACATCAGGGCATGGTCGGCGATCCGGTCGATCTCGGAGATCGTCCGCCCACTGACGATGGCGACGCGACCGTCCAGCTTCGCCGCCACGGCCTTCAGCGCGGCGGTCCGGCGGGGCGACGGAACCACGGCGTCCGGCGTCGCCGCCAGGGGCGCCAGCACGCCGTCCATGTCCAGAAACAGGGCCACGCCCTCGGCCCGCACGGGCGGCGACGGCAAGATGAGATCGGCGGCTCTGGCGTGAGACGTCATGGAACCCTTGGCTTTCTTCGACTTCCCCAGTCCGACTAACGCGCCAGAGCGGCAAAGGTTGACGCAAAATCGACAAAGGCGTCTGAAAGGAAGGGTTGCGCGCGCTCTACGGCTGCGGCGGATCGCGCGCCTCGAACCAAGGAGAACCCGGCAACGGGCCTGTAGAGCATGACCGAGACCCTGCATTCCACGCCGGACGAGATCGCCGCCATGACCGACCGCGCCCGGTCGGTGATCCGGCTGAACATCGAGGCGCTGGAGGCCCTGGAGCGGACCGTGGACGGCGCCCTGGCGCGTGCGGTGGACGTGATCATGAGCCGGCCCGGCTATGTGGTCGTCACCGGCATGGGCAAGTCCGGCCATATCGGGGGCAAGATCGCCGCGACCCTGGCCTCCACCGGCACCAACGCCTTCTTCGTCCACCCGGCGGAGATGAGCCACGGCGACCTGGGCATGCTGCGGCCCGATGTGACGGTCCTGGCCATCTCCAACTCGGGCGAGAGCCGCGAACTGCGCGACCCGCTTCTGTTCTGCCAGCGCAACGGCATCCCGATCATCGCCATCACCCAGCGCCCGACCAGCTTCTTGGGCCGCAACGCCGCCGTCTGCCTGACCATGCCCAAGGTGGCGGAAGCCTGCCCCAACGGCCTGGCGCCGACGACCTCGACCCTGATGACCCTGGCGCTGGGCGACGCCCTGGCCATGGTGCTGATGGACCGGCGCGGCTTCACGGCCCTGGATTTCGGCCTGCATCATCCGGGCGGGGCCCTGGGCATGAGCCTTCAGAGCGTGCGCGAATGGATGGGCGACAACGCCGCCGCCCCCGCCAATGTGGCGCTGGACGCCAGCTTCAGCGAGGTGGTCTCGGCCATCACCCAGGGCCGCAAGGGCGCGGTCGCGGTGCTGAACGCCGACGGAACCTTGGCGGGCATCGTCACCGACGGCGACCTGCGCCGCGCCTTTCAGCGCGATGTCGCCAGCCTGAAGGCCGCCGACATCATGGGCGCCAATCCGATCACCGTGGACCCCGACGCGCGCATGAGCGACGTCGTCGATCTGTTGACCGCCAACAAGATCTCCAACCTGTTCGTGGTCGAGGACGGGCGGCCCACCGCCATCGTCCACATCGCCGAACTGATGCAGGCCGGCTACGTCGCCTGACGCCCCGCAGATGAGAATCCTTTACGACGCCAGCCGGCTGATGAGCCGGGCCGACCGTTCCTCGCCCACCGGCGTCGATCGGGTCTGTCTGGCCTATGCCGAATGGCTGCTGGCGCGGCCCGACGTTCTGGTCCTGCCGGTGCGAGGCCGCAAGAATCGGCTGGTGGAGGTCGACAAGGCGTGGTTCCGCCGGTGCGTGGTCGATCTGCGGGAAAGGTGGAACGGGAACGGGGCGAACGGCGACCACGGCCACGAGGCCCGTCTGCTGGCGGCCCTGACCGGCCCGACGCGGCCCGTCGCCTCGGTCATCAGTCCGCCGCCGACGCCCGCGCCGGACAGGCCGGCCGACCGGATGCGGGTGTTCAGGCAATTCTTCCGGTCGCGCCACACGACGCCCCTGCCGCCGGCGGACCTTTATCTGACGGTCGGCCACACCACGCTGCAGGAGCCGTCGGCGCTGCGGGATCTGGCGGCGGCCGGCGTCGAGCGCGTCGTGATGATCCACGACCTGATCCCCGTGACCCACCCCGAGTTCTGCCGCCCCGGCGACGGCGACAAGCATCACGCCCGCGTCGCCAACACCCTGCGCCACGCCAGCCGGGTGATCGTCAACTCGGCCTATACGGGCGACGAACTGCGGGCCTTCGCGGTGCGCGAAAACCTGCCCCGGCCGCCGATCCATGTGGCGCATCTGGGGCTGGAGCCGGCCTTTACGGCGGGCGAGGCGGTCCAGGCCGCCCGGCCCTATTTCGTGCATGTCGGCACCATCGAGGCGCGCAAGAACCTGGCCCTGCTGCTGACGATGTGGCGTCGGCTGGAAGAGCGGATGGGCGACCGCACGCCGTCCCTGGTCCTGGTCGGCCGCTACGGCTGGGAGAACGAGGCGGTGCTGGATCACCTGGAGCGTTCGCCCAATCTGCGGGGCGTGGTGCATCAGGCGTCCAACCTGTCCGACACCACCCTGGCCGCCCTGATGCGCGGCGCCCGCGCCGTCCTGGCGCCGTCGTCCGTGGAGGGGTTCGACCTGCCGGCGGTGGAGGCGTGCGCCATGGGCCTGCTGCTGATCGCCTCGGACATCGCGCCCCACCGCGAACTGACGCCGGGCGCGGAACTGATCGACCCGCTGGACGGCCTGGGCTGGCTGGCGGCGGTCGAGCGCGCGGCGCTTTCGCCGCCGCCGCCACCGGCCGACTATCGCGCGCCGTCGTGGGAGGCCCACTTCGACACGGTCGCGCAGGCCATCGGCCTGGCGCCCGTTTCGCCTCTGGCGAGCGGCGACAAAGGCTTGTAATCAACACGCGAACAAGGGCTATCCGGCTTCATGACGCGCACCATCCTGCCTCTCGCCATCGTCGCCATTCTCGGCGGCTGCTCCACCCTGCCGCGCGACGGACCGTCTGGCGCCTCGATCGACGCCGGCGCCACCACGCCCCAGGCCATGGGCAGCTACGCCCTGGTGCCGCTGACGTTCGAAGTGACCGAGCGGATCAAACAGGTGCCGCCCAAGTTCTTCGGCACCCTGGCCTCGGCCTCCAGCGAACAGCCCGTCGATGTCATCGGCGAGGGCGACACCCTGGCCATCTCCATCTACGATCCCTCCGGTTCGCTGTTCGGCGGCGCAAGCGCCTCCAGCCGCGCGACCAGCATCGAGGGCGGCGCCCAGGCCCTGCCCGGCGCCGTGGTGGACCGCAGCGGTTCGGTCTCGGTGCCCTTTGCGGGCCAGATCCGCGTCCAGGGCCTGACCTCGACCCAGGCCGCCGCCGCCATTCGTCGCGCCCTGGTCGGCAAGGTCGCCAATCCGCAGGTCATGGTCGCCATCGCCGGCAATGTCTCCAACAGCATCAATGTGCTGGGCGACGTGCGCCAGCCCGGCCGCGTGCCCGTGGGCGTCAACCGCGACCGCATCCTGGACGTGATCGCCGCCGCCGGCGGCTCGGCCCGTTCGGTGGACGATCTGACCATCAGCATCCAGCGCGACGGCCGGACCTACACCGCGCCCCTGTCCGCCGTGACGACCCAGTTCGCAGAGAACGTCAGGCTGCAGCGCGGCGACGTGATCAACGTTCAGTACAAGCCGCGCCGCTTCTCCACCTTCGGCGCCCTGAACGCCGTGACCCAGGGCGACATGCCCGCCGGACCGATGACCCTGACCGGCGCCATGTCCAAGGTCGGGGGGTTGAACACCAACACCGCCAACGCCCGGCGCGTCATGGTCTTCCGCTTCGAACGGCCCGAGGTGGCCCAGGCCCTGGGCATCACACAACCGGCCACCCCGCGCGGCGTGCCGGTGGTCTATGAGCTGAACTTCAACGACGCCGCCAGCGTCTTCGCCGCCACCAATATGGAGGTGATGCCCGAGGACGTGATCTACGTCCCCCTGGCGGGCGCGGCGGAGGCGCGCAAATTCTTCGAATTCGTGCAGAGCGTGACGCGCGTCGTCTATGACGTGTCGGTGACGAGCGCCCTGAACGTCAACTGATCCTCGTGGCGCGCCGCCTGTCCCGACTGTCCGCCCTGTTCGGACGGGGGCGCGCGGCGTCGCCCGAGACGCCCTTGTCCGATCCCTTCGCGGGTTTCGAGCCCCAGCCGATCGAGGCCGACGCCGTCGATCAAGCCCTGGACGAGATCGAGCAGGGCGCGCTGTCGGTCTACGCCGCCGCCGGCCTGCCGACGCGGCTGGGCCACTATCGCCGCGATCCCCAGGACGGCCGGTGGGCCTTCGTCGCCGCGCGCCTGACGCCCGAAGAGCGCTTCCAACTGGCGCTCGACCACCCGCCCGAAGACGGCTGGCGCTTCGCCCGACTGCAGGATCTGGGCCTGCGCGAAACGCGCGAGGACGTCCGCCGCGCCGCCCGCCTGCTCAACGACATCGCAGACCTGCGCGCCGCGCGCCACGGTCCGCTGACCCGCGAGCATCTGCTGGTCGCGCTGGAGTTGGGCGGGGCCTGGCGGGCGCTGCGCGACGCCCAGGCCATCCGCGACAGCCGATTGACCCTGACGCCCGCCGCCCCGCCAAAGGCCAGACGGACGCGCGACAAGCGTGGCGGTTCGCACTAAAAGGCCGTTCTCCCCGAACAGCGTCAGAGCCGATCATGTCCGAGCCCGCCGAAACCCCGCCCCAAAGCCAGCCCGTCGGCCGCATCATCGCCATGCCCGCCGACACCAACCCCGAAGGCGACATCTTCGGCGGCTGGCTGCTGGCGCAGATGGACCTGGCCGGGGCGACCCCGGCGTTCGAACTGGCCCATGGCCGGTGCGCCACCGTGGCCCTGGACGGCATGGTCTTCCACCAGCCGGTCGCGGTGGGCGACGAGATCAGCCTGTACGCCCATGTGGTAAGCACGGGCCGCACCTCGATCCGCGTCCATGTAGAGGCGTGGAAGCGCGCCCGGACCCATCCGTCCAACGCCTCGGTCCGCGTCACCCAGGGCGTCTTCACCTATGTCGCCATCGACCAGGACCGCAAACCCCGCCCCCTGCCCGGGCGGGAATAGGGCGGCGCGCCAAACCCGACCCGGCAGGTCGGAAATCTTGACCTTGCGCCGACGCGGGCTTACCTGCGGGCCATGGCCATCCGTCGCATCCTCACCATCGACAACGCCGCCGACCTGGCGGTGCTGAAACAGGTCTCCAAGCCCGTCGCGGCCGTGGACGACGCCGTCCGCGCCCTGATGGACGACATGCTGGAGACGATGTACGCCGCGCCGGGCATCGGCCTGGCCGCCGTGCAGATCGGCGCCCTGGACCGGGTCATCGTCATGGATCTGGGCGATAGGGACCTGGGCGACAGGGACGGCGTGGTCTGCGAGACCGAGGAAGAGGCGGCCGAAAACGCCGAGGCGCGCAAGAACCCGCGTTTCTTCGCCAATCCCGAAATCCTGTGGGCGTCGGAGGAACTCTACGCCTACGAAGAGGGCTGCCTGTCGATCCCCGAATATTTCGACAAGGTCGAACGGCCCACCCGCGTCCGCATCCGCTATCTGAACCGCGACGGCGCCCAGGTGGAAGAGGAGGCCGAGGGTCTCTACGCCGTCTGCATCCAGCACGAGATGGACCATCTGAACGGCGTCCTGTTCATCGACCATCTGTCGCGGCTCAAGCGCGAACGCGCGGTCAGCAAGGTCAAGAAGGTCGCCCGCGAAAGGATGGCCGCCTGATGACCCGTCGTCTCCCTCGCTCGAAACGGCGCGGCCAGTCCCTGGTCATCGACACCCAGGGCCGCCGTCGCCTGACGCGCAGCCAGAAGGTCGGCGTCGCCGGCGTCGCCGCCCTGGCCGGGGTCGCCCTGATCGGCGTAGTGGCGGGCCTCCTGCTGGACCGCCTGCTCGATTTCGACGACGCCCTGGACGCCGGCGGCGAATGGGACGAGGGCGGCGGCGTCTTCACCCGCTGGCAGTAAGCGCCGCGACGCTTTAAAGGGCGGGGCATGCGCCTCGCCTTCATGGGAACTCCCGACTTCGCCGTGCCGTCCCTGGCCGAGCTTATCGCCTCGGGCCACGAGATCGTCGCCGTCTATTCGCAGCCGCCGCGCCCCAGGGGCCGGGGGCAGAAGCTGACGCCGTCGGCGGTCCACGCCTTCGCCGAGACCATGGGCCTGCCGGTCTTCACGCCCGAGAGCCTGAAGGCGCAGGACGCCATCGACACCTTCCAGAGCCTGGACCTGGATGCGGCCTGCGTCGTCGCCTATGGCCAGATTCTGAAGCCCGCCGTCCTGGAGGCGCCGCGTCTGGGATGCCTGAACCTGCATGGCTCGCTTCTGCCGCGCTGGCGCGGGGCCGCGCCCATCCAGCGGGCCATCATGGCCGGCGACGCCCGGACCGGCGTGCAGATCATGCAGATGAGCGAGGGGTTGGACGAAGGCCCCATCCTGCTCAGCGAACTGATGGACATTCGCGCCGACGACACGGCCGCCAGCCTGTCCGAACGCATGGCCCATGTCGGCGCCGCCCTGTGGCCCCGCGCCCTGGCGGCCATCGAACGCGGCGGCGTGACCCCGACGGAACAGGTCGGAGAGGCGACCTATGCCCGGAAGATCACCCCGGCCGAGGCGCGCATCGACTGGACCCGCCCGGCGACCGAAGTGGACGCCCATATCCGCGGCCTGTCGCCCTCCCCCGGCGCCTGGTTCGAAGCCCAAGGGTCTGGCGTGGCGGAGGCCGGCCCCGTACGGATCAAGGCCCTGCTGTCGGCCCTGGCGGACGGCGAAGGCGCGCCTGGGACCGTGCTGGACGACGCCCTGACCGTGGCCTGCGGAACCGGGGCGGTGCGTCTGATCCGCGTTCAGCGCGAAGGCAAGGCGGCGCAATCGGCCGAGGAGATGCTGCGCGGCTTCCCCCTGCCCGTCGGGACCGTGCTCGGCTGATGCCGCGCTACAAGCTGACGATCGAATACGACGGCACGGCCTATAACGGCTTCCAGGCGCAGGATGGCCAGCCGACCGTGCAGGGTGCGCTGGAGACGGCGATCCACGCCTTTTCCGGCGAGCGTATCCGCATCGCCGCCGCCGGCCGCACCGACACTGGCGTCCATGCGACGGCCCAGGTCATCCATGCCGATCTGGAACGCGACTGGCCCGTCGATACGGTGCTGAACGCCATGAACGCCCATCTGGTGCGCCAGGATGTCTGCGTCCTGTCGGCGGAATACGCCCCCGATCCCGACTGGCACGCCCGCTTTTCGGCGACGGGTCGTGG
Organism: Brevundimonas sp. SORGH_AS_0993; assembly: GCF_030818545.1. NCBI lineage: Bacteria > Pseudomonadati > Pseudomonadota > Alphaproteobacteria > Caulobacterales > Caulobacteraceae > Brevundimonas > Brevundimonas sp. SORGH_AS_0993. Next base: position 1,899,059 of record NZ_JAUTAH010000001.1, read on the forward strand.
CTATCTGTACCGCATCCTGAACCGGCGGCCCCAGCCGGTGCTGGAGCGCGACCGGGTCTGGCACGTCAAGAAGGCCCTGGACGCCGAGGCCATGCACCATGCGGCCCAGGTCCTGGTCGGCCATCACGACTTCACCACCTTCCGCGACGTCGGCTGCCAGTCGAAATCGCCGCTCAAGTCGCTGGACGTGGCGCGCGTGTCCCGCTTCGGCGAGGAGGTGCATCTGGTGTTTCAGGCGCGCAGCTTCCTGCACCGCCAGGTCCGCTCCATGGCCGGCACCCTGGTCGAGGTGGGTCTGGGCCGCTGGAGCGCCCACGATGTCAAGGCGGCGCTGGAGGCGAAGGACCGCTCGCGGTGCGGCCCCGTCGCCCCCTCGGCGGGGCTCTATCTCAGCGGCGTGCGCTACGACTGAACCCGCCCATCAGCCGTTCTGCTGGACCAGAACCTCGGCGATCTGGACCGCGTTCAGCGCCGCGCCCTTTCGCAGATTGTCGTTGGAGAGGAACAGAGCCAGGCCGTGTGCGACGGTCGGATCGGGTCGCACCCGGCCGACGAAGACCGGGTCCTTGCCCGTGGCGTCCAGCGGGTTCGGCACATCGGTCACGACCACGCCCGGCGCCTGACCCAGAGTCTCAAGCGCCGCCGCGACCGAGATCGGACGTTCGAACTCGGCGTTGATCGACAGGGAATGGCCCGAATAGACCGGCACGCGGACGCAGGTGCCCGACACCGGCAGGCCGGGAATCTCCAGAATCTTGCGGCTCTCGTCGCGCAGCTTCAGCTCCTCGTCGGTGTAGCCGTCCTCCGACAGTGTGTAGTTCAGGGCCACCACATTGTTGGCGATCGGCACGACCCACTTTTCGGGGGCGCCGAAATCGACCGCGCCGCCGTCGCGGGCCAGGGCCGCGCCCTGATCGACCGAAGCGCGCGACTGGGTCTCCAGCACGCGGATGCCCTCGACCCCGCCGCCCGACACGGCCTGATAGGTCGAGACGGTCAGGCGCTTCAGACCCGCCGCTTCATGCAGGGGCTTCAGCACCGGCATGGCGGCCATGGTGGTGCAATTGGGGTTGGCGATGATGCCCTTTGGCCGGTTCGCCAGGGCGTGGGGGTTCACCTCGGCGACGACCAGCGGTGCCTCCGGGTCGCTGCGGAAGGCCGAGGAATTGTCGATGACCACGGCGCCGGCGGCCGCCACCTTAGGCGCCAGGGCCCTGGACGTCTCGCCGCCCGCCGAGAAGAAGACGATGTCCAGACCGGCGTAGTCAGCGCTCGCCGCATCCTCGACCACGATGTCGGTCTGGCCGAAGCGGATCGTCTTGCCCGCCGACCGGGCCGAGGCGAACAGCCGCAGCGAAGCCAGCGGGAAGTTCCGCTCCGCCAGCAGATTGCGCATCATCTCGCCGACGAGGCCGGTGGCCCCCACGATGCCGACATGGGGCGGATTGGACGGGGAAAAGGTCATGGAAGGCGTCTCCTGGGAAGGTTGGAGGCGCGGGGTACAGCCGGATCGACCGCCCCGCGCATCGGCGGGGCTTGGGATCGGGGTTCGTCGCTAGACCTTGCGCACACCCGAAACCGCCCCGCCGAAGCCGGTGGTTTTCGAGGTCATCGCTTTGGTCATGAGCATGGACACGGCGACGCTCTCTAAGGGCGAGAAACGGTCGTGTAAACCGTCTGCGGCGAAAGAAATGACGCCTGGAGAAATGAAACAGGCTTTTCACGGCAATAAAGCCGTCGCCATCTCTCATCCCGTCATCCTCGGGCTTGACCCGAGGATCGGATGATCCGCCGCACCGCTCGCGATCCAGACGCACCGCCCGACCAACGCCCGGTCCTCGGGTCAAGCCCGAGGATGACGGGGCTGGCTTTCGTGCCTCAGACCTTCGACAGGATCAGCGTGCCGTTCGTGCCGCCGAAGCCGAAGCTGTTGGACATGACGTGGGTCAGTTCGCCGTCGTGGCGCTGGCGCAGGATCGGCATGCCTTCGAACGCCGGATCGAGGGTCTCGATGTGTGCGCTTTCGGCGGCGAAGCCGTTCTGCATCATCAGCAGGCAGTAGATGGCTTCCTGCGCGCCGGCCGCGCCGAGCGAGTGGCCCGTCAGCGACTTGGTCGAGGAGATCATCGGCATCTGGTCGCCGAAGACGGCGCGGACGGCCTCCATCTCCTTGGCGTCGCCCACGGGGGTCGAGGTGCCGTGCGGGTTCAGATAGTCGATCTTCGGGTTGCCCGCCTGCTCCAGCGCGATCTTCATGCAGCGCTGGGCGCCTTCGCCCGAGGGGGCGACCATGTCGTAGCCGTCGGCGTTGGCGCCATAGCCCGTGACCTCGGCGTAGATGGTCGCGCCGCGCGCCTTGGCCCGCTCGTATTCCTCCAGCACCACGATGCCGGCGCCCCCGGCGATGACGAAGCCGTCGCGGTTCGCGTCATAGGCTCTGGAGGCGACCGACGGATTGTCGTTGAAGTCCGACGACATGGCGCCCATGGCGTCGAACATGTTGGACATGGACCAGTCGATGTCCTCGCAGCCGCCGGCGAAGACCACGTCCTGCTTGCCCCACTGGATCTGTTCGACCCCGGCGCCGATGCAGTGGGCCGACGTCGCGCAGGCCGAGCTGATCGAATAGTTGATCCCGCGCATCTGGAACCAGGTCGACAGCACCGCCGACGGACCCGACGCCATCGCCTTGGGCACGGCGAAGGGGCCGATGCGCTTGGGCGCGCCCTTTTCCACCGTGGTCGCCGCCGCCTGCAGGATCACCTGGGTCGAGGGGCCGCCCTCGCCGACGATCAGGCCGATCCGGTCGTCCTTGATCTCGTCCGCCGTCAGGCCCGACGACTTCAGCGCCTCTTCGAAGGCGATGTGGGCCCAGGCCGTGCCATTGGCCAGGAAGCGCGCGGCGCGACGGTCGACCAGATCTTCCCACGGACCGATCCTGGGCGGCGCCCAGACCTGGCTGCGGAAGCCGTATTTGGCGTGGTCCGGGGCATGGACGACGCCCGAGCGGGCCTCGCGCAGGGATTGGGTCACTTCCTCGGCGCCATGGCCGATGGAAGAGACGATGCCCAGGCCGGTGACGACGACACGACGCATGGTGTTTCCTTCTCGAGTCTCTTTTCAGTTCGGTCCCGAGGGACCTTCCGCCTTCTTCGAGGCTATATAGGGAGCCTAGCCGCCCGCCGCCTCGTCCTTGGCGCCGAACAGGCCCACCCGCATGTCGTTGCAGGTGTAGATGACCTGACCGTCGGCTTCCAGAACGCCGTCGGCGATGCCCATGACCAGCTTGCGGTTGATGACGCGCTTCAGGTGGATCTTATAGACCACCTTCTTGATGTCCGGCGTCACCTGGCCGGTGAACTTGACCTCGCCGACGCCCAAGGCGCGGCCGCGGCCGGGGCCGCCGATCCACCCCAGATAGAAGCCGACCAGCTGCCACATGGCGTCCAGGCCCAGGCAGCCCGGCATGACCGGATCGCCGATGAAATGGCACTGGAAGAACCAGAGGTCGGGATGGATGTCGAGTTCGGCCTCGACATAGCCCTTTCCGTGGTCGCCGCCGTCCGCGTTGATCGTCGTGATGCGGTCGAACATCAGCATCGGCGGGGCGGGCAGCTGGGCGTTGCCGGGACCGAACAGCTCGCCGCGGCCCGAAGCCAAGAGGGCCTCATGATCGAAGGACGAGGGATATTGGGACTGGGTCAAGGCGCTTCCGTTTCTTCAGGCGTTGCGCGCGGGTTACACGACCCGGCCGCTTCGCTCAACAGCCACGGCTGGAGCCTGATCCGTCGAGAGGGGAATCGCGACGCGGTTCCGTCTAAAACGATCAGGCTTTAGTTGCGGCCCGTCCCCGCCGGACGGTTGGCGTTGCACAGGGCGCGTTCCTGGGCCCCGAACACGGCCCTTTGCGGCACCCAGCCGCGCAGGCGCCGCGCTCGCACCCGGCACCAGCCCTCCTCGCATTCGTCCAGGGACACCAGGGCGCGGGGCGACAGCCGGGCGCGAACCGGCGCCGTCTCGGAGCGATTGGCCCGGATCGGAATCTCCTCGGCGGTGGTGTTGAAGACCGAGCGCCGACCCGAGGACACCGTGCGGTGGATCCAGGCCACGGCCCCGTCGGGGTCGCAGATCTTGCGCCACTCGGCCGTCTCGGCGATCACCTGAACGGGCAGGCCAGCGGCGCGATATTCCCACAGGATGGGATAGTCCAGGCCCGGCCCCTGGCGCGCGCGGACGTGCGAGGACTTCAGCGAAATCCAGCGCGGCACCTCCAGCCCCGTGGGCGTCGGCCGCCCGTCCGGCATGGTCGCGCCCGCCCCCAAGGCCACGCCCAGTCCCGTCAGGGCGCAGGCGAGGGCGATGCGGCGTCGCAGGCTTTGGAAGATGGCGGCGGCTTTGCTAGACACTGGATGGAACGACCCGTCGCGCGGGCTTCGATCCTGTGAAATCGCCGCCCGCAAACCAAGGCCCGCAATGTCCGCCCGCAAGCTTAAGGTCGTATTAACCAGACGCCTGCCCGACGCCGTCGAGACGCGGATGCGCGAACTGTTCGACGCCGAGTTGAACCTCAAGGATCAGCCGATGGACCGCGCGGCCCTGGAAGCCGCCGTCCAGCGCGCCGAGGTTCTGGTTCCCACCATCACCGACGTCATCGACGCCGCGCTGATCAACGGGGCGGGCGAACAGTTGAAGATGATCGCCAACTTCGGCGCGGGCGTCGATCACATCGACATCGATGCGGCGGTCGCGCGCGGAATCATCGTCACCAACACCCCCGGCGTCCTGACCGAGGACACCGCCGACCTGGCCATGAGCCTGATCCTGGCCGTCAGCCGTCGCATCGTCGAGGGCGCCCAGGTGGTCGCCGACAACCGCTTCGAGGGCTGGACCCCCACCTGGATGTGCGGCCGCAAGCTGTGGGGCAAGCGGCTGGGGATCGTCGGCATGGGTCGGATCGGCCAGGCCCTGGCCCGCCGCGCCAAGGCTTTCGGCCTGCAGGTCCACTATCACAACCGCAAGCCTGTCTCGGCCCTGGTCGAGGAAGAGCTGGGCGCGACCTATTGGGACGATGTGGACCAGATGCTGGCGCGGATGGACGTCGTCTCGCTGAACTGCCCGGCGACGAAGGACACGCACCATCTGCTGTCGGCCGAGCGCCTGGCCCGGCTTCAGCCCCACGCCATCCTGATCAATACGGCGCGCGGCGAACTGATCGACGAGGCGGCCCTGGCCGAGGCCGTGGCGGCGCGGCGTCTGTATGGGGTCGGCCTGGACGTCTTCGAGAACGAGCCGGCCATCCATCCGGGGCTTCTGGGCCATCCGAACGTGGTGCTTCTGCCCCATCTGGGGTCCGCCACCCTGGAGGCGCGCCAGGACATGGGCGACCGGGTCATCGCCAATGTCATGACCTATCAGAACGGCCACCGTCCGCCGGACCGCGTCATCCCCGCCATGCTGTAAGCGGCGGATTTCACACGGCTGTCGGCATGGCCTCACACGGCTGTCGAAAACGGCGTTCACAGGCGGAACCGCTGGGGACGCGCATCGTTTTCGGCGTCCTGTTCCGAGGAAGCGTGCGTTGGACTCCTACTACTGCATCGTCAATCTGCCCGGCGTGCCAGTGCGCGACATCTGCGTTCTGGACGCCGCCTCCGACGCGGCGGCCAATCAGGCGCTGGAACAGGTGGCCCGGCGCTGGGCGGGGTTCGAGACCCTTTATCTGTACTGCGGCGAGCGGATGGTGACGGTGCTCAGCAACCCGGCCCTGGGCTTCGCCGAACCTCTGCCGGACCTGCCCCTGGCGGACGTGCGCTTCGCCACCGCCGCCTGATCGGCCTCAGCCGCCGCAGACCGGACAGGCCGGATCGGCGGCGACCCGCACGGTGCGCGCGGTCCCCGCAAGACCGTCATAGAGCAGAAGCCGCCCCGTCAGCGGCTGGCCCGCGCCGGTCAGCCGCTTGATCGCCTCCAGCGCCGCCATCGAGCCGACCACCCCCGCCAGGGCGCCGACCACCCCGACCCGGGCGCAGGTCTCTGCCTCCGGCGGAATGTCCGGCACCAGGCAGCGATAGCAGGGCCGCCCCGCGAACACCCCGACCTGACCGGTCCAGCGTCCCAGGGCGCCCGAGACCAGGGGCCGACCGGCGGCGACACAGGCCGCATTGACCAGAAGCCGCGTCTCGAAATCGTCGGTTCCGTCCAGCACCAGGTCGAAGGCCGCGATCCGCGCCGCCGCGTTCTCGACCGTCAGCCGCTCTTCGAAGGTCTGGATCGCGACGTGAGGGTTCAGGCCCCGCAGTCGCCCCGCCGCCGCCTCGACCTTTGGGCGGCCGACGTCGGCGGTGTCGAACAGGATCTGGCGCTGCAAATTGGACACGGCCACCGCATCGTCGTCGATCAGGCCCAGGGTCCCGACACCCGCCGCCGCCAGATAGAGGGCGGCGGGGGGCCCCCACGCCTCCCGCGCCGACGATCAGCACGCGCGCCCGCTTCAGCGCCTGCTGCCCCGGCCCGCCGACCTCGGACAGGACCAGATGCCGGGCGTAGCGTTCGACTTCGTCTTCGGTGAAGGCCATGGCGACCCCTCTAGAGCCTGATCCGTCGAGGCGGAATCCCTGCGCGGTTCCGTCCAGACGATCAGGCTCTAGCGCCCCGGCGCGCCGGGGCGCTAGAGCCCTTCGCCGAAAAGGCCGGGCTCAGGCGGCGACCAGAGCCTGGCTCGTGTCGATCAGAAGCCGTTCGATCCGGGCGGTCAGCGCCGGGGCGCCCGCATCTTCCGCCAGCAGCCGCTCCAGCGCCGGGGAGGCGTCGACCTGGGCCAGCGCCCAGTCCGCGAACAGTCGGGTCTGGACAGGGCGGTCGCTGAGGATGCGGATATTGGCGTGGCGGCGGTCGGCCCGAATCCGGGTCATCAATCGATCCAGATCGACGCGCCGACCCTCGATCGCCTGGAAGAACCGGCCGTCGTGACGCATCAGAACGCCGGTGATGTGGTCGCGCCGATTGTTGCGATCCGAAACCCCGATGATATCGACCAGCACCATCAGCTTGTCTCCGACGCCGCCGACGGCGTCGCTGACATAGACGATACGAAACAAACTCATGGGGTACTCTGGATACTGGGGAGGATACTGGAGGCGAACGGCCTCGGTTAGCCGCCTAGCGTCAGAGTGTTAAGGATTTACGGTGCTTCGGCTCGGCGTCGGTTGTGGACGACGACCTTGATCCGGGGCGCGCCGCGCGCCATCTGCCGACCATGACCTATTCCGCCTCCTCGACCGCCTCGTCCTTTCCCGACTGGCACGGCACCACCATTCTGGCGGTGCGCAAGAACGGCCGCACCGTGATCGCCGGCGACGGCCAGGTCTCGATGGGACCAACCATCGTCAAGGGCGCGGCGCGCAAGGTGCGCACCCTGGCCGGCGGCAGGGTGGTGGCCGGGTTCGCCGGGGCGACGGCCGACGCCTTCACCCTGATCGAACGGCTGGAGGCCAAGCTGGAGCAGTATCCGGACCAACTGGCCCGCGCCTGCGTCGACCTGGCCAAGGACTGGCGCACCGACCGCTATCTGCGCCGGCTGGAGGCCATGCTGCTGGTGGCGGACAAGGCGTCCATCTTCACCGTCACGGGCGTCGGCGACGTGCTGGAGCCGGAACACGGCGTCGCGGCCGTGGGCTCTGGCGGCAACTACGCCCTGTCGGCGGCCCGCGCCCTGATCGAGGAAACCGAACTGGACGCCGAACAGATCGCGCGCAAGGCGATGAAGATCGCCGCCGACATCTGCGTCTACACCAACGGCAATCTGACGGTGGAGACCTTGGAGGGGTGATCCGCGAAACGCAGATCGCGACCGGTGGTTGCGCCAGAAAATCCTGCTAAGCTTGCAGCATGTACCGCATCGACCGCGCCACCAACTCAATCCAGGCTCTCAAAAAGGTGTCCTTTCGCGAACTCGGCTTTCGCGAAAGGACGCATCTTCAGGAATGGATCGCTCGCCAACCTTCGGCGCTGGGCGAGGACCTGCTGATCATCCAGAAGGAGTTTGCCGGTTTTTCCGACACGAGCGAACGTCTGGACCTGCTTGCCCTGGACAAGCAGGGCTCGCTCGTCATCATCGAGAACAAGCTGGACGACACCGGGCGCGACGTGACTTGGCAGGCGCTCAAATACGCTTCCTATTGCTCGGCCCTCACCAAGGAAGACATCCGCCAGATCTATCAGGACTACCTGCGGAAATGCGGCAGGACCGATACGGCTGAAGAGGCGCTCGGCGTCTTCTTCGAGCAGGAATACGACGACCTGACCCTCAACAAGGGCGTCACACAGCGAATCATTCTCGTCGCCGCGAAATTCCGCAAGGAAGTCACGTCCACCGTGCTCTGGCTCAGCAGCTTCCGGCTGCGCATCCAGTGTTTCCGCGCGACACCCTTCACGCTGGGCGACGACCTGTTCCTCAACATGGAGCAGATCATCCCGGTCAAGGACACCGAAGAATTCACCATCGGCCTGGCTGATAAGGCCAAGGAGGAGATTGAAGGCGTGGAAACGGAAGCCCGTCGCCATCCGATCCGACGGCAGTTCTGGACCGAATTGATCCGCGCCATGAACGCCACGCCTTCAAAGCTTTACGCGAACATCTCTCCGGGTAAGGAAAGCTGGATCAGCGCTGGTTCGGGAACGCGCGGCGTGGGCTTCAACTTCGGGGCGACGCAGCGTTACGCCCGCGCCGAACTCTATATCGACCGAGGCGATACGGCCGAGAATGAAGCAGTGTTCGACCGGCTTTATGCAGATCGCGCAGCCATCGAGGTCAGCGTCGGAACGTCTTTGACCTGGGAGCGTCTAGACCATCGCCGGGCCTGCCGCATCAAGCTCGAACAGCCCGCCGACGTGTTCCAGAAAGAGCAGTGGCCGGCGATGATCGCCTTCATGACCGACGCCATGGTTCGACTGGAACGTGCCCTGAAGCCGAGGCTCAACGAAGGCTGAGCCCCGTCGGAACCGGGTGTACCGGCCCCGTAGGTCTCTAGCAGCCCGGAATGATGGACAAGAATGTCGATTGAACCTGACCCTTCCGGATCACAGAACGTCGGCGATCAGGCCCAGGGTCTTGGCCTCCTGCGCCTCGATATACCAGTTCTCCGGCGCGCGGCGCAGCACCTCGTCCATGGTGACGGCGCTGCCGCGCACCAGGTTCTCGAACCCTTCGTTCTGGATGGCGATGGAGTGTTCCAATTCGTTCAGCATCGCCTTGACCGAGGCGATGCAGGTCGTCAGCGGCCCGGTGACGTGCAGGTGCTTGTCCATCTTCCGCTCGTGGATCATCACCCGCGCCCCGCGTGTCAGATAGCGGTTCTCCACGGCGAAGAAGCTCATGAAGGTCGCCCCGGCTGAATAGATGGCCGCCTTGCCCAGAAAGACCAGTCGTCGCGCGGGATTGATGTCGCTCTGGAACCGCACGTCCTCGCCCATCATCCGGGCCACCTCCGGATCGCCGCCCAGGGTGGACAGTTCGATCACCACCAGGCCGCTGTCGGGCGCCTGGGCCAGCTGATCCCGGAACCGATCGTACAGGGCGTAGTCGACGGCGCCGGCCAGAAGGATGCGCGGCGTGTCGAAGGCGCTGGCGTCCAGCCGGCCGGCCGAAGGAGCGTCGGTCATTGGACCTCTTGCACGCCGGCGTCGTCCACCGGATAGCCCTGGGCCGTGGCCCAGGATTTAGCTTCGCCCACGGAAAAGAACGCCTGGCTTCGCACCCGCCGCGCGCCGTTGTCGTCGATCAGTTCGCACTCGAACCACCGGATGGTGCGCCGGTCGGAGGTGTTGCAGGTGCGGCGAAAGATCAGGGCGTGCGGCGTCATGAAGGCTGAACGAAGTCTGTGCGCCGCAGTTCCGCCCGATTGTCTTTTTTTCCTTTTGCAACAACCTATTGCAAAGCCAGAGGCCCTGAGGGGGCGGCGATTGTCCTCGGTGCGATTTGCGCCGCCGCGCCCCTTGGCTTAAGCGCCCGGCATGACCGAAGACGCCCCCATCCGTCCCCTGGCCCGCAATCCGCGGGGTTTCGCCGACAAGCGCGGCCGCGACCTGATCGCCGAACGGCGCATCGTCGCGCGCGTGTCCGAGGTTTACGAGCGCTGGGGGTTCGAGCCGCTGGAGACGCCGGCCTTCGAATACGCCGACGCCCTGGGCAAGTTCCTGCCCGACGCCGACCGTCCGAACGAGGGCGTGTTCGCGCTTCAGGACGACGCCGGTTCGGACGAGCCGGGCGACTGGATGGCCCTGCGTTACGACCACACCGCGCCCCTGGCCCGGTTCGCGGCCCAGACGTGGGAGACCCTGCCCAAACCCTTCCGCCGCTACGCCTATGGGCCGGTCTGGCGCAACGAGAAGCCCGGCCCCGGCCGCTTCCGCGAGTTCTGGCAGTGCGACGCCGACACGGTCGGCTCGGATCGGCCGCAGGCCGACGCGGAGATCATCGCCATGGCCTGCGAAGGCTTGGGCGCGGCCGGGCTGGACGCCGGCCAGGCCCAGATTCGCGTCTCCAACCGCAAACTGTTCGACGGCCTGTTCGACGCGGGCGGCGTCACCGAGGCGGGCCAGCGTCTGACGGCGCTGCGCGCCATCGACAAGTTCGACCGCCTGGGCTGGGACGGCGTGGTCCAACTGCTGGGCGAAGGCCGTCTGGACGAGTCCGGCGACTACACCAAGGGGGCGCAACTGCCCGCCAAGGTGACGGCCGCGATCGAGGCGTTTCTGGCGTCGGCCAGTATGTCCGGCCTGTCGCGCGCCGACACCCTGTCGGCCGTAGCCCGTTCCGGCGACCTGGGCGCGGCGGGCGAGGCGGCGCTGAACGAGCTGGCGGCCATCGACCGGGCGCTGAACGCCATGTCGGTGGGTCAGGAGGCGGTGAAGTTCGATCCGACCATCGTGCGCGGGCTGGAATACTACACCGGCGCCGTGTTCGAGGCGGAACTGCTGCTGGACACCACCGACGACAAGGGCCGGCCGGTCCGCTTCGGCTCCATCGGCGGCGGCGGACGCTATGACGATCTGGTCGCCCGCTTCACCGGCCAGAGCACGCCGGCGACCGGCTTCTCCTTCGGCGTGTCGCGCCTGGCCTCGGCCCTGCGCGCGGCGGGTCGCGGCGCGGAAGGCGCGGTGCGCGGCCCCGTGGTGGTCATCGTCTTTTCCGAAGACGACATGGCCCATTATCTGAGCGCCGTCGCCGAACTGCGTGCCGCCGGAATCGCCGCCGAGCTTTACCTGGGGCGGGCGGGCATGAAGGCCCAGATGAAATACGCCGACCGGCGCAACGCCCCGGCCGTCGTCATCCTGGGCGGGGACGAGATCGCCGCCGGGGAGGTCACGATCAAGGATCTGGACGCGGGCCGCGCCGCCGCCGCCGGCATCGCCGACAACGAAGCCTGGAAGGCCGCCCGTCCGGGCCAGTTCAAGACGCCCCGCACCGAACTGGTCGCCGCCGTTCGGCGCATTATCGAATAAGCTTCGATAAAATTAGCCCGAAACCCTGAGTTATCGGCGATAAGTCGAAGAAATTTCGATTATGGCCGAACCGGCCGTTGACCCGCCCCCGTCGACCAGGCCAAATGAACTCACTCGAGGGCAAGCGTTGCTCAAGCGCGCAGCACTCGAAGGCGTTTCGGGGAGGAAACGTCCGCTCTTTAAAGAGCAAGATAGCCCGCTGCGATGTATCCCCCGCAGCGGGCTTTTCTATGCCTGAAATCCCAAGCCCGACCTGGAGAACCTGGAGAAATTCTCCAGGTCTTGTCCCTGAGATTTCCCTGAAATGTCCATGGAAAAGGCCGGGGCGAACCCCGGCCTTCCTCGGTCGGCGATCCTCCTCGCCCTACCAGATACGAACGCGATCCTCGGGCTTCAGATAGTATTTCGCGCCGGGCTGGACATCGAAGGCTTCGTACCAGGCGTCGACGTTGCGCAGCGGGCCGATGACCCGGAACTGCGCGGCCGAGTGCGGATCGGTGGCGACCTGCTGCTTCAGCGCCTCGTCGCGGTACTTCGACTGCCAGACCTGGGCCCAGCCGTAGAAGAAGCGCTGATCGCCGGTCGTGCCGTCCAGCACCGGCGCGGGCCGACCGTTCAGCGACAGATGATAGGCCTCCAGACCCACGGCCACGCCCGAGGCGTCGCCGATGTTCTCGCCCATGGTGAGGCCCGGATTGATGTGATAGCCAGGCAGCGGCTCATAGGTGGCGTACTGCTCGCCCAGGCGCGTGGTCAGGGCGTCGAACTTGGCCTTGTCCTCGGCCGTCCACCAGTTGCGCAGCACCCCGTCGCCATCGGACTTGGAGCCCTGATCGTCGAAGCCGTGGCCGATCTCGTGGCCGATCACGCCGCCGATGCCGCCGTAGTTGACGGCCGGGTCCGCGTCCGGATCGAAGAAGGGCGGCTGCAGGATGGCGGCCGGGAAGACGATCTCGTTGTTGGCCGAGTTGTAGTAGGCGTTGACCGTCTGGGGCGTCATGCCCCATTCGGCCTTGTCCACCGGCGCGTTCAGGCGGGCCAGGTCATAGTTCCATTCGAACAGGCCCTGCCGCTCGGCGTTGCCGACCAGGTCGTCGGCGCGGATGTCCAGGCCGGAATAGTCGCGCCACTTGTCGGGATAGCCGATCTTGACGGTGAATTTCCGCAGCTTCTCCTGCGCCGCCGCCCTGGTCTCCGCGCCCATCCAGGTCAGGTTCTCGATGCGGTGCGACAGGGCCGTGCGCAGATTGGCGACCAGTTCTTCCATCTTGGCCTTGGATTCGGCCGGGAAATACTGGCCCACATAAAGCCGGCCCGTGGCCTCGCCCAGCGAACCTTCGGCGAAGGAGATGGCGCGCTTCTCGCGGGTGCGCTGCTCGGGCTGGCCCGACAGGTCGCGGGCGCGGAACTCCCACTGGGCGTCCGAGAAACGCTGCGACAGATAGGGCGCCATGTCGTCGACCGTGTGGAAGGCTTCCCACGCCCGCAACAGTTCGACCGGCGTTTCGGCGTAGATCGCCGCGATCTTCGGCAGGGCCGTGTTCTGACGCACGATCAGCCGCGGCACGCCGCCCAGCTTGGCCGCGTCGAAATAGGCCTGCCATTCGAAGCCCGGCGCCTGTTCGTTCAGCTGACGGATGGTGAACTCGTTATAGGTCTTGTCGCGGTTGCGGTTTTCGGCCGGGCTCCAGTGGGCCTCGGCGATCTTCTGCTCCAGGGCGACGATCTGCGCGGCGGTCTCGGCCGGGGCAGACCAGCCGATCATGCCCAGCATCCGGGCCACATAGGCCTGATACTTCTCTTTCTTGTCGGCGTAGCGGGCGTCCAGATAGTAGTCGCGGTTGGGCAGGCCCAGGCCCGACTGGCCGGTCGAGACGACGTAGCGGGTCGGCTGTTTGGCGTCGATGGTGATGCCGGTGCCGAAGAAGGAGCCGCCGAAGCGGCCGACCGTCTGGCCCATATAGACGGCCATCTTCTCGTGGCTGTCGGCGGCGCGAATGGCGGCCAGATAGGGCTGCAGCGGCTGGGCGTCCAGCTGATCGACGCGGGTTTGGTCGATGTAGGAGCGATAGGCGTCGGCGATCTTCGCCTCGTCCGAACCGGGCGCCAGGTCCGTGCGCGCGGCCAGGCCGGTGATCAACTGCTTCATCCGGTTGTCCGACAGTTCGCGCAGCAGGGCGAAGGAGCCGTAGCTGGTGCGGTCCGACGGAATGACCAGGGCGTCCACGGCCTTGCCGTTGGCGTAACGGAAGAAGTCGTCGCCCGGCTTCACCGCAGTGTCGCGCCCCGCCAGGTTGAAGCCCCAGGTCCCGTACCTGGGCGCCTCGGTTCCCTGCCAGCCGGCGGCGCTCTCCTCGCCGGAAAACAGCGAGATGAGGGTGCAGCTTTCGTCCAGACAGGCGTGGTCGTGAACGACGTCCTGCGCCAAGGCGGCGGAAGGCAGGAGAAGCGCGCCGACGGCGGCGGCGATGAGCAGTCTTTTCATCACAATATCCTAGCAGCCGCCCCTGACGGGCGGGTCGGGGCGGACCCTATCCCCGGCAGGAGGGGTGTCGCCTTAAAAAAAGTTCATGAAATGCACGCGGCGTCTCGTCACAGGCCCATCGTCCGGGTTTGATGGCGCGACGGGGGGCGGATGCACGGACACGGCGGCGATTATAAGGATCTGGTGGTCTTCCTGGCCGCGGCGGGCGTCATCGTGCCCCTGGTCAACCGACTGAAGATCAGTCCGGTGCTGGGTTTCCTGGCCGCCGGCGTCGTCCTGGGACCGGACGGCTTGGCTCGGTTCGCCGAGGCCGCGCCCTGGCTGTCGTGGATCACCATCCGCGAACCCTCCCAGTTGGCCCAGCTGTCGGAGCTGGGCGTCGCCTTCCTTCTGTTCATGATCGGGCTGGAGCTGTCGTGGGAGCGGCTGCGCGCCATGCGCCGGCTGGTCTTCGGCCTGGGCCTGATGCAGGTCGCAGCCTGTGCGGGGGTGCTGTCGGCCGCCTTCATGCTGACGGGCCAATCGCTGGCCGGGGCGGCGGTGCTGGGCATGGGCCTGGCCCTGTCCTCGACCGCCGTGGTCATGCCCGTCCTGGCCGAGCGAGGGCGGCTGAAGGGGGCCGTCGGCCGGTCGACCTTCGCCGTTCTTCTGGCGCAGGATCTGTCGGTCGCGCCGATCCTGATCACCGTCAGCGTGCTGGCGGCCGTGGCCCAGCAGGGCGGGACGCTGGATCCGCAGGTGCTGGGGCGTTCGCTGCTGACCCTGGCGCCGGCGACCATCGGCCTGGGGCTTCTGGTCCTGTTGGGGCGGCTGGTGCTGCGGCCGATGTTCCGGTCGGTGGCCCGGGCGCGCAAGGTGGATCAGGGCGGCGAGCTGTTCGTGGCCGCGAGCCTTCTGGTGGTGGTCGGCGCGGGCCTGGCCGCCCAGGCCAGCGGCCTGTCGATGAGCATCGGCGCCCTGGTCGCCGGCGTCCTGCTGGCCGAGACGGAGTTCCGCCGCGAGGTCGAGGTGTCGATCGAGCCGTTCAAGGGCCTGCTGCTAGGGGTCTTCTTCGTCGGCGTCGGCCTGGGGCTTGATCTGGACGCGGTCGCCGCCGACCCGGCCGGGGTCATCGGCCTGGCCTTGGCCATCGCCGCGGCCAAGGCGGTGGTCATCTTCGGCCTGGCGCGTCTGTGGGGGCTCAGCGCCCGAACGGCTGTGGAGACGGCCCTGGTCCTGGCGCCGGCGGGCGAGTTCGCCTTCGTCGTCTTCGCCACCGGCATGGTGGAGGGGATCGCCTCGCCCCAGTTGACAAGCACGGTCGCCCTGTCGGCCACCCTCAGCATCTTCTCGATTCCGCTGATGGCCCAACTGGGTCAGAGGCTCGGACGGCGCGCCGTCCCCAGGACGACGGCGGGGAGCGAGCCCCCTCCGCCGATGGAGACGGCCGACGGCGCGGTCATCATCGTCGGCTTCGGTCGGGTCGGGCGGCTGATCGGCGAGCTGTTGAAGGCGCACGATCAGACCTTCATCGCCCTGGACTCCGATCCCGCCATCGTCGCAGCCGGCCGCCGCGACGGCTTCGACGTCTTCTACGGCGACGCGGGCCGCCGCGAGATGCTGCAGCACTGCGGCGTGGCCTCCACCCGCGCCCTGGTCGTCACCATGGACACGCCCGCCAAGGTGGACGAGGTGGTGGCGACCGCCCGGTCCCTGCGCGAGGATCTGATCCTGATCGCCCGCGCGCGAGACGATCAGCATGCGGTGCGGCTGTACAGGCTGGGCGTCACCGACGCCGTGCCGGAAACCACCGAGGCCAGCCTGCAACTGGCCGAGAACACCCTGGTCGACCTGGGCGTGCCGATGGGGTTGGTCCTGGCCTCCATCCATGAACGCCGCGATCGGTTCCGCCAGACCTTCCAGGCCGCGACCCCGCCCGAGCGGCGCAACCGTCCGACCCGCGCCCTGCGATCTCGCGTGGTCCCTCCCCCGGACAGCCCATCGTAGGACAGGGACTTTGCCCCAGGCTGGACCCATTTTCGTCATGGTTCCGTGATCGAAGCTCCACCTTCCTCTATCGTGGCGTCCGTTCGGGCGCCGCCGCCATTGATCGCCCTCTTCGGAGGCGAGTCTTCACCCAAAAGTCGATGCCGGAGCCTTGGAGTTTCGAGACTTTGAGTAGAGTAAAAGTTTGTATTCATGACTGATTCCCTCGCGATTTCCGCCAACGAACCCCGTATGAACCGGCGCCAGGCCGCCAAGATCCGCACCCGTCAGAAAGTGCTGGACGCCGCCCGGTCCCTGTTCGCCGAGCGCGGCTACGAGCCGGCCACCATCCGCGACATCGCCAAGGGCGCCGGAATGTCGACCGGCGCCGTCTTCGCCAACTTCCAGGACAAGGCCGAACTGTTCGAAGCGGTCCTGACCGAGGACATGACCCGCCTGGCCGAGGTGGTCGAAGCGGGCGTGCCCGCCGATCAGCCCGTGCGCGGCCGCCTGGTGGGCGCCCTGAGCGCCGGCTATCAGTCGTCGCTGGATCAGTTGCCGCTGTTCCAGGCCATCGTGGCCCGCTCGTGGTTCCAGCCCCTGGCCGCCGAGATGCGGGCGCGGGCCGCCACCAAGAACCTGCTTCTGGTCGTCAGCGGCCTGCTGCAGGAGGCCGTCGCCAAGGGCGAACTGCGCAAGGACGCAGACGTGCGCCTGTTGGTCGAACTGATCTGGGACGCCTATCTGTCGAACTATCGCCGCGCGGCCTATGACAAGTGGGACGCTCAGGCCCTGTCCGACCACCTGGGCAAGCAGATCGACGTCATCCTGGCCGGCGCCCTGGCCGAATAAGGCCGTATCCGCCGCCATCGAAACAAAAGCCGGGGCCGTCCGCGCGGATCCGGCTTTTTCTTTGTCTTCAGCCGCGCCGCCGCAGGGTGACGTAGAAGGCGCCGTCGCCGCCGTGCCGCTGGTGTGCGACCGTATAGCCGGACACCACGGCGCGCAGGGCCGGGGCCTGCATCCATTCGGCGAAGGAGGCGCGGATCACCCCGCCGCCCCGCCGTCCCTGTCCGGTGATGACCAGAACCGCCCGCAGGCCGCGCGCCTGGCAGGCGGTCAGAAAGCCGCGCAGCTGATCCTCGGCCTCGAACCGGCCGAAGCCGTGCAGGTCGATGCGCGCCTCGATCGGGTCGCGTTCGCGCGCGATCCGCTGCTTGCGGCGCGGCTCCAGGTCTTCGGGCGCGTTGCGCGCGCGGGGCAGACCAGGCAGCACGGTTTTGATCGGGGCGGAGGGCGTGGGCGGGGCGCGCTTGGTCGTCGGCCGCGCCGTCGGCTTGGCGACGGCGGCGGGAGGCGCGGAGGGATCGAGATCCAGCGCCGGTCCCTTGGCGGCGATGCGATCGGCCTTGCGCAGGCGCGGCGGCGTGACCGAGCCGGCGACGCGCCCCCAGATTCGGCGGTCCTCGGGCGTCAGGCCGTTGTCGTCGCGTCCGGCGCCCTTGCGCTTCATTCGTCTGTTTCGTCCTCGATCAGGTCGCCCGGACCCGGTTCGTGCGACAGCAGGTCGCCGGGCTGGCACTCCAGTTCGCGGCACAGGGCGTCCAGGGTCGAGAACCGCACTGCGCGCGCCTTGCCCGTCTTCAGGATCGACAGGTTCGCCACCGTCACCCCCACCCGGTCGGCGAGTTCGGTCAGCGACATGCGGCGTTCGACGAGAATGCGATCAAGCTGGACGCGGATGGCCATGCGAAAACCCTTAGTGGAAACGGATCAGATCGTCAGTTCGGATTCGCGGCGCAGGCGCGCGCCCTCGCGGAACACCTCGGCCAGGACGAAGACGATCAGAACGGAAAAGATCGGGGTCAGCAGTTCGCCCGGCCCTTGCGGGTCCATGACCCCCGGCGCCAGGCGAGCCGCCACGAACCCCTGAGCCAGCCAGACGCCGCCGGTGACGACGGCCAGGATCAGGCCGATGTGGCGCAGGCGGCGGACATTGGCGGGATGGAAGGGATCGCCCATGGTCAGTGTACGGAAGATACGGCGTAGGCTGCGCAGGATCAGCATGAAACCGCCGAAATAGGCCGTGGCGGCGCCCAGGCCGAACAGCAGCAGAAGCCGCGTCAAAGGCAGTTGTCGCCCGCCCGACGCGCCGCTGACGGTGATGTTGACGTTGTCGAGCGGAATGAAGACGGCGGCGATCAGCAACAGAAGCAGAAGCCCGGTGATCAGCCACAGAAGAACATAGGCGACGTCCAGCGCCACTTTCAGCACGCTGGAGACGGAGCTCGGACCCAGCGTCCGCAGGGCGTCGATCCAGCGGGAGGTGCGCGCCAGGCCCCGCTTCAACGGATTGTTCGGCGTCGGCAGTCGCATGGCGAGGCGGCTCTCAGGCCGGAGGGGTTGGCGCGATGGCCGCGCGGGGTCCGGCGAACCCACGCGCAGCTCTATACATCGCGGTCTTGGTCAAGATCGTCAAAGCCCCTCGTGATCGGTAAAGACGGTGCAGACGTCTTCGATCAGAGGGCTTGGATCAGGACGGCGACAATGGCCGTCGGCAGGGCGGCGATCATGATGGTGTTGACGAGCAGCGAGCCGACCTTGTCCAGCCACATCGAGGCGTTCATCGTATGCATTGTGTTTCTCCGTCGTTTGATTGGGCGATTATCACCCGATATTTTCCTGAGCCCGCATGATTGTTTCCGTTTCTGCGGAAGTCTGGAACGGTGCGGCCCCGTTCCTGATGTTGAATAGATAGGCCGTGCCGAGCGGAAAAGCACGTTACATATCGTTTAACGATATTAAACTTTGGCAATAGACTGTTTCAGGGATGTGATCGCCAATGAATCTGAAGCTTATCAAAGGGATGCGGATCGTGGCCGCGACCCACAATCCCGGAAAGGTCCCCGAGATCGCCGCCCTTCTGGGCCAGGATTACGAGATTCTAACCGC
The DNA here is from genome assembly GCF_030818545.1 of Brevundimonas sp. SORGH_AS_0993. Taxonomy (NCBI): domain Bacteria; kingdom Pseudomonadati; phylum Pseudomonadota; class Alphaproteobacteria; order Caulobacterales; family Caulobacteraceae; genus Brevundimonas; species Brevundimonas sp. SORGH_AS_0993. The sequence goes on from NZ_JAUTAH010000001.1 coordinate 1,917,963, forward strand.
GGGACAGTTGGCCCTGCCCGAACCGGAGGAGACGGAGACCACTTTCGGCGGCAACGCCATGCTGAAGGCGCGCCATGCGGCCCGCCTGTCGGGCGAGGTGGCCCTGGCCGACGATTCCGGCCTGTCGGTCGCGGCCCTGGACGGCGCGCCAGGCGTCTATTCCGCGCGGTGGGCCGGCCCCTCCAAGGATTTCGCCCTGGCGATCCGGAAGGTCGAGACGCGGCTGGAAGAGCGAGGCGACCCCGACCGCCGCGCCTGGTTCACCTCGGCCCTGGCCGTAGCCTGGCCCGACGGCCCGTGCCTGGTGGTCGAAGGCGTGGTCGAAGGCGCGCTGACCTTCCCGCCGCGCGGCGACCGGGGCTTCGGCTACGATCCCATCTTCATCCCCGACGGCGGAACCCAGACCTTCGGCGAGATGGAGCCGGCCGAGAAGGACGCGATCAGCCACCGCGCCCGCGCCTTCGCCAAGCTGCGGGCCGCGCTGATTGACTGATCCGCTCGATCCCGGAACGGACGTCGGCCTCTATGTCCACTGGCCCTATTGCGCTCGCATCTGTCCCTATTGCGACTTCAACGTCGTGCGCGATCGGGGGCGGACGGACGAGCAGGATCGGCTGGTCGAGGCGATCCTGGCCGATCTGGCGGCCCAGCGCGCCCGGACCGGACCGCGGCGGCTGGCGTCCGTCTTCTTCGGCGGGGGCACGCCGTCGCTGATGCGGCCGCAGGCGGTCGCCCGCATCCTGGGGGCGGCGCACGATCTGTTCCCCCCTGCGTCTCCGAAGATCGAGATCACCCTGGAGGCCAACCCCACCGACGCCGAGGCGGGCCGGTTCGCCGACCTGGCCCAGGCCGGGATCAACCGGCTGTCGATGGGGGTGCAGGCGCTGGACGACGCGGCTTTACGGTTCCTGGGGCGCGACCATTCGGCGGACGAGGCCCTGCGCGCCGTTGGTCTGGCCCGATGCGCCTTCGAGCGCCTGTCCATCGACCTGATCTACGCCCGGCCGGACCAGAGGCCCGAGTCCTGGGCGACCGAACTGAAGGCGGCGCTGGCGCTGGGGTTCGAACACGTCTCGCCCTATCAGTTGACCATCGAGCCGACGACCGCCTTCGGCCGCGCCCTGGCGCGGGGAACCCTGGTCCCGCCGGACGAAGACCGCGCCGCCGCCCTTTATGAAACGACCCAGACGGTGCTGAGCGGCGCCGGGTTCGAGGCCTATGAGGTGTCCAACCACGCGCGGGGAGCCGCCGCCCGCTCGATCCACAATCTGCACGTCTGGCGCGGCGGCGATTATCTGGGTCTGGGCCCGGGCGCCCATGGGCGTCTGACGCTGGAGGGCGCGCGCACCGCGACCGTCGCCCATCGCCGCATCGGCGACTATGTGCAGGGCGTCTCGGCCGGAACGCCCTGGGTCGAGCGGGACCGCCTGTCGACGGCCGACGCGGCGGAAGAGCGTCTGTTGCTGGGTCTGCGCACCGTCGAGGGCGCGCCTGCGTCCCTGCTGTCCGACCTGGGCCTGTCGATCGAGACCGGGCCGGCGACCGATTTGATCGCGGACGGGTTTCTACACCTCACGGCGGGTCGCCTGATCGCCACCGCCAAGGGACGGCCGGTGCTGGACGGGGTTCTGAAGGCCCTGCTGACCTGACCGATCAGCCCTTGCGCAGACCCAGCAAGCCCAGCCAGCCGCCGCTGGTCAGCAGGGCCACATCCAGCAGGGCCAGCGGCAGGGGAGTCGACACGGGGGCGGCGATGAAGCGGGACCGCCACACGGGGCCGAACTTGCCCTTGTAGCTGCGCAGGCCCTGGAAACCGTAAAGCGCCCCGCCCTCCTCGAACACCAGGGCGCCCACGCGGGCGAACACGGGGGCCAGACGCCGATCCTCCAGCCCGGCCAGGGGCGCCATGCCCAGATCGAAGCGCGCCAGTCCCTCGGACTTGGCCCATTGGGCGCAGCGGATGAACAGATAGTCCATCACCCCGTGGGGCGCGTCCGGTCGATGGCGCATCAGGTCCACCGCCGCCTCCTCAGGCGCGATCAACAGATTGGCGAAGGCCACGATCCGCCCGCCTTCGCGCACCAGCGCCAGCGGCGTCAGGTCCAGATAGTCGGGGTCGAACCGTCCCATGGAAAAGGACTTTTCAGATCCCTCGTGCATGGCCAGCCAAGCGTCGGACACGGCTCGCAGCTCGTCCGCGATGGGTCCGACCGATCCAGGCGGCAGCACCTCGAAGACCGCGCCTTCGCGCTCGGCCCGGTTCAGAGCGGTGCGCAGGTTCTGCTTGCCCTTGCCTTCGGTCGAGAAACGGTGGGCGTCGATGACCGCGGTCTCGCCCACCTTGCGGACAGCCAGACCCATGGTCGCCAGGTCGCCCAGTATGTCCTCGCCGACCGAATAGAAGACGGCCGCCCCGCCGTAGCTGTCGGCCATTTCGGCGAAGGCCCACAGCAGCGGCAGACGCTCGCTTCTCAGGCCCGCCGGTTCGCCCATGGCGATCCAGCGTCGCCCGCGCACCCGATAGGCCAGGAAACTGCGTCCCGAAGGACTGAACAACAGGGCCTTGTCCCCCAGCATGGCCAGCCAGGCCTCGGGCGTGGCGCGGTCGGCCTGGGCCAGGGCGGCCTGGGCGCGCGCGATCTCCTCGGCGCTGGCGGGGCCGTGACTGTGCGCGCCGGGCGATCCCAGCAGCGACCGCCCGGCCACCACCACCGTCAGTATGGCCAGCACCAGGCCGGCCCGCAGGAAGCCCGAGGCTTGGCGGTCGGTCAGGAAGCGCCACCACAATTCGTCGGTATAGGTCACGTCGCGATAGGCGAAGAAGCCCAGCCACAGCATGGCGCCCACCACGGCGATCAGCAGCAACAGCCAGCTGGGCCGCAGCGGCTCGCTGAGACGCGATCGACGATTGAAGGCCGTGCGGCAGGGCGCCAGCAGGGCGGCGACGACCATCAGGTCCCGCGCCTCCTCCCAGTCCAGGCCCTTGAGGACCGAAAAGACCGCGCCCAGGGCCAGCACTCCCAGGGCGGCCCAATAGGCCCCCGCGCCGCCGACGCCACAGGCCCGCCGACAACAGGATCAGCAGAAAGGCCGCGATGCTGGCCACGAAGTGCGATAGGTCGATCAACACCGGCGAGACCACGCCGGTCAGGCGACGCAGGCGGTCGTCGAACTCGGGCGTCACGGCCGAAATCAGCATCAGGCCGCCGGCCAGGAAGGCCAGAATGGCGAAGACCTGCGGCGTCAGTTCAAAGGCCAGTCCACCCAGACGGCGGACCAGACCAGGCATTTGCGCGGCGCGTCGGGACAAGCGGGACCTGCTGATTCGGCGGAACGCCGCATCATAGACCAAGAATTGTCGAACTGGGGCGAGGCCGGGGTCATTTCAGGGCCGCTGAAACAATCCGTAACACGGCGAGTTGGTAGATTGCGGGCGTCGGGCCCGCGTAACCGGGGATATGTTCCCATGACCATCAAAACCTTCTTCCTGGCCAGCGCCGCCGCCACCGTTCTGACCGCCGCGCCGGCCCTGGCCCAAGAGGCTCAACAACCGGCCGCCGACCCTGCCTCTGCTTCGGCCGCCCAGCCCAGCCTGTCGCTGACGCCGGGCGCCACGGTGCGTGGCCCTGACGGCGATCTGGGCACGCTGGAAGGCGTGCGCACCAACGCCGAAGGCCGCCAGGAGTTGACCGTTCGCGGCGGCGACGGCCAGCTGCGGGGCGTGCCGCTGGCCGGCATCCGTCAGGACGGCCAGGCTGTCGCCGTGGCCTACACCAAGGCCGAGTTCGACGCCGCCGCTCCGATCGCGGACACGACCGCCGCCCCGGCTGCGGCCGAACCCACCGATCCGGCCGCCGCGCCGACGTCCGACGACACGGCGACGCCGCCCGCCTCTGATCCGGCCACGACCACCCCGCCGACCGGCGCTCCGCCCCCGCCGCTGCCGACGGACCCTGTTACGGAGCCGACGACCGAGCCCACCGAGCCGGCGACGCCTCCGACCCAGCCCAACTAGAGCCTGACTCACGACGCTTCAGCCGGAACCGCAGCGCGGTTCCGGCTAAAACGATCAGGCTCCGAGCCAGGGTTGAAATGAAAAGGGCGGCCAGGACATCCCGGCCGCCTTTGTCATGCGCGATGGTCTTCCAGAATCCTTTGATCGACCGAACAGCAAAAAGGGCGACGCCTAAGCACCGCCCTTTCCGTAGTTGCAGCGTCGGCCTTAGGCGCGGCGCTTGATCAGGCCCAGCAGGAACAGCAGCAGGCACGACCCCAGGAACGCCACGATCAGGGTGACGAAGTTGAACCCGCCGACCGGCGTGCCCAGAAGATTGTTGGCGATGAAACCGCCCAGCAGAGCGCCGACGACGCCGACGATCAGATTGGTCAGCAGGCCGTGATTGCGACCCATGACCTTCTCAGCCAGCCAGCCCGCCACGATGCCGATGACCAGCCATCCGATAAGACCCAAACCCATGCTCGTATCCTCCATTCAAAAGCCAAGCTGCCTGCTTAATGCGCGTCCGACCGTGGGGTTGCGTCGCGCGCCCCATTCTCGTGTCCCATTCTCGCGCCAGGCGATCCGGCACGGGGGTTGCGTCCTGACAGGCGAACCGTCCCGCGCCGGGACAGGTCGTGATCCAGGAGCCCGCGCCATGGCCGCCGACATCGATCTTCATCTGGGCAAGAGACTGCGCCGCCGCCGTCGCCTGCTGGGCCTGACGCAGCAACAGGTGGCCGTGCGGATCGGCGTGCGCTTCCAGCAGATTCAGAAATACGAATGCGGCGCCAACCGCCTGTCGGCCGCCCGGCTTTGGGAGCTGGCCGAGGCGCTGGAAATCCCCGTCTCCTATTTCTACGAAGGCGTGACCGAGGCGCTGGAACGAAACGAAGGCGCGGGCGGCGAAGTCTTCTCCCGCAAGGAGACGCTGGATCTGATCCATGCCTATTACCAACTGGGCGAACGGCCGCGCAGGCGGCTTCTGGACCTGGCCAAGTCGCTGCATTCGGACGAGAGGCCGGCCTGACTCCGCGACAGAGGGCGCCCAAGACGGTCGAAGCGCGCTAAGAGGCGGCCATGACCGAATATGAAGCCTTCGCCATCGAACTGGCGCGAGCCGCCGCGCGCGTGACCCTGCCCTTCTTCCGCTCGGACCTCGGATACGAGGACAAGGGCGGCGCGGCGGGCTTCGACCCCGTGACAGAAGCCGACAAACAGGCCGAAGCGGCCATCCGCCGCCTGATCGCCGAACGCTATCCCGACCACGGCGTCATCGGCGAGGAGTATGGCGAAGACCGGCCCGAGGCCGAACAGGTCTGGGTGCTGGACCCCATCGACGGCACCCGCGCCTTCATTTCCGGCCTGCCGCTGTGGACCACCCTGATCGCCCTGCGCCAGGCCGGTCAGCCGACGGTCGGGGTGATCGCCCAGCCCTATCTGGACGAAATCTTCCTGGGCGGCCCGACCGGCGCGCGCCTCATTCGGGGAGACACCGAGACGCCGCTGGCCGTCCGGGCCTGCCCGCGGCTGAACCAGGCCGTCATCTCCACTACCGATCCCGACATTTTCGACGTCGCCGAACGCGCCGCCTGGACGAAGCTGCGCGCCGCCGCTCGGCTGGCCCGCCTGGGCTGCGACGCCTACGCCTATGCGATGGTGGCGGCCGGACGCATGGACATGGTCGCGGAAACCAGCCTGAAGCCCTGGGACTGGTCCGCCCTGGCGCCCGTGATCGCCGCCGCCGGCGGCCAGGTCGTCAACTGGGGCGGCGGGGCGCCGGACGACCGGGGCCAGATTCTGGCCGTGGGCGACGCCGGCCTGATCGACCAGGCCCTGCCCTTGCTGAGGCCGGCGGCCCTCTAAGGGCGCGTCAGGCCACCGAGGCGGACCCCGCCGTCGCGTCCTCGGTGCGGGCGGAGGGGTCGCGCGCGGCGTCCGGCGTCGGGGACACGTCGTCGGCCAGGGCGTCGAACGCCTCCAGGAACTCGCCGCGCATGGGATCGGCCTCCATGATGACCTCGTGCCTGGCGCCGACCACCTCCACATAGCGGCCGCGCGGCAGACGGCTGGCGGCCCAGCGCGTGGTCTGTTTCCAGACCACGTCGTCGGCGCCGGCCTGGACGATGGTGACGGGAATACGCACCTGTTTCAGCGCCTTGGGCTTCAGGGCGCGCTCCCCGGCGTCCAGGGCGAAGGCCAGCCAGCCATAGGTCGGACCGCCGATGCCCAGGTGCGGACAGGCGAACAGCTGCTGGCGCCACGCCTCGTACCGTTCCCGGTCCGAGGTCAGGGCGTCCTCTTCGAAATTGTGGTCGAACGGATCGTCGGGATCGCCCAGCACATAGTCGCCCGCCAGGCCGTGACGGATGTTCCAGCGCACCGCCAGCTTGACCGACCACATCGACCGCTTGCCGGTCTTGATGCGCAACATCGGGCTGCACAGGACGGCGCCGACGAACCGATCCTCGCCCGCCTCCAGGCTGAGCAGGTTCAGGCAGGCGCCCATGGAATGGCCGACCATGATCCACGGCTTCGGACACTGACTCTCGAAGGCGCCCAGCAGCCGCCCATAGTCGTCCAGAAACTCCTCCACCGCGCGGGCGTGACCCTTCAACCGGTCGGGCAGCAGCCGCGCCGACAGCCCCTGGCCGCGCCAGTCGTGGGCCAGGACGCACCAGCCGCGCGCCAGGAAGTTGCCGATGATCTCGAAATATTTCTCGATCGGCTCGGTGCGGCCGGGGCTCAGCACCACCGTCCCGCGCGCCTGGCCCTCCGCCAGATGCGTCGGACGCCACAGGGCCGCGCGCAGGCGCATGCCGCCGGCGCCCCGGAACCATTCGCCCCGGCCGCCGGGCGGGGACGCGGCGCCCGGAACCCCCATCAGGGGAGCCTGGGCGGCGAAGGCTTGGGCGCGGTTCACTCGGGTTTCCTGAACTTCAAGGTCATGCGGTCGCTTTCGCCGATCGCCTCGTACTTCGCGCGGTCGAAGGCCGGATCGGCGGGCTGGCCCTTGGGGGCCGTCAGGCGCGTGGGCGGCAGGGTGTCGACCCCGAAGGGATGGTCCTTGGTGTCCGCGGGGTTCGCGTTGATCTCGGACGCCGCGACGAAGACGAACCCGGCCTCGGCCGCCAGTTGGCGCACGAACGCCTCCTGCACATAGCCGTTGGCGGCGACCGGGTCCTGGTCCTGCTCGGGCGCCAGCCGGTGCTGCTCGACGCCCAGTATGCCTCCGGGACGCAGGGCGGCGAAGGCGTCGGCGAAGGCTTTTTCCGCGATGCCCGCCGCCATCCAGCCGTGCAGGGTGCGCATGAACAGACACAGTTCCGCCGCGCCCAGCGGCGCGACCGGCCCCGACGCTGCGCCGAAACTGGCGAATCGCGGCTCGCCGTATAGTTTCTTGTCGCTGCTGAACCGCGTCTTGAAGGCGGTGTTCAGCGTCACCTGGACCGGGTCCGCCGTCGGCCCCTCGGGGAACAGGGCCGCCACATAGGTCCCGCCGCCCCGCGCCAGATAGGGGGCCAGAATCTCGGTGTACCAGCCGCCGCCGGGCCAGAATTCCACCACCGTCATGCGCGGCTGAAGACCGAAGAAGCGCAAGGTCTCCATCGGGTGGCGCGCCGCATCGCGCGCCCGGTCCTGGGCGCTGCGCCAGGGACCGGCGACAGCCCATTCCAGCGACCCCTCGGGCGGGCCGTTCGCAGCGGCGGGCGCCGGCGCCGGGGTCGGCGTCTTGTCTTCCTTTCGGCCGCAGGCGGCCAGGCCGCCCAGCGCCAGGCCGGTTGCGCCGGCCATGAGCAGGCGGCGCGACAGGCCGTTCGGGGCGGCAGTATGGTCAGTCATCGAATACTCCCGCAGGACGCCGACCCCCGCGCCGACAGCCTTGGTCAGACGGGATTAGTCAGGTTCGCCGTCCCGGTCAAAACGCGATCGCTATTCCGGCTTGCGAAACCGCAGCGTCATCCGGTCGCTTTCGCCGATGGCGTCGAAGGCGGCGCGCTCTTCGGCCGACAGACGTGGGGCGGCCGGGTCGTCGGACGCCGCCGAACGGCGCACCGGCGGCAGGGTCCAGACGCCGAAGGGATGGTCGTGATCGTCCCTGGGATTGGCGTTCAGCTCGCTGCGCGCCTCCAGGACGAAGCCGGCGTTCCGGGCCTCTCGGATCACATAGCTTTCGGGGACATAGCCGGTGGAGGCCACGTCGGCGACGTTCAGGCCCTCGGCGCTGCGGTGCTGCTCCACGGCCAGGACCCCGCCGGGCTTCAACGCCTTGTAGAAAGCCTGGAGGTAGGGCTGGGTCCGGCCGTCGCGCGCCCAATTGTGAAAGGCCCGCGCCACCAGGATCAGGTCCGCCGAACCCTCGGCCACGCCCATGGACTCCAGGGGCCTGTTGACCGGCACATAGCGCCCGCCGGTCCCGGCGGCGTAGGGCTCCAGGATGTGACGCCACCAGCTGGCGCCGCCCGGCTCGATCTCCACCACCGTCATACCGGGCGTCAGGCCCCAGAAGGTCAGCGATTCGTAGGGGTGACGCGCGGCGTCGCGGGCGCGGTCGGCGACCGGTCGGGCCTCCGACGCGACGGCCGCCTGCAGCGCCGTATCCTCGGCCAGCGTCGGGATGGCGCTGGACAGGGCCGAACGCGGCGGCTTCCACGCCCCTTCGGTCTGGCCCGCCGGCGGGGCGGATTGGGCCAGCACGGGGCCGGCCACGGCGACGGAAAGGGCGGCGACGGAAAGGGCGAAGAGGCCGTAGGTCATGGGGCGCATGGGTCGGCGTTCCTGAAAGGGCGATCCGCCCGTCTTACGACCCGGTCGAGGCCGCGCAAAGCCCGCCCCCAGCCTCACGGCGATTTCGTCGCACGCCCCCGCGCCGACCCCTTGACGCCGGTTTCGCCCATCCCATCTGATTTTCCGAGAGCGCCGGTCACGGGCTCTCCGGGCTGGCGGCGCCGCTATCGGGCCGCCTGTCTGAACCCCAACCGTCCGGGCCAAACCGCCGGGCGGCTCAACCTTGCTGATCCTCAGGAGGATGCTGATGCGTACCTATGACTTCACCCCGCTGTACCGTTCGGCCGTCGGTTTCGACCGTCTGGCCAATCTGCTGGAAACCGCCGCGCGGACCAGCTCGGACAGCGGCTATCCGCCCTACAATATCGAAACCACGGGCGAGAACGCCTATCGCATCGAGATCGCCGTCGCGGGCTTCACCCCGGACGAGCTGAACATCGAGGTGAAGGAAAACCTGCTGACCGTGACCGGCCGCAAGACGGCCAACGACGACGGGGCGCAGAAGACCTATCTGCACCGCGGCCTGGCCGAGCGCGATTTCGAGCGTCGCTTCCAGCTGGCCGACTATGTCGTCGTGACCGACGCCAGCCTGGTCAACGGCCTCTTGACCATCGCGCTGAAGCGCGAACTGCCCGAGGCGCTGAAGCCCCGCCGGATCGAGATCGGCGTCGGCCAGCCCCTGATCGAGGGCAAGGTCGAAAAGACGTCCAAGGCGGCCTGATCCGCCCCACGTCGAGAGCCAGGGAAGGGCGGCGTTCGCGCCGCCCTTTTTTCTATGCGGCGAAGCGGGCGAAGGCCTTGACCACCTGGGCGTAGGCGTCGCGCTTGAACGGCACGATCAGGTCGCAGGCTTCCGACAGATCGCCCCAGCGCCAGGCGTCGAACTCCACCTCGTCCTGGGCGTCCAGGTCGATCTCGCCGTCCTGACCGATGAAGCGGAAGGCGAACCACATCTGCTTCTGCCCCTTGAATCCACGCCAGGCCTTCGGGTTGTTCATCGCCTCGGGCGGGAAGTCGTAAAGGATCCAGTCGTCGGTCCGGCCCAGCAGTTCCACCGACCCAACGCCCGTCTCTTCGCGCAGTTCGCGCCGGGCGGCGTCCATCAGGTCCTCGCCTTCGTCCACCCCGCCTTGGGGGAACTGCCAGTTATAGGGTCCGGGCGTGGCGTGACGTCGGCCATACCAGACTTGGCCGTCGGCGTTGAACAGCACGACCCCGACATTCGGGCGGTAGAGGGTGAGGTCGGTCATCGAGTGACGAATGGCGAGTGGCGAGTGGCGAGCCTAGCCCGCCAACAGCGGGCGATCGCCTCCGAAGGGTCAGGAAACGCCTGTTTCGGAGTGACGAGGTCATCTCTCGCCACTCGCCACTCGCTACTCGCCACGCCTTAACGTCCGGGCCGCAGCGTCATGGCCGAGGCGGGCGCCAGTTGCAGGCCGCGCTGCTCCAGACCGGCGGTCCAGCGCGCGGCGGCCTCCACCGTCACCGGATAGGAGAAGCCGGTTCCCAGAGCCGAACCCCGCAGCTTGGCCTGGGCCTCCAGGCTGTTGAGGGCGGAGACGATGGCGGCCGGAGACTGGGTCTGGTCGATGATCCGGTCGGCGCTGGCGCGCGCCCAGGCGCCGGGGCGACGCTGGAACGAGCCGTCGTCCAGGAAGGCGATCCCCCGCTGACGCAGGATCGTCAGGAAGGCCCCCATGCCGGCGTCCGAGGCGGCGAAACGGTCGCCCAGATAGTTGGTCACGCCGAAATAGCCGGTGGCGCGACCCAGCAGCCATTCCATCTTGGCCTGAACGTCATCGGAACCGCCGTCGGCCAGAAGGGTGTAGGGGCCGGGATCGTTGTTGGGATAGCCGGTGGGCTCCATCGGCATTTCCAGCATGACCTCATGGCCTTGCGCCCGCGCCTGGTCGATCCACGACTGAAGATTCTCGGCATAGGGCACGAAGCTGAGCGTCACTTCCGGCGGCAGGCGTTCGATGGCCGCGCGGGTCGTCACCGCGTTCAGACCCAGGCCGCCCACGATCAGGGCCACGCGCGGCTTGCCGTTGGGACGGAACGGGCGGGCGTAGGCCTGGGCCGGGACCCGGCCGTCGGGCGCGATCATCGGCAGCGGACCGTTGGGGCCGGGCTGCGACAGGCCGGCGATCGGCGCCCGGCTCAGGGGCGAGGCCACATGGACGGGCGCGGAATAGGAGGCCCCGCCGCCGGCCACGCTGGCGCCGTCCGGCAGGGTGATCACCGCCTCGCCGCCCATGGCGGCCGGATCGGCGCCGGAGCCCGTCAGGTTCTGATACAGGCCCATGGCGCCGCTGGAGAAGGCGTCGAAGCCCGAGGGCGCGGGGGCCGGCGCGGCCTGCTCCCGCTCCAGGGCGACGCGGGCCGAGGGCGAACCGGCGCGCGGATCGCCCAGCACCGTCAGGAACAGGGCGCTGGTGGTCAAGAGGAACACGCCGGCCAGACCAGCGACCACCGGCGGCTTCTTCAGCGCGGCGACGACAGGCTTCATCCCCATCCGACTGCGTGGGCGGGGTGCGAGGCCGGCGGTGGCGGCGAGGGCGGATTGGCGTTTGGCGAACATGGTTGAGAGCCGGGACCGAAGCGGAATCCTTCCAGCCGATCTTGGCCCCGCTGCGGTTAATAAACCCTAACGCCCGGTTCACCATGATTTCGGCGACAGGACGAGGCCGCGCGTTTGGACACGTTTCGTGCGTTGACGTGGCGGTTTTCGCGCCCTCACATGCGCCCCTCGCCGACAAACGCCAGGACGCCACAATGAACAACCCCGCCGCCGACGACGCCTTGCGCGACGAAGTCCGCCTGCTGGGCGGGCTGCTGGGCGAGGTCATTCGCGCCGAAGGCGGCCAGGCCCTGTTCGACCAGGTGGAGGCGGTGCGTCAGGCCTCCGTCGCCTATCACCGCGATCCCGCCTCCCATCCGGCCAAGCGGCTGGAAAAGCTGCTGACCGCCCTGCCCGTCGATCAGGCGGCCGGCCTGGCGCACGGCTTCGCCCTGTTCTCGCTTCTGGCCAATATCGCCGAGGACCGGGCCAGTCGCCGCCGCGCCCGCGATCAGGCCGAGGCGGGCGCCCGGCCCGACACGCCCGAGGGCGCGCTGAAGCGGCTGGCCGATCAGGGCGTCGACCGCGCGGCGGTGCGCGCCCTGCTGGAGGAGGCCCTGATTTCTCCGGTCCTGACCGCACACCCCTCCGAAGTGCGGCGCAAGAGCGTGATCGACCGGATCGCCGCCATCTCCGACCTGCTGGACGCCCGTGACCGGGCGGGCGACGCCGGCGACCCGGCGACGTCGAACGAACCGCTGCGCCGCCAGATCGTCATCCTGTGGGCGACCCGTCTGGTGCGCAGCCAGGGCTTGGTGGTGCAGGACGAAATCGACACCGTCGTCTCCTTCCTGGACCGCATCTTCCTGCATGTGGCGCCGCGCCAGCTGGCGGCCTGGCGGCGTCTGCTGGAAGCGCCCGACCTGCAGCCCTTCATGCGGGTCGGCACCTGGGTCGGGGGCGACCGCGACGGCAATCCCAATGTCGACGCCGGCGTCCTGGCCGCCGCCTTCCGCACCCAGGCGCGCGCCGTGCTGAGCTTCTATCTGGACGAGACCCACGCCCTGGGCGCCGAGCTCAGTCTGGCCGCCGATCTGGCCCAGGTCTCGCCCGAACTGACCGCCCTGGCCGACGCGGCCCACGATCCGTCGCCGCACCGGGCGGACGAGCCCTATCGTCGGGCGCTGACCGGCATCTACGCCCGCCTGGCCGCGACCCACGAAACCCTGGGCAGGGCGCCGCCCCCGCGTCGCGCGGCCGTTCAGGCCCAGCCCTATCCGGGCCCCGACGCCTTCGAGACCGATCTTCGGGTGCTGCACGACAGTCTGGTGGCCCACAACGGCGCCGTCTTCGCCGACGACCGGCTGAACGACCTGATCACGGCGGTCGAGGTGTTCGGCTTCCACATGGCCACGCTGGACCTGCGCCAGAACTCCGACGTCCACGAACGGGTCGTCGCCGACCTGCTGAAGGTCGCCGGCGTCTGCCCCGACTACGCCGCCCTGGGCGAGGAGGGACGGCTGGCGCTGCTGGCGGCCGAACTGGCCTCTCCCCGTCTGCTGTTCAGCGCCTATGCCGACTATGCGCCCGAGACGCTGAAGGAGCGCGCCATTCTGCAGGCGGCGGCCCTGGCCCTGGCCGCCTTCGGCCCCCAGGCCGTCCGCACCCATATCGTGTCCAAGACCGACGCGGCCTCCGACCTGCTTGAGGTCTATCTGCTGCTGAAGGAAGTCGGCCTCTACCGGCCCGAAGACCCCGCCGCCTGCCCGATCCAGGCCGCCCCCCTGTTCGAGACCATCGAGGACCTGCGCGCCGCCCGCCCGACGCTGGAGCGGCTTCTGCAGGAACCGTCGGCCCTCGCCGTCGCCAAGGCGCGCGGCGTGCAGGAGGTGATGATCGGCTATTCGGACTCCAACAAGGACGGCTCCTATCTGACCTCGGGCTGGGAGCTGCACGAGGCGTCGCGCGCCCTGGTCGAGGTGACGCAGACGCATGGTTTGAAGCTGCAGCTGTTCCACGGACGCGGCGGCACGGTCGGGCGCGGCGGCGGCTCGGCCTTCGCCGGCGTCCTGGCCCAGCCCGAAGGCACGGTCCAGGGCCGCATCCGCACCACCGAACAGGGCGAGGTCATCGCCAACAAGTACGGCGAGCCCGAGATCGCGCTGCGGAACCTGGACGCCCTGACCTGCGGCGCAGTTCTGGCCTCGCTGGGCCAGGGGACCGACCATGCCTTCGCCGCCGAACATGGCGCGACCCTGTCGACCCTGTCGGCCCGGTCGATGGCCGCCTATCGCAAGTTGGTCTATGAGACCGACGGCTTCGTCGACTATTACCGCGCCGCCACCCCGATCGCCGAGATCGCCGATCTGAAGATCGGTTCTCGTCCGTCGTCGCGCACCGCCTCGCCCCGCATCGAGGACCTGCGCGCCATTCCCTGGGTGTTCAGCTGGTCGCAGAGCCGGGTGATGCTGCCCGGCTGGTTCGGCTTCGGCTCGGCGGTCCAGGGCTGCGACATGGAGGAGCTGAAGGCGATGGCCGAGACCTGGCCCTTCTTCAAGACCCTGGTTCAGAACATGGAGATGGTCATGGCCAAGGCCGACATGACTATCGCCCGACGCTATGCGACCCTGGTTCCCGACGCCTCGCTGGCCTCGCACATCTATGGAGAAATCAAGGCCGAATGGGACCGCACCCTCGCCGCCGTCCTGGCCGTCACGGGCCATGACCGGCTGCTGGGCGGCCAGCCCGAACTGGACCGGCTGATCCGCCTGCGAATGCCCTATGTCGAGCCGCTGAACCATGTGCAGATCGAGCTGATCCGCCGTCGCCGCGCCGGCGACGAGGACCCGCGCGTCCGCGAAGGCATTCTTCTGGCCATCAACGGCGTGGCGGCGGGGTTGAGGAACAGCGGCTGATCGGCCTCTGGCTGCCGATTATGTTTACAGCCACTTCGTCTTCTTGAAGGTGACGAACAGACCCGTACAGATCGCCGCCATCAGCGCCATCACGGCGAAATAGCCGTAACGCCAGTGCAACTCGGGCATGAACTCGAAATTCATGCCGTACACGCCGGCGATGGCGGTCGGCACGGCCAGCAGCGCGGCCCAGGACGCCAGCTTGCGGGTGATGACGCCCTGGCGCTGCTGTTCCAGGAGGTTGGCGACCTCGAACACCGAGGACAGGATGTCGTTCAGTCCGCCCAGGCGGGCGCTGACGCGCTGCACATGGTCGCTGACATCGCGGAAATAGGGGCGGACGTCGGGGTCGATACAGGGCAGGTCCAGCGACTGAAGGCGTCGCGCCGCCTCCTCCATCGGACCCAGGATGCGCCGGAACTTCAGCAGTTCGCGGCGCAGCGTGAACAGACGCCTGATCTCCACCCGCGACAGGAAGGCGTCCAGCGTCCGCTGCTCCATCTCCAGCACGCTGTCCTCGGCCGCGTCGACGATGGGGGCGTAGGCGTCGACGATATAGTCCAGGATGCCGTGCAGGACGAAGTCCGGGCCTTTTTTCAACTGCTCCGGCGACGCCTCCAGCTGGGCCCTAAGGGCGTTGTGGGCGCGCGCCGAGCCGTGGCGGATGCTGATGACATGGTCGTCGCCGACGAAGACGTGGGTCTCGCCATAGGCGATCCGCTCGTCGATCCGGGTCGCCGTGCGGGCGACGACGAACAGTTCGTGGCCATAGACCTCGACCTTGGGCATCTGGTGGGCGGCCAGGGCGTCCTCGACCGCCAGCGGGTGCAGGCGAAAGCGGCGGACCAGAATGTCGAACTCCGCATCCGTCGGATCGACCAGGCCGATCCAGACGAACTGACCCGCCGCCAGCGTCAGCCCCTCGTCGCTGAGGGGCGCCGCGCGGACCCGACGCCCGTTCTGATAGACATAGGATGCGACGACCGGCATGGCGTCCTCCGAACCGATTTCCCGATGGGTTAGAGCCCGAAAGCCCGGTGACGTCACGCCCCCGAAACGCAGATCGCCGCCGAAGGGGACCCCGGCGGCGATCCGTCGCTCATCAGAAGGCGATCAGTTGACCGGGAAGCCCCGGACCTTCAGCAGGGCCGCCACGTCCGGATCGCGGCCGCGGAAGGCGCGATAGGCTTCGGCCCGGTCGGTGGTGTTGCCGGGCGCCAGCATGATGGAGCGGAAACGGCCGGCGATGTCCGGATTGAACACGTCGCCCGACTCCTCGAAATAGGACCAGGTGTCGGCGTCCATCGTCTCGGACCACAGATAGCTGTAATAGCCCGCCGAATAGCCGTCCGAGGTGAACAGGTGATTGAACTGCGGCAGGCGGTGCCGCATCACGATCTCCTTGGGCATGCCGATGCGCGCCAGGCTCTGCTTTTCGAAGGCGTCGATGTCGGTCGGGGGCGCGGCCTGGGTGTGCAGGTCCATGTCCACGATGGCCGAGGACAGATAGCTGACCGTCGCATAACCCTGGTTGAAGGTCTTGGACGCCTCGATCTTGTCCACCAGCGCCTGGGGCATGGGCGCGCCGGTCTGATAGTGTTTCAGATAGCCGTCCAGGATCGGGCGGCTCAGCACCCAGTGCTCGTGCACCTGCGACGGATATTCGACGAAGTCGCGCGGCGTCTCGCCATAGGACGGATAGGTGACGACCGACGACAGATAGTGCAGGGCGTGGCCGAACTCGTGGAACAGGGTCTCGGCGTCGTCCAGCGAGATCAGCACCGGCTGACCCGGCTCGGGCTTGGTGAAGTTGTTGTTGTTCGAGGCCAGGATGACCTTGGAACCGTCCAACTGCGAGAACGACCGATAGGTGGTCATCCAGGCGCCCGAACGCTTGCCCGGACGGGCGTAGTCGTCGGCGTAATAGAGGCCGATCAGGCGGCCGCCGCGCGTCTTGTCATAGACTTCGTAGGCTTCCACGTCCGGCTCGAACACCGGCGCCGTCCCCTTGGGCAGCTTCTTGAACTGGAAGCCGTACAGACGCTCGGCCATGGCGAAGGAGCCCTCGCGCACGGCGCTCAGCTCGAAATAGGGTTTCAACTCGTTCTGATCGAGGTCGTACTTCGCCTTCCTGACCTTCTCGGCGAAGTAGAGGTAGTCCCACGGCTCAATGTCGAAGCCGGCGATCGCCTTCATATCGGCGACCTCCTCGGCGACGCGGGCCTTGGCCGGGGCCCAGACGCGGTCCATCAGGCGCTGGGCGTTGGCCGGGGTCTTGGCCATGGTGTCCTGCATGCGCAGTTCGGCGTGGTTCTTGTAGCCCAGCAGCTTGGCGCGCTGATCGCGCAGCTTGACGATCTCGGCGATGGTGGCGTTGGTGTCGTTGGCGTCGCCGTTGTCGCCCCGGTTGACGAACTTCCTCCACACCTGCTCACGCAGGGCCCGGTCATCGGCGAAGGTCAGGAAGGGATCGACCGCCGAACGGGTGTTCAGAATGGCCCAGCCCTGCAGGTTGCGGCTGCGGGCGGCCGCCGCGGCGGCGGCCTTGTTCGACTCGGGCAGGCCGCGCAGACCCGCCTCGTTCGGGATCACGGTCCAGGCGTTCTCGTCGGCCACCACCTTCTGGCCGAAGCGGGTGAAGGCGTTGGACAGGGCGGTGTTGATCCGGCCCAGCTCGGCCTTGCCGGCCGCATCCAGATTGGCGCCCGAACGGATGAAGGCGTCTCGACGGCGTTCGGCCAGGCGCTTCTGCTGAGCCGTCAGACCCAGGGCGTCGGCGTTGTCGGCGACGCTCTTGACCCGCTGGAACAGGGCGTCGTTGAAGTTGATCTCGTCGAAGAAGGCCGAGGTCATCGGCGACATCTCGGTATCCAGGGCGTCGTATTCGTCACCCCCGATGTTCGACGTCATGACGCTGTAGATGTTGTAGGCGCGATCCAACGGCTGGCCCCACAGCTCCATCGCCGCCAGAGTGTTGGCGAAGGTCGGGGGCTCGGGATTGTTCGCCACGGCGGCGACGTCGGCGCGGGCCAGTTCCATGGCTTCCAGCATGGCTTCGCGCAGCTTGGCCGGCGTCACCTTGTCGAACGGCGGAACGCCGTCATAGGGCCCGGTCCAGGGCTGAAGCAGTTCCGCGCGGGGCGTCTGGGCCGGCAGGACGGCGCGCGCGATCCGCGCTTCCTCGGCCAGGCTGACGCCGCTCGTTCCCACAGCGCCCGGCGCGCCCGGCGCGCCAGTCGTGGTCGTGGCGCAGGCCGACAGGGCCATCAGGCTTCCGCCCGCGATGAGAAGCTGGCGTCTATGCATGGAATGCTCCGATAGAAGATCATGTCTGGATCACACTTAGGCGCAGGCGGCGGCCGCGTCGACTGACAGGGCCGTAATCTTCGTGGGCGGCGGTTGGATACGGCGTCGCACTGTTCTAAAGCGCGCCTATGGCTATTGGCGTTTTCGACTCCGGCGTGGGCGGCCTGACCGTTCACCGCGCACTGACCCGGCGGTTCCCGACGCGGGATTTCGTCTATCTGGCCGACCAGGCCCACGCCCCCTATGGCGGGCGCGGCGGCGAGGACATCGTCCAGTTGACCCAGGCGGGCTGCGAACGCCTGTTCGAGGCCGGCGCCTCGGTCGTCGTCCTGGCCTGCAACACCGCCTCGGCCATCGCCCTGCGTCGCCTGCAGCAGACCTGGCTGCCCGCCTTGCGCGAACGGCTGGGCCGCCCGGTCAACATCCTGGGCATCATCGTGCCGACCATAGAGGCGGCGACCGGCGTGCCGTGGAGCTTCGAGGCCCAGCGCCCCCTGGAGGGGGAAAAGGTCCAATCCATCGCCATCACCGGCGTCTTCTGCACCGCCGCCACAGCCATCAGCCGCGTCTATGAGATTGAGATCGACAAACGACGCGAGGACATCGCCGTCTTTTCAGAGCCCTGCCCCGGCCTGGCGGGTCTGATCGAACTGGGCGCGCCGCCCGAGGAGCTGAAGGTCGTGATCGGCGACCATGTCGACGCCCTGCGCCGCCGCATCGGCCGCCACCCGGACAAGGCCATCCTGGGCTGCACCCACTACGAGATCGTCGCCGATCTGTTCGCCCAGGCCCTGCCGCCCGGCACGACCCTGATCGAACAGCCGACGGCGGTGGCCGACGCCCTGGATCGCTATTTTCAGCAGCATCCCGAATACGATCTGGGCGACAGCGGCCGGCGCGACTTCCTGACCACCGGCCAGGCCGGGCCGCAGTCGGACCTGGTGTCCCAGTTCTGGGGCGCGCCGGTGACGTTCGGCCCAGCCTAGAAGCCGGGCGGTCTCAGCAGCCGGGACAGTCGGGCAAAGGCTCGCTCTCCAGCTGCAAGGTCGTGTGATTGACGCCGAAGCGGGCCTTGGCCAGGCTCTGCGCCTCTTGCAGCAGGGCCAGGGCGTCGGTGCGGTCATGCACCAGATGGGCGGTCAGGGCGGCCTCGCTGGTCGACAGGCCCCAGACGTGCAGATCGTGCACAGCCGTCACGCCGGGCAAGGCCGCCAGGGCCGCCTCCAGCCGCGCCACGTCGATGTGGGCGGGCGCGCCGTCCATGGCCAGGTTGACGGAATCCTTGAACAGGCCCCAGGTCGACCACAGGATCACCGCCACGATGATCAGGCTGACGATCGGATCGATCACCGACCAGCCGGTCATCATCATCAGTCCGCCCGCCACCACCACGCCCAGGGACACGCCCGCGTCGGCCATCATGTGCAGATAGGCGCCCCGCGCATTCAGATCGTGCTGCGACCGGATGAACAGCAGCGCCGTCGCCAGATTCAGGATGAACCCCACGCCGGCTACCGCCATGATGGTCAGGGAATGGGTCGGGGCCGGATCGGTGAAGCGGCTGACCGCCTCGAACACGATGGCGCCGCAGGCGAAGATCAGCAGCAGCGCGTTGCCCAGGGCCGCCAGCACCGTCGCCTTGCCCAGGCCGTAGGTGCGACGCCCGCCTGCCCGGCCGTGACCGCCCATGCGCGCCAGCACGGCTGCGCCCCCCGCCATGGCCAGACCCAGGACGTCCGTGAGATTGTGCCCCGCATCGGCCAGCAGGGCGGTGGAGTTGACGGCGAAGCCAGCCGCGAACTCGCACGCCACAAAAACAAGATTGACGATCAGGGCGACGGCGTAACGCCAGTCCCCCGTATCGACCGGACTATGACCGTGAGCATGACCGTGGCCATGGCCATGGCTGTGACCGTGACCGCCCTCCCCATGGTCATGGTCATGATCCGGGGCGTGATCGTGATCCGCGTGGCTGTGTCCGTGAACGCTCATAAGGCCACGCTATACGCCGTTTCGGGAAAAGGCCAAGTCGCTATATGATAACGCATTGAATGTTATCATATAATGCTCTCATCAGAGCCTGATCCGCCAAGGACTAATCGCTATGCGGTTCCGTCTGAAACGACCAGGTTTCAGTGCTGGTGGGTGGCGACCACCAGACCCAGAAGGATCAGGGCCGCGCCCAGGACGGCGCCCTCATAGCGGGCCCATCGCTCCAGCCGCAGCAGGGAGGCGCCCGCGCTGGCCAGGGCCGTAAAGACCGCCATGCCCGCCACCGTGCCCAAGGCGAACATCAAGGTCAGCAGGGCCAGGGCGGCCAGACCCTGCGGCGCGGTGGACAGATAGATGGGCAAAAGCACCTCGCCCGGCGATACGGCCATCATGGCGATCAGACCCAGAAAGGCGGCCCTGTCCGACACCGCCGCCGGAGGCGCGGGGGCGTCGACGGGCGCGGCCCGGCGCAACATGGCCCGCGTCAGATAGAAGGCGCCGAACAGAAACAGCAACACGGCCGCCAGATGCGGCAGAAGCCCATCGATCCAGTGATCCAGCGCCAGGCCCGCCGCCACGATCAGAGCGCCCACCACCGCGGTCGAAACGATATGGGCCAGACCGGCTGTCGCCACCGCCGCGAGGATGCGGGACGGCCGCCAGCCTTGCGCCCGCCCCACCAGGGTGAAGGGCAGCCAGTGGGTCGGCAGGGCCGCGTGCAGGAAGGCGGCTACAAAGCCCCCGCCGAGCAGAGACATCATGATGGACGGGTCGGAACCGAAAGACATGCCGCGCCCTATATCGTGTTACTTTATAACAATCGAGCCCAAATCGTCACAGCCAGTCGGCGAAGGGCTCCCGGTCCAGCATCTCCTCATAGGTCGGGCGCGGCCGGACGACGGCCCAGTTTTCGCCTTCGACCAACACCTCTGGAACCAGGGGTCGGCTGTTGTACTCGCTGGCCATCACCGCCCCATAGGCGCCGGCGCCGGTGAAGACCACCAGATCCTCGGCCTCCAGCGGCGGCAGGGCGCGGTCGCGCGCGAAGGTGTCGCCCGTCTCGCACACCGGACCGACCACGTCATAGGGTTGCGACGCGCCAGGGCGCGGCGTGACCGGCAGGACGTCGTGATAGGCCTCGTAGAGCGCCGGCCGCATCAGGTCGTTCATCGCCGCATCCAGCACCAGGAAGCGCCGACCGTCCGAACGCTCGTTGATCTGGATCACCTGGCTGAGCAGCACCCCGGCGTTGGCGGCCAGCAGCCGGCCCGGCTCGAACGCCGCCTCGACCTCCAGTCCGGCCAGGACGCGGGCGGCCATGGCGACATAGTCGGCCGGGGACGGCGGCTCGCTGCCGCCGGAATAGGGCACGCCCAGCCCTCCGCCGAGATCCAGCCGCGTCACCGCATGGCCCTGGGCGCGCAGGTCGCGGGTCATCTGGGCCAAGACGCGGAAGGCGGCTTCCAGCGGCGCCAGGTCGGTGATCTGGCTGCCGATATGGCAGGCCAGGCCCACGGGGGTGACGTGGGTGGACTGGGAGGCCTGGCGGTAGAGGTCCATCGCCTCGGCTGCCGGAACGCCGAACTTGTCGCTCTTGCCGCCCGTGGTGATCTTGGCGTGGCCGCCGGCGCCGACATTGGGATTGACGCGGATGGCGATGGCCGGGGACGCGCCCATCATGGCCGCGACGGCGATCAGGCGGTCCAGTTCCGCGCCTGACTCGACGTTGATCTGGCGCACGCCCACGCCGATGGCGAAGGCCAGCTCCATGTCCGTCTTGCCTACGCCGGAGAAGATGATCCGGTCGGCCGGCACGCCCGCCGCCAGGGCCCGCCGGATCTCGCCTTCGGACACGGTGTCGGCGCCGCAGCCCAGCCTGGCCAGGGTCGCCAGCACCGACAGGTTGGAGTTGGCCTTGACCGCAAAGGCGATCAGCGCCTCGCCCAGGGCCTCGCGGTGGGCGTCGGCGGCGGCGCGCAAAAGGCCGTAGTGCCGCTTCAGCGTCGCGGTGGAATAGACATAGACGGGCGTGCCCGCCTCGTCGGCGATCAGTTCAAGCGGCACGCCCTCGGCATGCAGCGTCCCGTCCTTGAGGTCGAAATGGTGCAAGGTCTAGCGCGGTTCGTTCTGGGCGGCGCCGGCGCCGATCGGGTTGGAGGGGCCGCCGTCGATCGGCACGCTGCTGGATGGGCGGTTCAGGGTGGCGGGCTCGGGCAGGCCGGGCGCCCGGCTGCTGCGCGGCGCGCGTTCGGTCTCGCGCACCGGGGATTCCAGGTCCGCCATCCGGCCGCATCCGGCCGAGGTCAGGGCCAGGGCCGCCGCCCCGGCCAGGATCAGGGTCTTCTTCACAGGCGTCGCCTCCAGTCCGCGATGCGCGCACGGACCTGTTCCGGCGCGGTCCCACCATAGCTCTGGCGGCTTTCGCAAGACGCCCTGGCGGTCAGCACCTTGTAAACCGCTTCGGTCACGCCCGGCTCCAATTTCTGCAGTTCATCCAGCGGCAGTTGCGCCAGGTCCACGCCCAGCGTCTCGGCCCGCTTGACCGCCGCCCCGGTGACATGGTGCGCCTTGCGGAAGGGCAGATTCAGTTCGCGCACCAACCAGTCGGCCAGGTCGGTGGCGGTGGAGAAGCCGGCGCCCGCCGCCGCCGCCATCCGTTCGGTGTTCGGGATCAGGGCGGCGACCATGGCCGTCATGGCCGTCAGCGCCAGATCAAGGGCGTCGAACGCCTCGAACACCGGCGGCTTGTCCTCCTGCATGTCCTTGGAATAGGCCAGCGGCAGGCCCTTCATCACCGTGGACAGGGCGACCAGAGACCCCAGAATCCGCCCGGTCTTGGCCCGCACCAGTTCGGCGGCGTCGGGGTTGCGCTTCTGCGGCATGATGGAGCTGCCGGTGGTCAGATCGTCCGGCAAGCTGGCGAAACCGAACATCGGCGTCATCCAGACCACGATCTCCTCGGCCAGGCGCGACAGATGGCCGGCCGTGATCGAGGCGGCGGCCAGGCTCTCCAGGGCGAAGTCCCGATCCGACACGGCGTCCAGGCTGTTGGCCATCGGCCGGTCGAAACCCAATTCGGCCGCCGTCATGTGGCGGTCGATGGGAAAGGGCGAACCCGCCAGGGCGGCGGCGCCCAGGGGGCTTTCGTTCATGCGGGCGCGCGCGTCGGCGAAGCGGCCCGCGTCGCGTCCGAACATCTCCACATAGGCCATCAGATGGTGGCCCAGGGTCACGGGCTGCGCCGTCTGCAGGTGGGTGAACCCCGGCATCAGATCGCCGGCATGCTGCTCGGCCCGGTCCAGCAGCGCCGCCTGCAGGGCCTTGAGCTGGGCGACCGAGCGGTCGCAGGCGTCGCGGACCCACAGGCGGAAGTCCAGCGCCACCTGATCGTTGCGGCTGCGCGCCGTATGCAGGCGCCCCGAGGGCTCGCCGATCAGTTCGCTCAGTCGCGCCTCCACATTCATGTGGATGTCCTCGAACCCGATCCCGGAACGGGAAGGTCCCGTCCACGATCTCGGCCTCGATGGCGTCCAGCCCCTTCAGGATCGCCTCGGCGTCGGCCTGCTGGATCACCCCCTGTTTGGCCAGCATGCG
This sequence comes from Brevundimonas sp. SORGH_AS_0993, assembly GCF_030818545.1. Taxonomy (NCBI): domain Bacteria; kingdom Pseudomonadati; phylum Pseudomonadota; class Alphaproteobacteria; order Caulobacterales; family Caulobacteraceae; genus Brevundimonas; species Brevundimonas sp. SORGH_AS_0993. The sequence continues at coordinate 1,941,115 of NZ_JAUTAH010000001.1, forward strand.
GCAATGGGCGCGCGACCCGGCCAGATCCTGACGCCACAAACGCCGGTCCACGCCGATGGAGACGTTGATCGCCTGCATGATGTCGGCCGGCCGCGACGAAAAGCGCCCGCCCCACATGTCTTGACCCGCAGGACGGACCGGCGCAGTCGAACCGCCGTGTTCGGCGTCGATGGAGGGCGTATCTGTCATGAGCGGCTCTAGAAAGGCGATTTGGGCGGTCGTCGGCGCGATCGTGCTGGTCAGCACCATCGCCGGCGCCGGCGGAATGGCGATTTCGCTATACGCCAATCATAGGCAGGCGGCGCAAGCCCCCACGGCGCCCGCAATCGACAAGGCCGGCGACGCCGCCGCCCCCAGCGACCTGACCCGGTTCGCGGTCGGCGCGATGGCCAGGCTGCAGACGCCGGCCGAACCGAAGCCCGCGCCCGGCTATGTCTTCCGTGATCGCACCGGCACCGCCGTGCGGTTTCAGGCATTCGAGGGTCGGGTGACGGTGGTGAATCTGTGGGCCATGTGGTGCGCGCCCTGCCGTGCCGAGATGCCCACCCTGGCGGCCCTGGCGCGATCCTACGAGGCCAATCCCGATCTGATCGTCCTGCCGATCAACGTCGATGCGACGCCGGACGGCGTGACCCAGGCCAAGACCTTCATCGACGCCCACGCCCCCCTGCCCTTCTACAACGACGTTCGGTTCCAACTGCCGTTCGAGTTTCCGGGCAAGGGGATGATGCCCCAGACCATCATCCTGGACCGGCAGGGCCGCATCCGCGCCAGCCTGGCCGGCGACGCGGACTGGAACAGCGCGCAAGCCCGGGCGCTGATCGACGCCCTTCTGGCCGAGAGCGCGCCGACCGCCTGACCGATCAGTTCGCGGGAACGCGCCGGTCCGTGGCGGGATCGACGGCGCCGGGGCGGCCCTGGGCCGCGGCCTCGGCCTGCTTTTCCTCCAGCGTGTCGGCGATCTTACCCGCGCCGCTTTCGACCGCCTGAGCGGTCTTCATCGCCCCGGCCTCCAGAACCTCGCCGGCCTGGCTGGCGCCCGATTCCAACGCTTCGCCCGCCTGGCTCGCGGCGGCCTGGGCGTGGTCGCCCGCGACCTCGGCCTTCTGTTCGGCCTCGGCGGTTTCGTTGCGGGTGCAGGCGCCGACGCCCAAGGTCAAGGCGACGGCGGCGACGATCGGCAGGGCGGCGGCGCGTTTCAGCATGGGTCTTGTCCGGTCAAGTTTGCTCTGCGCCAGAACGTCGGACAAAGGCGACGGTTGCGCCCGCGTCGCCGGCCGGCCTCGTATTTCCACCAACTGTTCCGGAGAAACAGAGCCGCCTATCCCTCGATTGCGCGAACCCCGACGGTTCGTCGTCGATGATCCCGTCCCTCGCCGGTCAGGGTCGTCCGAGGCGGCCTGGCCCACTCCCTACACCCGTCGGGCCGGGCCGCTTCCCACGCTTTCAAACAGGAGACGTTACGAGCCCGCCGGCAAAGGGGGGACATCCGGCGACCGATTTTCAGGAGAAGGGTGGTGGTTGGAGGCGGGATCGAACCGCCGACCTGTGGGTTATGAATCCACCGCTCTAACCATCTGAGCTACCCAACCATGGGCCCTGCGCGCGGCCGGGGCCACGCGGAAGAGGCGTGCCTATATCGCCGCCGGCCGCTGGGTTCAAGTCATGACGCGCGACATCGTGCCGCGATGCGCCTCCTTCGCCATCGCGCGAGGAACGGGACAGGATGTCCGCCGTTGGCGTCCACACCCGTCACCGCCCGGAGCTTTCGCCATGCGCCCCGCCGCCCTCGCCGCCTCCAGCGCCCTGTTCGTCCTTGCCGCCGCCTGCGGTTCCCAGGGCGAGGCCCGGCCCCAGGCGGGCGCGCCGCTGGAGACCCGCCCCGCCAACAGTCCCGACCAACGCCCGGCGTTCGAGGATCAGACGCGGGCGCCGGCCGTCCGCACGGAAAGAGCCCTGACCCACACGGTGGCGGCGTCCGGCCTGGTCCACCCCTGGGGCTTGGCCCTGCTGCCCGACGGCGACTGGCTGGTGACGGAAAAGCCCGGACGCATGCGGATCGTCACCGCCGCCGGTCAGGTCGGCGCGCCGATCACCGGCCTGCCCGCCGTCGATGCGCGCGGCCAGGGCGGGCTGCTGGATGTCGTCGTCAGCCCCGACTTCGCCCGCGACCGCCTGATCTATTGGAGCTATGTCGAACCGCGTGAGGGCGGCAACGCCACCTCGGTCGCGCGCGGGCGCCTGTCGGACGACGGATCGCGCGTGGACAATGTCCAGGTCATCTTCCGCGCCCTGCCCGTCTATGACGGCGACAAGCATTACGGCTCGTCCCTGGCTTTCGCGCCGGACGGCAAGCTGTTCGTGACCCTGGGCGAGCGGTCCGACAGGCCGATGCGGCCCCAGGCCCAGGACCTGGCCTCGCATATGGGCAAGACGATCCGCATCGACGCCGACGGCTCCGTCCCCGCCGACAATCCGTTCGTCGGCCGCCCCGGCGCGCGGCCCGAGATCTGGAGCCTGGGCCACCGCAATGTTCAGGGGATCGCCGTTCAGCCCGGAACGGGCGCCGTCTGGACCATCGAGCACGGCGCGCGCGGCGGCGACGAGTTGAACCTGGAAAAGCCGGGCGCCAACTACGGCTGGCCCGATGCGGCCTATGGGCTCGAATACGCCGGCGGGGCGATCAATACCGGCGCGACGCAAAGACCCGGCACGGAACAGCCGGTCTATTACTGGGACCCGGTGATCGCGCCGGGCGGGGCGGTATTCTATCAAGGGGCGATGTTCCCCGAGTGGACCGGAAACCTGCTGATCGCCGCCCTGAAGGACAAGCACATCGCCCGGCTGGTGATCCGGAACGACCGTGTGGTCGGCGAGGAGCGTCTGCTGACCGACCTGGGCGAGCGCGTCCGCGACGTGGCGATCGGACCGGACGGCGCGGTCTGGGCCATAACGGACGAGCAGAACGGCAAACTGGTCAGACTGACCCCGGCGGCGTAGGATGGCCGGCGACAGGCGGGGGCCGCGTCCCAACCTCCCGAAGGAGATCACGCCCATGCGCAGTCTAGTCCTCGCCGCCGTCGCCCTGCCCTTGTTGAGCGCCTGCGCCTCCACCGGCGGCGTCAGCAGCTATCAGAAAGATCTCGATCGGCTGGAGGCGTCCTGCAAGGCCCGCGAAGGCATATTGACCCCCACCGGCATGCAGACCGGACACCCCGAGACCGAATACGCCTGCACCATCGTGGGCGGCGCGACCCGCATTTCCCGGAACTGACGCCCGAGGCGTTCGCCTTTTCGGGACATGTCCCAGCCTCCCCTGGCGCGGCGTCAGTCGGCTTATTACTTGACGTTGACGTAAACGTAGGGTTCTTGGCGTCGACGCTTGGAACCGCCCTGTCCCTCCTGTCGCGGACCGCCGCGCAAATGGGCCAAGGGACCAAAGATGGAGACGCCTGATGGCTGACGCCTATATCTACGACGCCGTTCGCACCCCGCGCGGCAAGGGCAAGAAGGACGGCTCGCTGCACGAGATCACCGGCCTCAGCCTGGCGACCCAGGTGCTGGAAGCCCTGCGCGACCGCAACGATCTGGACACCTCCAAGGTGGACGACGTCATCCTGGGCTGCGTGACGCCGGTGGGCGAACTGGGCGCCGACATCGCCCGCACGGCGGTCCTGTCGGCCGGCTGGTCGCAGGATACGGCGGGCGTTCAGGTCAACCGCTTCTGCGCCTCGGGCCTGGAAGCCGTGAACATGGCGACCGCCAAGGTGAAGTCCGGCGAGGCCGACTTCGCCGTCGGCGGCGGGGTCGAGGTCATGAGCCGCGTGCCGATGGGTTCGGACATGGGCGCCTGGCCCACCGACCCGTCCTCGGCCTTCCCGACCTATTTCGTGCCGCAAGGCGTGTCGGCCGACATGATCGCCACCAAATACGGTTTCAGCCGCGATGACGTGGACGCCTATTCGGTCGAAAGCCACAAGCGCGCGGCCAGGGCCTGGGCCGAGGGCCGGTTCAGGAACTCGGTCCTGGCGGTCAAGGACCAGCTGGGCCTGACCATCCTGGACCATGACGAGACGATCCGTCCGAACACGGACATGCAGACCCTGGGCGGCCTGAACCCCTCCTTCGCCATGATGGGCGAAATGGCCTTCGACGGCGTGATCAACCAGCGCTACCCCGAGGTCGAGCGCGTCAACCACGTCCACACCCCGGGCAACTCTTCGGGCATCGTCGATGGTTCGGCGGGCGTCCTGATCGGCTCGCTGGAAGCCGGCCAGGCCCTCGGCCTGAAGCCGCGCGCCAAGATCCTGGGCGGCGCCTCGATCGGCTCGGAGCCGTCGATCATGCTGACCGGCCCGGAATATGTGACCCGCAAACTGCTGAAGAAGCTGGGCATGACGCCCGACGACATCGACCTGTGGGAGCTGAACGAGGCGTTCGCCGCCGTCGTCCTGCGCTATATGCAGGCCCTGAACATCGACCACGCCAAGATGAACGTGAACGGCGGCGGCATCTCGATGGGCCACCCCCTGGGCGCCACCGGCGCCATGATCACCGGCATCGCGCTGGACGAACTGGAGCGCTCGAACAAGTCGACCGCCCTGATCACCCTGTGCATCGGCGGCGGCATGGGCACCGCCACCGTCATCGAACGCATCTGATCCGGGAGCGAATGAACATGGAAAACTTCAAGATCGACGTCGACGCCGACGGAATCGCCCTGATCACCTTCGATGTGCCGGGCCGTTCGATGAACACCCTGACCTCTTCGGTCATGGCGGAAATCCCGCAACTGGTTGAACGCATCAAGACCGACGACGCCATCAAGGGCGCCGTCATCACCTCGGGCAAGGCGTCGGGCTTCTGCGCGGGCGCGGACCTGGGCGACATGGCCGGCGGCGTCCTGTCGGGCGGCGGCGACCTGCAAAAGGCGTTCGACGCCGGATGGAAGCTGAACGGCGCCTTCCGCGCGCTGGAGACCCTGGGCAAGCCCATTGCGGCCGCGATCAACGGCCTGGCGCTGGGCGGCGGTCTGGAGTTCACCCTGGCGACCCACTATCGCGTGGTCGAGAACGACAACCGGATTCAGCTGGGCCTGCCCGAGATCAAGGTCGGCCTGTTCCCCGGCGGCGGCGGCACTCAGCGCCTGACGCGCCTGGTCGGCGTGCAGAACGCCATGATGGCCATGAGCGAGGGCAAGTCCTTCCGTCCGAACGACGCCAAGGGCGCCGGCATCGTCCATGAGGTGGTCGAAAAGGGCCAGTCGGTCGAGGCCGCCAAGGCCTGGATCAAAGGCGTCGGAAAGGCCGTCCAGCCGTGGGACGAGAAATCCTTCAAACTGCCCGGCGGCGGCCCCTATCACCCGGCCGGCATCCAGAACTTCATGGTCGGCAACGCCATGCTGCGCAAACAGTCCTACGGCAACTATCCGGCTGTGGTGAACCTGATGAAGGCCGTCTACGAAGGAACCCAGGTTCCAATGGACGCGGCCCTGCGCATCGAGACGCGCTACTTCATCAAGACCCTGATGACGCCGCAGGCCCAGGCCATGATCCGCAGCCTGTTCCTGTCGAAACAGGAGCTGGACAAGGGCGCGGTTCGTCCGGCGGGCATTCCCAAGGCCGATCCGAAGAAGGTCACGGTCATCGGCGCCGGCATGATGGGCGCGGGCATCGCCTATGTGCAGGCGCTGGCGGGCATCGAGACCATCCTGATCGACCAGACCCAGGAAGCCGCCGACAAGGGCAAGGCCCATGTCGAGGAACTGCTGAAGAAGCGCCTGTCGCGCGGTCAGCTGACGCAGGAGAAGTACGACGCCCTGCTCGGCTCCGTCACCGCGACGACGGACTATGAGCTGATCAAGGGTTCGGACCTGGTCGTCGAGGCCGTGTTCGAAAACCGCGAGATCAAGGCCGATGTGACGAAACGGGCCGAGGCGCAACTGGCCGACGGCGCCGTGTTCGGCTCCAACACCTCGACCCTGCCGATCACCGGCCTGGCCGAGGCCAGCGTGCGGCCGGAGGACTTCATCGGCATCCACTTCTTCTCGCCGGTCGACAAGATGATGCTGGTCGAGATCATCCTGGGCGAAAAGACGGGTCAGGCCGCCATCGCCAAGGCGCTGGACTATGTGCTGAAGATCAAGAAGACGCCGATCGTCGTCAACGACAGCCGCGGCTTCTACACCTCGCGCTGCTTCTCCACCTTCCTGATGGAGGGCATGGCGATGCTGGAGGAGGGCTACGGCCCCGCCCTGATCGACAATGTCGGGCGCATGACCGGCATGCCGCGCGGCCCGCTGGAGATGCACGACGACGTCGCGCTGGACCTGTCCTACAAGATCGCCAAACAGACGGCGATCGATCTGGGCGACAAATATGTCCCGTCGGAAGGCGCAGACATCGTCGCCAAGATGGTCGAGGGCGGACGCTTCGGCCGCAAGAACGGCAAGGGCTTCTATGACTATGACAGCAAGCCCAAAACGATCTGGAAGGGTCTGTCCGAACTGGCCCCGACCACCAAGGGCATCGAGAGCCCTGAGGAGCCGACCGCCTTCGCCCAGATCGACGAGTTGAAGACGCGCCTTCTGTATCGCCAGGCGGTCGAGGTCGCGCGCTGCTGGGAAGAGGGCGTCATCGACGATCCGCGCGAAGCCGACCTGGGCGCCATCCTGGGCTGGGGCTTCGCGCCCTGGACCGGCGGCCCGATCAGCATGATCGACGGCATCGGCCTGGCCCGGTTCGTCGAGACGGCGGACCGTCTGGCCGCGACCTACGGCGACCGCTTCAAGGTCCCGCAACTGCTTCGCGACATGGCGGCGAAGGGTGAGACCTTCTACGGCAAGTTCGCCCCGGAGAAGGCCGCCGCCTGATCGGCTGCGGACATCTCTTAGGTTACGGAACGGGCGGCCTTCGGGTCGCCCGTTCTTGTTGAAGAGGCTTTGTTAGCCGCTGTACGTCAGGATCACGCGTTTCTCAGCCGGAGCCACGATGACGATGCTCCCACCTCGCCCGTGGGCGTAAAACGCATTGTCAGAGCTTATGATGGCATTGACCCGCGACACGGTTTTCGGATCGAGTTTGCAGCGGAAATCATTGCGATCCAGGAAGGCCCCGATGCCGGGCTCGCGGCCGCAGTTATGCTCCCCATGTCCAGACCACAATGGAACGATCGGAGTGCGCTTCCAGTCCCAGTAGGTTCGACGCTCATGCGCCGTCCGCTGAGATGTATTCACCAGCACCGGGCTTTCAGAAGCGTCAGACAGATAAGCCAATCCTCCGTCTTCGATCTTTGAAAGCGAAGCCTTGTCCAGCCGATATATGATCAGTCCGACCTCGTCGGCTCCGGGTCCAAAACCCCAAGCCGCTTGCTTACGATATTCGATCCACCTTGCCTCGACGCCATGAGGCAAGAGGCTTTGATACCAGATGTACTGGTAGATCTGCCAACCCACGAGAGGCGCGCAGACCAAGAGGGCGAGCAAAGCCAGACACCCAAAGCGGTTTCGCATGGCCATCGTTATCGCGCGGCTCTGGGCCAATCGCAATCGCACGCCCAGATAAGAAAAAGACCCGCCCGACACGAGGTCGAGCGGGTCGCTCCGCCGCCCTTCGCGGGGTCGGTGGCGGGTCGCTAGGGGCGACGGAGTAGCGGTGAAAAGACCGGACCGAGACCGGGACAAACTCTGACAGTCCGCCCAGCCTCGGATGCTGGCCTCAGCCTTCCAGATCCTGGCCTTCGTCCGGCTCGGGCGTGCCCAGCAGTTCGTCGGCGATCTTGTTGGTCGAGGCGCGCACGGCCTTTTCGATCGAGGCGGCGATGTCGGGGTTCTGCTTCAGGAACTCGCGCACATTCTCGCGGCCCTGACCGATCCGGGTCGAATCATAGCTGAACCAGCTGCCCGACTTCTCGATGACGCCCGCCTTGACGCCCAGGTCGATGATTTCGCCCAGTTTGGAGATGCCCTCGCCATACATGATGTCGAAGATGACCTCCCTGAACGGCGGGGCGACCTTGTTCTTGACCACCTTGACCCGGGTGGTGTTGCCGACCACCTCGTCGCGGTTCTTGATCGCGCCGGTGCGGCGGATGTCCAGACGCACCGAGGCGTAGAATTTCAGCGCATTGCCGCCCGTCGTCGTCTCGGGCGAGCCGTACATGACGCCGATCTTGTGACGGATCTGGTTGATGAACAGGACGATGCATTTCGACTTTGAAATCGAAGCGGTCAGCTTGCGCAGCGCCTGGCTCATCAGGCGGGCCTGAAGACCCGGCAGGCTGTCGCCCATCTCGCCTTCGATCTCGGCGCGCGGCGTCAGGGCGGCGACCGAGTCGATGACCACGATGTCCACGGCGCCGGAACGCACCAGCGTATCCACGATCTCCAGCGCCTGTTCGCCCGTGTCGGGCTGGGACACCAGCAGGTCGTCCAGATTGACGCCCAGCTTCTGGGCGTAAACCGGGTCCAGCGCATGTTCGGCGTCGACGAAGGCGGCGACCCCGCCCTTCTTCTGCACCTCGGCGACCGTATGCAGGGCCAGGGTCGTCTTGCCCGAGGATTCAGGGCCGAACACCTCGATCACCCGCCCGACCGGCAGGCCGCCGATGCCCAGCGCCATGTCCAGGCCCAAGGACCCGGTCGAGACGCTCTCGATCTCGTTCACCACCCCGGCCTTGCCGAGCTTCATCACCGAGCCCTTGCCGAAGGCGCGATCGATCTGCGCGATCGCCGCCTCCAGGGCGCGTTGCTTGTCGCCGTCTTCCTTGCCCACCAGTTTCAAAGCCGCCTGCGATGCCATTGCCTTCGTCTCCCTTGCCATGATTCCCGTCAAAAGCCTGGGAGAGACCCGCCATGGACCCGCCCCCGTTTCGTGAGCGGCACTATGTGCACGGTTTGTTCTTGTTCACAAGATGTTCTCTTTCGGCACGCCCGAAAGTCTCCGGAAGCACGTCCGATTTTGACGCACCCTAGAGCCTGATTCCCGCTTCAGCCGGAACCGCAGCGCGCGGTTCCGTCTAAACGATCAGGCTCTAGATCGGCAGACGCACACTGAAGCTGAAGCCCTGCGGCTCATAGGTCGTCACCACCGTCCCCTTCAGGGTGCGGTTCAGCGTCGCCTCCATCAGGTCGCCGCCGAAGCCGCGACGGGTGGGCGGCGAGACCGGCGGCCCGCCCGTCTCGATCCAGTCCAGCAGCAGGTCCCCGCCCGCGACCGACCAGTCGATGCGCACGCAGCCCGACGGCGTGGACAGGGCGCCGTATTTGGCGGCGTTGACCGCCAGTTCGTGGAACACCATCCCCAGGCCCAGGGCCTTCTGCGGATCCAGATCGACGGCCGGGCCGGCGATTCGCACCTGTTCGTGGGCATAGGGCGCCATTTCCTGACCCCCCAGCAGGGCCGCCAGATCGACTCGTTCCCAATTCCCGGCCGTCAGCAGGTTCTGGGTGTTGGACAAGGCCAGCAGCCGCGCCTCGAACAGTTCGGTGAAGGTGTGAACGTCCGGCGTGCGGCGGGCGGTCTGGCGCGCGATGGATTGCACCGTGGCCAGGGTGTTCTTCACCCGGTGGTTCAGTTCGTTGATGAGCAGCCTTTGCTGGCGTTCGCTGTCGCCCAGGGCCGCAAAGGCTTCGCGGCGGTCAGTGGTGTCGGTGATGACGCCCGACATCCGCATAGGTCGGCCCGAGCGACTGCGGATCAGCCGGCCTCTCAGATGGATCCAGCGTCCCGTCGTCGGCAGCCGCCATTCCTGATCATAGTCCGCCTCGCCCGACACGGCGCGGGCCAGGGCTTCCTGGTGCAGGGGCAGATCCTCCGGCGCCAGGCGCTGGCTGATCTCGGCCGGCCCCAGCCGGGCCTCCTTCGGAATGGACAGGATTTCACGCGCCCGTTCGGACATGACCGTGGTTCGAAGCGGGATCGCCGCCTCCCAGAAGCCGATGCCCCCCGCATCGACAGCCGCCAGAATATCGGCCCGCCGCTCCAACAGGGAGGCGCCCAAGGCCATGAACAGGATGACCACCGCCCCGGCGGTGACGGAAACGGCCAGGATCAACCGCCAGGCGTCGGCGGCGGGATTGACCCCGTCTTCCGGCGTCAGGATCAGGGCGGCCATGCCGGTGTAGTGCATGGCGACGATGGCCAGGGCCAAAAGAACGGTCGCCACGGCGCGCCAGCCCAGGCTTCGCTCTCGCCGCGCGGCGACCAGGGCGGCCAAGGCGGCGGCCACGGCGATCGCCACCGACAGCAGCATCAGAACGGGCCTATAGGCGACCGGCGCCTCCACCCGCATGGCGGCGATCCCGACATAGTGCATGGAGGCGACGGCGCCGCCCATCAGCAGGGCCGCCGGCGCCAGCCGCCAGCGCGCCGCCCCTGCCCCGCCGACGGTCAGGAAGCCGGCGCCCGAGCCGACCACGGCCAGGACGAAAGACAACAGCGTCAGCGCCCCGTCATAGGTCGCCCCGCCTTGGGGCCGGAAGCCCAGCATGGCGATGAAATGCATCGACCAGACGCCAAGACCCAGCGACACCGCCGCCGCCCCCAGCCAAAGTCGTCGGCCGCGTCCCGTGTGATGACGCGCCCGGTTGAACAGATCCAGGGCGGTCCATGCGCCCAGAAGCGCCACCGCCAGGGCCAGCAAAGAAAATGGCGTCAGATGCACATGATACACGAAGACGTCCCTCCCTGTGGCGTCGAATGGACCGATGACTAAGCCATAGACCGAAGCGCGCCTCAGGACATCTTCAAATCAGGCGGGCGCGTCCGCGACGGCCGGCGCCGCGACACGCCCGGCCAGGGCCGCGCCGCAACCCAGGATCAGGCACAGCGCCGCCGCGACCGCCAGGACCCGCGCCGACCGCCCGTCGTGCGGCGTCCGTCCGGCGCCCGGCGTCAAGCCCTCGCCCGTCAAGCCCTCGCCCGTCAGGGGCCGCGCCTGCAGGACGATCAGCAGGGCGACCAGTCCCAGGGCGCCGGGCAGGTCCATGCCCACGCCCAGGAAGACGAAATGCCCCAGCCCCAGCATCCAGCCGCCGACAAGAACAGTGGCCACGACCGAGGGGATCAGGGTCGTCGGTCGTTCAAGTCGGGCGCCGATCAGGGCCGCCGCCGCCGCCGCCAGCGCCGCCACGAGCCCGGTCCAGATCAGCAGAAAGGCCGCCTCGGGCGCCACAGCCTGGGCGACAGCGCCCAAGGTCAGCACCAGGACGATCATCCCCAGCCAGCCGCCCCAAACGCTCTCGGCCTCGCTTTCGCCCGCCGCCACGTCGCCGATCCACCCACTCAGGCCCACGGCCAGGACGGCCGCCCCGATGACGAGCGGGCTGATCCCGCCCAGAACCAGAGCCAGAAGGGCCGCGCCGACAAGGACCCCCGCCACCCGCCGACGACCGACCCGCGCGCGCCCTGCCAGCACCACGAGGGCCACGGCCAGGACGCCCAGGCTCACGCCCGCCTCCGTCCACGGCAAGCGTCGCAGCAGGGTGTAGTAGGTCTCGGGCGTATCGACCCGTTGACCCATCGGTCCGGCCAGGCTCCGCACGGCGTGGGCGACGACCAGGGAGGCGCTGACAAGCCACAGGCCGCCGGCCGCGCCCCTGGCGACCGACCGCCAGCCCAGGCCGGTCGCATGACGCGCGCCCCAGGCGGCGAAGGCCGTCAGCGCGCCCGCCGCCGCCAGCAACACCCAGCCGAATCCCGGCGAGTGACGCACCATGCCCAAGCCGAAGACATCGGCGTGCACGGCGTCGACCGTCGCCCGCGGCAGGGTCGGCGCGCGCAGAAAGCCGTCCGTCGCCTCCAGAGCCTGACCGCCGATATGCTGAACGCTGCCCTGGTCCAGGGCGTCGGGGGTAGAGCGCGGCGAATGATACTGGTCGGGGCGACCGACGAAGGCCAGGTTCACGCCCGGCAGCCTCCGATCCGCCGCCAGGGTGAAGTCCGTCCCATTGGGCATCAACCGATAGACGAACACCGCCAGGGCGTTGCCGGTCGTCCCGCCCGAGGCGTGGCGTGTGAAACGGGCGTACTGATCGATCGTCTCGGCGTTGCCCGGCCCGGTCTCGAACATCATGGCCCGGCCGCCGCCGCCCCGGGCCTCCAGATTGACCACCGCCCCCACATGCGTCCGCAGGCGATGCTCGCTGAAGAAGGCGCGCGCCCCGTCCAGGTTCAACTCCTCTCCGTCCGTCAGCAGGACGATCAGGTCGCGGTCGGCGGGGCCGCGCGCCTTGATGGCCCGCACCGCTTCCAGAACGGCCGCCACGCCGGCGGCGTCGTCGGCCGCGCCGGGCGAGCCGGGCACGCTGTCGTAATGAGCCATCAGCAGAACGGCCGGCAGGTCTGGACGCCGCCCCGGCAGCACCCCGACCAGATTGACGACCGAGAGACCGTCGGCCGTCTCGCCCCGCGCCTCGATACGGCGCACGGCGGCGGGCGACAGCCCTCCCGCCTGACGTTCGGGCCTCAGCCCCAGGGCCGTCATCCGCTGGAACAGATGGGCCTGGACCACCCCGTGTTCGGCCGATCCGACGGGATGCGGCGCGCGGGCCATGCGCCGCACGTCTATCATGGCCCGCTCGGCGGAAAAGACGCGCCCCGGAGCGGTCGCCGCAACCGGAGCCGGGGTCTGGGTCGTCAGGACCGCCAGGGCGAAGGCCGCCGCCAGCGACGTTGGCAAAAGAAACAGTCGCATCCCCGCCTCCCTGATCGTCGAGCCGACACTTGGCCCGTCCGCTCGGCGTTCCGCAAGGGCGTCTCGGCTCAGCGGACGGCGCGGTTGCCGCTGACCCGATTGCCGATCGCCCCGTCGCGGTCGTCCTGGCTGGATCCGAAGGGCCAGCCCGCGTCGTCGCCGCAGTAGGGCCGGCGGCCCTCGCGCGACCCCACCACGACAAGGCGCGGTCTCAGCCAGGCGGCGCGGAAGAACAGATTGTCCGTAATCCGATTGTAGGACGGCGTCTGGTGTCGAATGACCCCGTCCTCGCCGCAGTTGCGATAGAGGAAGACGCCGCCCCGCCCGTTCAGCACGAAGCGATTATCCTCGATCCGGTTGGCGCCCGAGCCGTCGACCGCGATCTGCTCGCGTCCCGTGCGGATGTCGAAGTCGTTGTCGCGGATCACGGCCCCGGCGCTCTCGGCGTCCAGATAGACGGCCACCGAGGTCGAGAGGCCGCGAAAGCGCGAACGAACCACCGTCGTGCGCGTGACCCCCGGCCCGACATAGAGAGGAATGGTCCCCACGCCCTCGAACCGCACCCCCTCCAGCGTCGTGGCCAGGGGCGCCGCCGACTGGGCCGCCAAGGTGTGCCCGACCGTGCGGGAGGACGCCAGCAGGTCGCGCATCGAACCGCCCGCGCCCATGCCCCAGATCCGCACATTGCCGACCACGACACACAGTCTTTGATTGTCACGCCGACTGGCCGGCTCCATCCCGTCCCGTCGCGCCGGGACCAGACGGCAACGGTCGGCCGTGCGGTCGTGGCGTCTGCGGAAGGCGCGATCCGGCCGCCGCCGCAGTCCAGGCCGGCGCCCGAGGCCTCGGCGCCCTGGATCAGGACCGGCCGACGCACCTCGACGCCGTTCATGGCCGCGCGACAAACCAGGGGAAAGGGCTGGTCCGACGGGGTCGCCAGTTGCTGCACGACCTCGGCCGAACAGGGCGCAGCGACGGGCAGGTCCGGCGTCTGGACCATGGCGTCAGGGCAGGGGCGTGGCCAGGGCGGCCCGTTCCGCCGCGCAGCCGGGATTGGTCAGGCCGGTCGCCCGCGCCCGGGCCAGCTCGGCGCGCGCCGTCGCCAAATCGGCCTGAAACGCCGGCAGGGCCGCGATGTCCGCGACGACCGCCCGCCCGATATCCTCGCCGGCGCGCACGTCGCTGGGATAGTGCATGGCGCAGATCACGCGGCTGTCGCCGATGGCCGCGCCGATCCGGCGCACGGCCGCCGCCCGTTCGGGCTCCAGCAAGGCGAAGACCTCGGCATAGGCGGTCGCCCCGGCCGTGCCGGACGGATAGGAGGGGCTCCGCCGGCCGGCCGCGTCCAGCCGCTGACAAGGGCGCCGATCCGGATCGTCCCCGACCGGGCGATTGCGCGCAGCCTGGGCCTTGACCCTTTCCGCCACGGACTGGGCGTCGTGGAAGACCCGCGCCATGAGGCGGTCCAGGCCGGGGGTTTCGGCCGACCCCAGACGCACGCCCAGGGCGCAATCGAAATGCTGGAGACCCAGGGGCGGCCGCACTTCGGCGTGGGACGTGGCCAGAAGCCAGCGATCGGTGTCTTCAAGCGCGACCATGCGCGCCGAGGCCGCCTTGTCGGCCCGATCGGTCGGCGAACCGGGCGCGGGCGGCGGCGGCGCGGCGGCGGACAGTCGCGCCAGAACGCCCTCGGCCAGATAGCCCTGAGTCGTCGGCGCGGCCCAGGCCGGGGGCTTGCCGGCCGCGCAGCCGCCCAGCGCCAGTCCCGCCGACGCCGTCGCGGCCAGCACGGCCACAACGACCCAGGACGGGTTCACTGCGCGCCGCTCCAGGTCAGTTGCACGGACGTCTGATCGCCTTCGCCCGGCGCGGCGACTACCTGCAGCCGCACATCGTTGGCGGCGCCGCCCGCCGCGCCATAGGCCCGCGCGTCGCCCTGATTCATGCCGGTGACGGACCGCAGACCCGCGCTTTCGGCCCTGGCGCGATAGAATTCCACCACCGCGTCGGGCGACGCGGACGTGCGGAAGGTCACGATGCCGCCATCGGCGTGTCCGCCCGCCAGGGTGGGCGCGCCCTCCAGCTCCGCGCCCGGGTAGAGGACGGCGAAGGCGGGGGCGCCGGCCACAATGGGCGAGGCGTCGGATGTCGGTGTTTCGACCGGAGCCGTCGGCTTCGCAGCGGCGGGCGGGACCTGGACCGTCTGGGGCGCAGACCCGGACGCCGCCTCGGGCGTCTTGGGCGTCTTCGACCCGTCGCAGCCGGACAGGGCGGCCGAAACCAGACAAAGCGAAACAGCAGCGGCCGAAACCGCCAGACGGCGTATCATCGCGAGATCGTTCCTTGGACCCATGGTCGAAGCGCCACCGTGGCGCATGGTTGCGGCGCCAGCAAGGCGCCGGCCTCAGTCTTGTCGGTCGGCGTCCTGATCGGCCGCAGCCTCGCGCCCCTCTTGGGCCAGGCGTTCGTTGATCTTGCGCGAGTCGGGATCGTCGTCCGAGCCCGAGGCCGATCCGCCCTCCAGCGAGCCCGCGCGGGTGTCCGAGCCCGAGTCGGACCCGTCCAGCGCCTCGATCAGAGCGTCCGCCTTATGGCCCAGATCGGGCTTCTCGCCCATGTCGGCGGCCTCGCGGGCGTCTTCGCATTCCGGATCGGGATCGGTCATGGCGGTCTCCTGTTCAGCCTGACAAAAGGCGCAGGCGCGGTTGCGGTTCCCCTTGAACCCGCCCGGCCGGACCCGATCTAAAGGTCATGATCCCTTTTTCCGTTCTTGACCTGTCGCCCATCGTCGAGGGCGGCGACGCCCGCCGCGCCCTGGACGAGACGCTGGCTTTCGCCCAGGCCGCCGACCGGCTGGGCTATGAACGGTTCTGGCTGGCCGAACACCACAACATGCCCGGCATCGCCAGCGCCGCCACCGCCCTGGTGATCGGCCATGTGGCGGCGGGGACGGGGCGCATCCGCGTCGGTTCGGGCGGGATCATGCTGCCCAACCACGCCCCGCTGGTCGTGGCCGAACAGTTCGGCACGCTGGAGACCCTGTTTCCCGGCCGCATCGACCTGGGCCTGGGTCGCGCGCCCGGCACGGACGGAGCGACCGCCCGCGCCCTGCGCCGCTATTTCGAGGGCGCCGACCAGTTTCCGCGCGACGTCGTCGAACTGATCCAGTGGTTCGAACCGGCGTCCGAGAACCAGCCGGTCCGCGCGGTGCCCGGCGCCGGCCTGCGCGTGCCGATCTGGCTTCTGGGCTCCAGCCTGTTCAGCGCCCAACTGGCCGGTCAGCTGGGCCTGCCCTATGCCTTCGCCAGCCATTTCGCCCCCGAACTGCTGCTGGAGGCCCTGGCCCTCTACCGGCGGGAATTCACGCCCTCCGACCGCCTGGCCAAACCCCACGCCATGGCCGCTATCAATGTCTTCGCGGCGGAGACCGACGCCGAGGGCGCGCGCCTGGCCACCTCCATGCAGCAGAGCTTCGCCCGTCTTTCGACCGGCAAGCCGGGACGCCTGCCCCCGCCCGTCGACGACATCGCGCGCGTCCTGACCCCGCAGCAGATCGAAGCGGCCCAAAGCCGCCTGCGCTACGCCGCCGTCGGCGCGCCCGAGACGGTGCGACGCCAGATCGCCGACTTCATCGCCCTGACCGGGGTGGACGAGCTGATGGTCACGGGCATGATGTTCGACAACGCCGCCCGCATCCGCAGCCTGGAGATCGTCGCCGAGGCGCGTCAGGCTTTGGCGGCCTGAAGTCCGCCGAGGAACGACAGCAACAGCGCGTTCACCGCGTCCGCCCGTTCCTGCTGGATCCAGTGTCCGGCCCCGGGCACGACGACAGAGCGCGTCAGGTTCGGAACCCAGTCCTTCAGTCCCGCCTCGGCGCTCCCGGCGTAATGGCGCACCGGGTCGTTCTCGCCGACCACAAACAGGGCGGGCGGCGTGATCCTCTGATCCTGCACGAATGGCGTCTGGCGCCAATTCAGGTCCAGCGCCCGATACCAGTTCAGCGGCCCGTCGAAACCGCCGGCCGAGAACGCTTTCACATAGTCGGCGAAATGGCGCGCGCTCATCCACGGCGGCAGGGTCGCGCCGTCGTCTATGGCGCCCAGAAGATCGACGCCTTCGGGCAGGAAGCCGGTGGCGCGTTTCTCGGCCGGCGTCGCGCCGTCATAGGCGTAGAACAGCTTTCGCAGGGCCACGGCCGGGTCGGCGTCCAGCGCCCGGTGCGCGTCCGGGTCCTGAAACCGATTGATGTAGAGATCGCCCAGGCCCGCGCGTCTGGAGATCGCCGCCATGGCGGCGGTGGGCGGGCCTTTGGGGCGGCGCGGTTGGAACGGGACCGACAGGCCGACGACCGCCGTAAACACGTCTGGCCGCAACAGGGCGCAGTGCCAGGCCACCGGCGCGCCCCAGTCGTGGCCTACGACGACGCAGCTTTGGCTCCCCAGCGCCTGCACCAGATCGACCATGTCGCCGACCAGGTTCAGGATGGAATAAGCCGCTACGCCTTCGGGCTTCTCCGTCCCGCCGTAACCCCTCATGTCGGGCGCCACGACGTGACACCCCGCTTCACCCAGCGCCTGGACCTGGGCGCGCCAGCTGACGCCCAATTCGGGAAAGCCGTGGATCAGCAGGACCAGCGGCGCGTTGTCTGTCTCGAACCCGGCTTCCAGCACCTGTTGGACAAGGCCGTCGGTCTTGATAAGCCGCGTTCGCATCCAAACCCTCTTGGTGGTGTTCGCACCACGCTTCGTTCAGGACGGACATGACCCGCCTCGTCACCTTCGCCGACGGTACGACCGTTCCTGCCTTGGGCCAAGGCACATGGGAGATCGGCGACAACCCCGCCTGGCGCGACGAGGAGCAGCAAGCCCTGGCTCGCGGCATCGATCTGGGCATGACCCTGATCGACACGGCCGAACTGTATGGCGACGGTCGGTCCGAACGGCTGGTGGGCGAGGTCATCGCCGGACGCCGCGACGAGGTCTTCATCGTCTCCAAGGTCAAGCCCGAGAACGCCTCGGAAATGAAGATGATGCTGGCCTGCGAGAAGTCGCTGGAACGGCTGGGCGTCGAGCGGCTGGACCTCTATCTGCTGCACTGGGAAGGGCGTGTGCCGCTGGAAGAGACGGTCGCCGCATTTCAGGAGCTGGTGGACGAGGGGATGATCGCCCGCTGGGGCGTGTCGAACCTGGACCTGCGGGCCATGGAGGCCCTGATGCAGGTCGAGGGCGGCGAGGACTGCGCCGCAAACCAGCTACTCTATCATCTGGGCTCGCGCGGGGCGGAGTTCGACCTCCTGCCCTGGATGCAGGCGCGCGACATGCCGATGATGGCCTATTCGCCCCTGGGGCGCGGCGGCCTCTTGGAGCATCCGCTGATCCTGGACATCGCCAATCGCCACAGCGCCGAGCCGGCCCAGATCGCCCTGGCGGCCGTGCTGCGCCACGACGGCGTCATCGCCATCCCCAAGGCCAGCTCCGTCGAACACGTCGAGGCCAACGCCGACGCCCTGGAGGTCCAGTTCGATCTGGAAGACCTGGAACGCCTGGACCGCGCCTTCCCGCCGCCGAAACAGGCCGTTCCGCTGGACATCATCTAAAGAAGACACCTCCTTTAATCCGTCATCCTCGCCCTTGTGGCGAAGATCCATACTTCCGGTCTTCTCGCCGCGTGCGTCGTCGTCAGAACCGGGCGTAGGGATCCCGGGGCAAACCCTGGGATGACGAGAAGAGGAAGGATCAGCCGCCCGCGATCACGCCCAGCAACCGCGCCCGATCATCGTCTTCATACGGAACCGCCGGCCCGCGACCCCAGACCGGATCGGGCCACAGGCCGTCGTCGCGGCGACGGCCGACCACATGGACATGCAGTTGCGCCGTCACATTGCCGATGGCGCCGACGTTCAGCTTTTCGACCGCCCCCAGCCGTCGGACAAGCGCCCCGGCCCGCACCATCTCCTCCATCAGCGCGGCGCGCTGGGCGACGCTCAGATCCTCCAACTCGACCGCCCCCGCGACGCGCGGGATCAGGATCAGCCAGGGAAAGCGCGCATCGTCCTGCAGCCGCACATGGCACAGCGGCCATTCGGTGGCAGCGACCGATCCGGCCACGAAGGCCGGTGCGACGACAAACCCCATCCTCAGTTCAGCCCGTAGATGACGCAGGCGCTGTCGGTCAGGGTCCGCAACGGCGGTTGCAGGGCCAGCCGCGCCGCCTGGATGTCCGCCTCGCTGGGGCCTGCGCCCCCGGCCGTCGGCGCGGGCGGCGGCGGGGGCGGCGCGAACGCCATCCGCGCCTCGGCTCGCGCGCCCATCACCACCACCTCATCCACCGAGGTCGCCGGCCCGCCCCCTGCGGCATAGGAGGGCCAGCCCGCCAGCACATCGGTCTGGCAGACCCGGCCCGACGGATCGATGATCTTGACCCGGCCCAGGGTCGCGCCCGCATTGGTCGCCGCCGCCTCGGCGCGCCTGCGCGCGTCCTTCATCGCCTCGGCCTGAAGATTGGCCTTCCAGCTATTCTCCGGCTCCAGGTTGAAGTTCACCTGACCGATCGCCGTCGGGCGCGAAGCCACGATGGTCGCATAGACCCGCTCGATCAGGGCGACGTCGCGCACCGTCACATTGACGGCGGCGTCGGCCTGATAGCGCGCCACCCGGTCGGCCCGCACATTGTCGCGCATCACCCCGTCCGCGTCTCGATACTGGTCGTAGATGGGGCGGGTGGTGACGCTGGTCTCGACCCGCACCTTGTCCGCCCCGTAGGCCGACAGCGCCTGGCTCAACGCCCGCACCTGATCGGCGGCCGCGCGCGAAGCCTCCGTTACGCTGCGGTCCACCGACTGGAAGCTGGCGGAGACAAAGGCGCGATTGGCCTGGATCTCGACCCGCACCTGACCCACCGAGGCGATGACCGGATCGCGCATCCACCAGGGGGCGGGAATATAGCGGTCGCCGATGGTCGCGGGCGGCGTCTGGGCCAGCACAGGCGTGGCGATCGAAGCCAGCAGCAGGGCGAAAGCGAATGAGCGGCGCATCGAAATCCTCCGGTTGTCGCCGACCTTCGCAACTCAGACCAAGGCCGTAAAGCGAGGTTCTTGCGACAGCCGCGCGAGGGGTCTAGACCGCCCGCACGATTAATCCCCTTTCGCACACGCAATAAACGGAGACATCCATGGCTCGCGCGAAGATCGCCCTTATCGGCGCCGGCATGATCGGCGGAACCCTGGCCCACGTGGCCGCGCGCGAAGCCCTGGGCGACGTGATCCTGTTCGACATCGCCGAAGGCACGCCGCAGGGCAAGTCCCTGGACATCGCCGAGGCCTCGGCCGTCTTCGGCCAGGACGTGGCCCTGAAGGGCGCCAACGACTATGCCGACATCGCGGGCGCCGACGTCTGCATCGTCACCGCCGGCGTGCCGCGCAAGCCGGGCATGAGCCGCGACGACCTGATCGGCATCAATCTGAAAGTCATGAAGGCCGTGGGCGAAGGCATCAAGGCCCACGCCCCTAACGCCTTCGTCATCTGCATCACCAACCCGCTCGACGCCATGGTCTGGGCCCTGCAGAAGTTCTCAGGGCTCCCCAAGGAGAAGGTGGTCGGCATGGCTGGCGTGCTGGACTCGGCCCGCTTCGCCTACTTCCTGGCTGAAAAGACCGGCGTGTCGGTGCAGGACATCCACGCCTGGACCCTGGGCGGTCACGGCGACGACATGGTGCCGATGGTGCGCCATTCGACCGTCGGCGGCCTGCCCCTGCCGGACGCGGTCAAGGCCGGCTTCCTGTCGCAGGACGAACTGGACGCCATCGTCGACCGCACCAGGAAGGGCGGCGGCGAGATCGTGGCCCTGCTGAAGACCGGCTCGGCCTTCTACGCCCCGGCTGAATCCGCCATCGCCATGGCCAAGTCCTACCTGCTGGACCAGAAGCGCGTCCTGCCCTGCGCCGTCTGGCTGTCGGGCGAATACGGTCTGTCGGACCTCTACGTCGGCGTCCCGGCGCTGATCGGCGCCGGCGGCGTCGAAAAGGTGGTCGAGTTCACCACCAACGACGAGGAAAAGGCGATGTTCGAAAAGTCCGTCGCCTCGGTCCAGGGCCTGCTGCAGGCCTGCAAGGATATTGATTCCTCGCTGGCTTAATAGCCAGCGAAGGGCGCTATCGCGCGGCTCGCGGAGCCGCGCTGCTTGAGCGCTTTTTGATACGGAAGGGGCCGCGGAGCAATCCGCAGGCCCTTTTCTTTTGCCCTCTCCCGACGGGAGAGGGAGCCTCAATCCCGCACGTGCGCCAGCCAATCCTGGCTCTGCATCTCGTTGAAGCGTGAAACGGTCCGTTCGAACTCGAACGCCCCAACCCCTTCCGTATAGAGGGCCTCCGGCTTGGCCGCCGCCAGCACGATCAGCTTGGTCCTGGCCTCGTAGAGGGCGTCCACCAGCGTCACCAGACGGCGCGCCTCATGGTGGTTGGCCGAACTCAGGATCGGCACGTCCTCCAGGAACAGGGTGTGGAACCGCTGGGCGATGGCCAGATAGTCCTGCGGCCCCAGTGGCCGGGCGCACAGTTCGGCGAAGGTCGCCCGCGCCATCGACCCCACGGTGCGCTCCACCACCACGTCGCGGCCCAGGATGGTCAGGTGCGCGGGTTCTTCCGGCTCTCCGCCCTTCAGTTCGCGCCACAGCGCCTCGAACGCCGCCCGGTCGTCGGGCGTATGCCAGACCTGGGCCGAGGTCATCCGGTCCAGCCGCCAGTCGCGCGCCCCGGCCGTCTCCACCACCTGGCAGCGAGTGCGGATGATGTCGATGAAGGGGGTGAAGAGCTGGCGGTTGATGCCGTTCTTGTACAGGTCCTCCGGCGCGCGGTTGGAGGTGACGGCCAGGACCACCCGCTCCTCGAACAGGGCCTCGAACAGCCGGCCCAGGATCATGGCGTCGGCGATGTCCGTCACCTGAAGCTCGTCGAAACACAGCAGCCGGGCTTCCGACGCGATCAGCTTCGCGATCGGCGGGATGGGGTCGTCGCCCCCCTTGCGGGAGTGCTGGGTTCCGAACACGGCCTTTCGCGTCTTCGCATCCCCCTCGCGCCACTGTTTCACCAGGTCGTGGATGCGGGCCATGAAGGCGTGGAAGTGGGCGCGCGTCTTTCGCGGCTCCGGCGTCGCCGAATAGAACAGGTCCATCAGCATCGACTTGCCGCGTCCCGGCGGGCCGTACAGATAGATTCCCCGCACCTCCGGCGCCTTGCCGAACAGGCCGCGCCGGGCCAGGTCCGTCTCCAGCCGCTCCAGCGCCGTGATCACGTCCGCCTGCGCCGGATCGGGCGTCAGCACCCCCTCTTCCACACGGATGTCGTAGGCGTTGCGGATGCGCGAGGTCATGGAGCGTTGCTTAAAGCCCCCTCCGCCGAAAAGCGATTGCTTCGCGGCTGCGAACGCCTAAATGCAAGACGCTTCTCCCCCTCTATTTCGCGCTGAAGTAGCGAGGCTCCGCGAGCCGAGCGTTAGCGCGTCCGAAGGACCAAACAAAATGGGTTATCGCGTCGCCATCGTCGGAGCCACGGGCAATGTGGGCCGCGAAATGCTGAACATCCTCGAGGAGCTGGAATTCCCCGTCGATGAAATCCACGCCATCGCCTCGCGCAAGTCCAAGGGCGTCGAGGTCTCCTTCGGCGACAAGACCGTCAAATGCCAGGACATCGAGCAGTTCGACTTCTCCACGGTGGACATCGTCCTGATGTCGGCCGGCGGCGCCGTGTCGCGGGAATGGTCCGAGAAGATCGGCAAGGCCGGCCCCATCGTCATCGACAATTCCTCGGCCTGGCGCATGGACCCGGACGTGCCGCTGATCGTGCCCGAGGTGAACCCCGACGCGGTCAAGGACGCGAAGAAGAAGAACATCATCGCCAACCCCAACTGCTCGACCATCCAGCTGGTCACGGCGCTGAAGCCGCTGCATGACGCGGCCAGGATCAAGCGGGTGGTGGTCTCGACCTATCAGTCGGTGTCCGGCGCCGGCAAGGAAGGCATGGACGAGCTGTGGAACCAGACCAAGGCCATCTACGGCCTGGGCGACGCCACGCCCAAGACGTTCCCCAAACAGATCGCCTTCAACGTCATCCCCTTCATCGGCGCCTTCAACGACGACGGCTTCACCGACGAAGAGACCAAGATGTGGAAAGAGACGCACAAGATGCTCGATCCTGACATCAAGCTGACCGTGACCTGCGTGCGGGTGCCGGTGTTCGTCGGCCATTCCGAGGCCGTGACGGTGGAGTTCGAACGCCCGCTGGAGCCGGACGAGGCGCGCGCCGTCCTGCGCGAGGCGCCGGGCGTCCTGGTCGTCGATAAGCAGGAGCACGACGGCTACATCACCCCGGTCGACGCTGCCGGGGAGTTCGCCGTCTATGTGTCGCGCATCCGCAAGGACACGACCGTCGAGCACGGCCTGAACCTGTGGGTCGTGTCCGACAACCTGCGAAAGGGCGCGGCCCTGAACGCCGTCCAGATCGCCCAACTGCTGGACGAGACGGGCGTGATCACGTCGTCGTCGGGGTATCGCACCCTGACGGTGTGACGCTCCGCGCCGCCTGCTTTCCTCCCGTCATCCTCGGGCTCGACACCAGGATCGGCGGTTTCGCCGCTGGCGCGAACGAGCAATGCATAATCGCCCGCCCCCTCCGATCCTGGTGTCGAGCCCGAGGATGACGGGCGGGCGGGAAAGGACACGCGACCCATGACCAGATCCCTCGCCGCAAACGACCCCCGCGCCGTCGGCACCGCCATCGCCTGCTACACCCTGTGGGGCCTGTTGCCCCTGCTGTTCATGGCCATGGCCGCCCATGGATTCGGCGCGCCCGAGATCCTGGCCCACCGGGCGGTATGGTCGGTCTTCGTCGCGGGCCTGGTCCTGCTGCTGGCGGGTCAGTGGGGCGAGGCGAAACAGGTGCTGGCGACGCCGCGCATCTTCGCCTGGCTGGCCCTTTCAGCGATAATGATCGCAATCAACTGGAGCCTCTATGTCTTCGCCACCACCCACCATGCGACGCTGGAGGCCAGCCTCGGCTATTATATCAACCCGCTGCTGAACATGGCGGCGGGAGCGGTGCTGTTCCGCGAACGGATCGACCGCTGGAGCGGCGCGGCCATCGCCCTGGCCGCCGTCGGCGTGGCGATCCAGACCGTGGCCCTGGGTCATGTGCCGATCATCGGCCTGACCCTGGCCGTCAGCTTTTGCGCCTATGCGGTGATCCGAAAGCGCGTCCATGCCTCGGCGCAGACCGGACTGTTCGTCGAATGTCTGGTGCTTCTGCCCTTCGGCGCCCTGTTCCTGGCCTGGCTGGCGACCCATGGGCAGGCGACCGGCTTTTCATCGCCCTCCGGCCTCGCCTGGGCTCTGGTCAACGGGCCGGCGACGGTCATTCCCCTGGCCCTGTTCGCCTGGTCGGCGCGGCGTCTGCCCCTGTCCACCGTCGGCTTCATCCAGTTCCTGGCGCCGACGTTGCAGTTCGCCTGCGGAGTATGGGCCGGAGAGCCGCTGACGGTCCTGCGGATCGCGTCCTTCGTCTTCATCTGGGCCGGGGCCGGCGTCTTCGCCCTGGGGGCGGCTTTCCGGTCACGCGCCGCCCGACGCGCCGTGGCCTTGGCCGAACCGGGCTGACAGGAAACCGGAAAGCGCTCTGCGCCCGTAATTCGTGCAGGAATTCGCTTGGTTTCCAGCGGCTTGATCGGGCGATAACGCGATCAAGCCGCCTGGGTCGAAAACGGGACTAAGCTCCCCGCGTCATGGATCGGCCGGAGGTCCCAATTGCACCGTTTTCGCCTGTGCAGTGCAATTCGCCGCGCCGGCGACGTCGGACGCCCTGGCCGGATTCTTCTTCTCACAAGGCGCTGTACAGGGCCTCCAGCAGGCGACGCGGGCGCGGGTCGCCGATCAGGTGCGGCGACTGGCGCGTCATCACATAGGCGGCCGACAGGCGGTGCGACGGATCGGCCATGGCCATCGACCCGCCCCAGCCGTAGTGACCCAGCGCCGCGCCCGGCCCGAAGACGTCCAGTCCGTCGTTCCGCATCAGCCCCGCCGCCCAGCTGACGACATAGGGCAGCACCTTGTCCGGCCCGTGGATGCGTTCGCGCGTCAGCTGCTCCAACGTTCCCGCCGACAGGACCGATCGCCCCTCAAGGCGCCCGCCTTTCGCCACCACCCCCAGCATCCGCGCCAGCCCCAGGGCCGTGCCGTGCAGATTGGCCGAAGGAATCTCCATCCTGCGCCATTCGGCCGAGCCTCGGCCGCCGGGGGCAGAGCCGCGATCCAGGAAGGCCGCCTGTTTGATCGGATCGATGGGGCCCAGGCTGGGCGCCGCCGTCGGCTTTCTCATCTGCGCCACGCGCCCGTGTTCGCCTTCCGGCAGGCCGATCCACAGGTCCAGATCGGGAAAGTCTTGTCGCAGGGCCTGGCCCATGGTCCGCCCCGTCGCCCGGCGATAGACCTCGTTGGCCAGATAGCCGACCGTGACCGGGTGATAGCCTGACGCCGTCCCTGGCTCCCACATCGGCGCCTGGGCCGCCAGCCGCTCCAGCACCGCCTGGGGATCGAACCAGAGGGCCGGATCGACCGCCTCTGAAAAGCCTGGCAGGCCCCCCTGGTGGCTCATCAACTGGGCCACCGTCACAGCCTGTTTGCCGGCCGCCCCGAACGCGGGCCACAGGGACGCGACCGTCTGGTCATAGTCCACCTGCCCCGCCTCCACCGCCGTCGCCATCAGGATGGCCATGACCGCCTTGCCAGTGGAGAAGACGGGGGCCAGGGTATCGGCGTTGAAGGCGGTCGTTCGCGCCGTGTCGGCCCAGCCGGCCCACAGGTCGATCACCGCCTCGCCGTCCAGCACCACGCTGAACCGGGCCGCCTGCTCGTTCAGCCCTTCCGGAGCGTCCGAGAAGTTGGCGACGAAGACATCCTTCACCGCGCCGAAGCGCGGGTCGCAGGAGCCGTGGATCTCGATATCGGTCATGGCGCCGTTCATAGACCGTCCCTCGCTTGCGGGGGAAGAGTCTGAGGAGATCTAGGAACAGAAGCGGGGCCTCGCCCCCTCGGCGCGGAAGACGTTTACAAGAAGCGCCGGTCGCCGCCCACCACTCATCCGGCTCTTGTTCGCCTTGGCCAGGGCGACGACCATTGGTCTGTCCATCTCCCCGGTGCACCAGGCGGTACGGCTATGGTCATCGGCGGCCAGGGTTTCGCCCTCGAGAAAATCCCCGTGTCGCGCCAGCAAGGCCACAGCCGCCTGATTGAGCCTCTCTGGATCGCCCCCCTCGACCGAGGCCGAACACCCGCCATCCGGCAGGGCCATGACATAGACCTCCGAATAGGAGGCCAACCTCCAGGCGCCTATAGCCAGGGGCGAGCCCGTGGACCGGAGCGGCACGGGTCGCAACCAATGATCCAACGCCAGCGCTTCAACTGACCGATTCTCTCGAACAGCCGTTAGGCAGACGTCGGAGACCACCACCTCCATAGCGGCCGACGGTGAGGTCAGGGCGGCCCAAGGCGCTGGCTGGGTCGGACGAAGGGCCGAATTGATTGCGCAACCGGCCAGGGTGGCGGCCAAGCCCAAAACGGCGCTCAAGCCTTTCAGACGACCAGTCATACGTCCCCCACCCGTTGACACGCCAAAGATGCGCCCCACCCACTCAAAGATCAACACCGTCCCCTTCGGTAAGGACGTGCGCTATCCATCACCTGCGGCGACCCCTCTTCCAGCGGGGGAGGAGCGCAACATCCAAGTCCTTCCCCCTGGGGTGGCTCGGAGCGAAGCGGAGTGACGGAGAGGCCCGCCGGTCACGAAAAAGGCCTCCCGCTGAAACGGGAGGCCTCTGATCGTTCAATCCTCGGACTGGATCAGGCCGCGACGACCTCGGTGGCCCGTTCGGCCAGGATGGTCAGGCCCTCGCCGTTGACGTCGGCGAAGCCGCCCTGGACGTCGTACTGGGTCTTGGCGCCGCCGTTATAGACGGTGACGATGCCTTCGCGCAGGGCGGTCATGAAGGGCGCATGGTCCGGCAGCACGCCGAAGTCGCCCTCGACGCCCGGCGCGTCCACCTGGTCCACGAGGCCCGAAAAGACCTCGCGTTCCGGCGAGACGAGGGAGAAGTTCAGCTTGCCGGCCATGATCAGGCTTCCGCCGCCATCTTCTCGGCCTTGGCGACGGCCTCTTCGATGGCGCCGACCATGTAGAAGGCGGCTTCCGGCAGGTGGTCGTACTCACCGGCGACGATGCCCTTGAACGAGCGGATCGTGTCGGCCAGCTCGACGAACTTGCCGGGCGAGTTGGTGAACTGTTCGGCCACGAAGAAGGGCTGCGACAGGAAGCGCTGGATCTTGCGGGCGCGCGACACGACCAGCTTGTCCTCTTCCGACAGCTCGTCCATGCCCAGGATGGCGATGATGTCCTTCAGGCCCTTGTACTGCTGCAGGACTTCCTGGACCGAACGGGCGACCTGATAGTGTTCCTCGCCGATGACCAGCGGGTCCATGATCCGCGAGGTCGAGTCCAGCGGGTCCACGGCCGGGAAGATGGCCTGGGCGGCGATGTCGCGGCTCAGAACGGTCGTGGCGTCCAGGTGGGCGAAGGAGGCGGCGGGCGCCGGGTCGGTCAGGTCGTCGGCCGGAACATAGATGGCCTGGACCGAGGTGATCGAGCCCTTCTTGGTCGAGGTGATGCGCTCCTGCAGGTTGCCCATCTCGGTGGCCAGGGTCGGCTGATAACCCACGGCCGAGGGGATGCGGCCCAGAAGCGCCGACACTTCCGAACCGGCCTGGGTGAAGCGGAAGATGTTGTCGACGAACAGCAGCACGTCCTTGCCTTCCTCGTCACGGAAATATTCCGCGATCGACAGGCCGGTCAGGGCGACGCGGGCGCGGGCGCCGGGCGGTTCATTCATCTGGCCATAGACCAGGGCGCACTTGGAGCCTTCGGTCGAGCCGTCGTTCTTGGCCGGGTCCACGTTCACGTTGGACTCGATCATCTCGTGATACAGGTCGTTGCCTTCGCGGGTGCGTTCGCCCACGCCGGCCAGGACAGAATAACCGCCGTAAGCCTTGGCGATGTTGTTGATCAGCTCCTGCATGGTCACGGTCTTGCCGACGCCGGCGCCGCCGAACAGGCCGATCTTGCCGCCCTTGGTGTAGGGGCACATCAGGTCGATGACCTTGATGCCAGTGACCAGGATTTCCGAAGAGGTCGACTGTTCCTCGAAGCTGGGCGCGTCCTTGTGGATCGGGCGATATTCGGTGGTCTTGATCGGGCCGGCTTCGTCGATCGGCTGACCGACGACGTTCATGATGCGGCCCAGGGTGCCGGGGCCGACCGGGGCCTGGATCGAGGAGCCCGTGTCCGTGACCGGCTGGCCGCGCGTCAAGCCTTCGGTCGTGTCCATGGAGATGGCGCGGACCATGTTCTCGCCCAGGTGCTGGGCGACTTCCAGAACCAGGGTGAAGGGCTCGCCCGTCTTCTGGTCGACGTTCTGGGTGTGCAGGGCGTTCAGGATCGCCGGCAGGTGGCCCTCGAACTCCACGTCGACGACGGCGCCGATGACCTGGGCGATGCGGCCCGTGGCGGCGGCGGAGACGGGGGCCGCGGCAGGCGCGGCCTTCTTGGCGGCCGGCTTGCGGGCGGCGGGCTTCTTGGCGGGGGCGACGGTGTCGGTCATGGCTGGGGTCCGTGTCGGAATGTCTGGGCGTTCGGGATCAGAGGGCTTCGGCGCCGGCGATGATCTCGATCAGTTCGGTGGTGATCTGGGCCTGGCGCTTGCGGTTGAACTGCAGCGTCAGGGCGTTGATGAGGTCGCCCGCATTGCGCGTGGCGTTGTCCATCGCCGCCATCTGCGAGCCGAAGAAGCCCGCCTGGTTCTCGTACAGCGCCGCCAGGATCTGGGTCGTCAGATTGCGCGGCAGCAGGGTTTCCAGGATGTCCTCTTCCGAGGGCTCGTATTCATAGACCGCGCCGTTCAGGTCGATGGGCTTGGCGTCGCCTTCGACCACGGCGGGGATCAGCTGCTTGCCGGTCGGGACCTGAGAGATGACCGACTTGAACTGGCTGTAGAACAGGGTGACGACATCGGCCTGACCGCCCTCGAACGCCGTGGCGATCATCTCGGCGATGGGCTGGGCCGAAGGCAGGCCCAGGGTCTTGTGCTCGCTCAGTTCGAAGGTGCGGACCAGTTTGTCGCCATACAGACGCGCCAGTTGATCGCGCGACTTCTTGCCGACGGCGATGATCTGGACGTCCTTGCCCTGGGCGATCAGGCTGTTGATCCGCTCGCGCGCGGCGCGGATGACATTGGTGGAGAAACCGCCCGCCAGACCCTTGTCCGCCGTCGCCACCACGATCAGGTGACGCCGATCACCGCCCGTGCCGGCCAGCAGGCGCGGCGCGTCGGCGCCCGACACGCCGGCGGCCAGGTTGGCGATGACCGAGGCCATCTTCTGCGCATAGGGCCGGGCGCTTTCGGCCTGGTCCTGGGCGCGCTTCAGCTTGGCCGCGGCGACCATCTGCATGGCTTTCGTAATCTTCTGCGTGGCTTTCACGCTTCCGATCCGATTGCGCATTTCCTTGAGGCTGGCCATCAACGCTGCTCCGCGGCGGCTTGGGCGTCAGCGCGCCAAACGGCGCGCCTTTGAAAGAAAGTCATGTCGTCTTTGGATGCCGCCTCTCTGAAAGCCGAGACACACCGTTCATTAGAGGCATTCCAAGCTTGCGGATCGGCCTGTAACTCGCGGAGAAACGCCACCCCCTGTGGCGTGGCCGTCGCGTTGGCGCCGGCGCGAAACGTATCACCGACCCAAACCCAGTTCGATGGAATGGATTGCCCACCCGCCAGCAGATCGCGAATTCGAACGTTCATAGCGTCCGCCGCGAACTGAAACAGCTGGCGGTTGACCTTGACGAGATCAGGATTCGCAGTCTGGAATGTTCCAGACAGCAGCGTAAGTTGAACGAAGCATCGATGGCTCGCATCCATATCGAGCGTCATACGCGCACCTGTCCGCTCCAACGCCGCCATATAGGCGCCATCCGAAGACGGATCAGCCCGCGCCGCAGCGTTTTGAGCGAACGTCAAAGACGCCGCTGCAACAAGCCCTGATAGGATGACTCGATTGAAGGACATTCGAACTATCAGGCGAAGGTCTTCACGAAGGCGGCCAGGATGTCCTTCAGCTCGGCTTCGAGGTCCGAGGTCAGGTCCTTCTTGGTGCGGATGCCTTCCAGCAAGGAGGCGTGGTTCGCGTGGATGCGGGCCAGCAGTTCCTTTTCGAAGCGGCCGACGTCCGCCGTGGCGATGCCGTCGATATAGCCGCGCGTGCCGGCGTAAACCGAGACGACCTGCTCTTCCATCGCCAGGGGCGAGTACTGCGGCTGCTTCAGCAGTTCGGTCAGGCGCTCGCCGCGCGCCAGCAGCTTCTGGGTCGAGGCGTCCAGGTCCGAACCGAACTTGGCGAAGGCGGCCATCTCGCGATACTGGGCCAGTTCGCCCTTGATGGTGCCGGCGACCTTCTTCATCGCCTTGGTCTGGGCCGAGGAGCCCACGCGCGACACCGAGATGCCGACGTTCACGGCCGGACGGATGCCTTGGTAGAACAGGTCGGATTCCAGGAAGATCTGGCCGTCGGTGATCGAGATCACGTTGGTCGGGATATAGGCCGACACGTCGTTGGCCTGGGTCTCGATGATCGGCAGGGCGGTCATGGAGCCCGAACCGTAATCTTCGTTCAGCTTGGCCGAACGTTCCAAGAGGCGGCTGTGCAGGTAGAAGACGTCGCCCGGATAGGCTTCACGGCCGGGCGGACGGCGCAGCAGCAGGGACATCTGGCGATAGGCCACAGCCTGCTTGGACAGGTCGTCATAGACGATCAGGGCGTGCATGCCGTTGTCGCGGAAGAACTCGCCCATCGCGGTGCCGGCGAAGGGCGCCAGGAACTGCAGCGGGGCCGGCTCCGACGCCGTGGCGGCCACGACGATGGTGTATTCCAGCGCGCCCGACTCTTCGAGGGTCTTCACGATCTGGGCCACGGTCGAACGCTTCTGACCGATGGCGACGTAGATGCAGTAGAGCTTGGCGCTCTCGTCATCGGTCTTGTTGACGTTCTTCTGGTTCAGGATGGTGTCGACGGCGACGGCGGTCTTGCCGACCTGACGGTCGCCGATGATCAGCTCGCGCTGGCCGCGACCGACGGGGATCAGGGTGTCGATGGCCTTCAGGCCGGTCTGCATCGGCTCGTGAACCGACTTGCGCGGGATGATGCCCGGCGCCTTGACGTCGACGCGGCGGCGCTCGGTGAACTGGATCGGGCCCTTGCCGTCGATCGGCTCGCCCAGCGGGTTGACGACACGGCCCAACAGGCCCTTGCCGACCGGCACGTCCACGATCTCGCCCAGGCGGCGCACGTCGTCGCCCTCGGCGATGGCGGCGTCGGCGCCGAAGATCACGGCGCCCACGTTGTCGCGTTCCAGGTTCAGGGCCATGCCCTTCACGCCGGCCTTGGTGAACTCGACCATTTCGCCGGCCTGGACGTTGTCCAGACCGTGGATGCGGGCGATGCCGTCGCCGACCGACAGCACGCTGCCGACGTCGGAAACGTCGGCTTCGACGCCGAAGTTGGCGATCTGCGACTTCAGGATGGCCGAGATTTCAGCGGCGCGGATGTCCATGGGATCTCTCTGTCTAGGTCTTCTTCGGGGCGGGCCGGTCAGGCGCGCTGCAGTCGGATTGGATCGAGGCGCCTCAGGCGCGCTTGAGGGCGAACTTCATCTGGTCGAGCTTGGTCTTCAGCGAGGCGTCGAACAGCTTCGACCCCACCTTGACCTTCAGGCCGCCCAGGATCGACGGATCGACGCGCGTGGTCAGTTCCGGCGCCTTGCCCAGGCTCTTGTTCAGGGCGGCCTTGATCTCGGCCAGTTGCTTGGCGTCCAGCGGCTGGGCCGAGACGACCTCGGCGGCGACGATGCCGGCGTGTTTGGCGTAGAGGCGCTCGAACCCGGCGATCACGGCGCCCAGGTCCCTGGCGCGGCCGTTCTGGGCCAGCAGGCCCAGGAAGTTGACGGTGCTCTTCTCGAATCTGGCTTGCGTCGCCACGGCGACCAGACCCTTGACCTGATCCTCGGCCGAAATGACCGGCGAGCGGGCCAGACGGCGCAGGTCGGCGCTTTCGGTCCAGGCGGTCTTCAGCGCGACGACATCGGCGCGCACGGCGTCCAGGCGGCCGGTTTCCAGCGCCAGATCGAACAGCGCCTGTGCGTAGCGATCGCCGACTTCCGTCGTTCTGAAATCATCAGCCACTGATAAGGGTCCGAGGTCGTTGTGTCAGGGTCGTGACCGACTGCGAAGGCTCACAACGGTCAAAAACTTGAAATGCTTAGGGAAAGCACGACGGAGGCCGTATCCGTGAATACGCCCCCTTCAAGCCGGGCGCCTGATAGCACGGGGTTTCGCCAGTCGCAACATTGCGTGAAGGCGCGCCGATGCCGCAGGGAGGAAACGAGGGCCCCACCCCGCCTCTTCATCTTCGGATGACGGCTTTCAGGCCCCATTCCTCATTAATGAGGCCGATCCGGCCCCCGAGGGCGCGACAAGGGGTGCGACCATGACGCCGCACCTGGCCGCTTGATCGGAACCGGCGTCGGCCCTAGCGCTTTCCGCTCAAGCTTCATCCCCGTCAGGACGCCCGATGCTCGACAGCATAACCCCGCTTCTCTCCGATCCGGCCGCTTGGGCCGCCTTGGTGACTCTCATCGTCATGGAGGTGGTGCTGGGGATCGACAACCTGATCTTCATCTCCATCCTGTCGAACAAACTGCCCGAGCATCAGCGCCAGAAGGTGCGCCGCATCGGCATCAGCCTGGCTCTGATCATGCGCCTGGCCCTGCTGTCGATCATCGCCTGGCTGGTCGGCCTGGTTCAGCCGGTCTTCACCGTCATGGGCAACGAATTCTCGTGGAAGGACCTGATCCTGATCGCGGGCGGCCTGTTCCTGGTCTGGAAGGCGACCAAGGAAATCCACCACACGGTCGATCCCACGCCCAGCGACGCCGTCCTGGACAAAAAGGACGTGGTCATCGCCAACGCCGGCGCGGCCATCTTCCAGATCATCCTCTTGGACATCGTCTTCTCGATCGACTCGATCCTAACCGCCGTGGGCATGACCGAGCATCTGCCGATCATGGTCGTCGCCGTCCTGGTCGCCGTGACCGTCATGCTGCTGGCCGCCGATCCGCTGGCCAACTTCATCAACAAGAACCCCAGCGTGGTCATGCTGGCGCTCGGCTTCCTCCTGATGATCGGCATGGTGTTGATCGCCGACGGCTTCGGCTATCATGTGCCCAAGGGCTACATCTATGCGGCTATGGCCTTCTCGGCCGGGGTGGAGGCGTTGAACATGCTGGGTCGCAGGTCCGCGTCCAAGAAGGAAAAGGCCGAACTGGCCCGCGCCGAGGCCGACGCCGCCGAGGCCCGCGCCCAGAAGGCCGAGGCCGAAGCCGCCGCCGAGCGGGGCTGAGGATCATGGCGCGTCCGTCGTCGCGGCTGGCCGGCCTGTTCGCCGGCCTGCTCATGGCGGCGGGCGCAGCCCTGCCCGCCTGGGCCGAGGTTCCGGTCCAGTCCTACGAGGTCGTGCGCGCCTATCCGCACGACACCGGGGCCTTCACCGAGGGCCTCTTCTTCCACGACGGCGCCCTTTACGAGAGCACGGGCCTTTATCCGTCCTTCATCCGCAAGGTGGACCTGGAGACCGGCGCGGTTCAGCGCCAGCGCGACCTGCCGACCGTCTATTTCGGCGAGGGCATGACCACGCTGAACGGCAGGCTCTACAGCCTGACCTGGCGCAACCACATCGGCTTCATCTGGAAGCTGGACGACTTCTCGCCGCTGGGCGGTTTTTCCTATCCGGGCGAGGGCTGGGCCCTGACCACCGACGGCCGCCGCCTGATCATGAGCGACGGCACCGACCAGCTGCGCTTCCTCGATCCCGAGACCTTAGCCGAGACCGGCCGCGTCTCCGTCACCGCCGACGGCAAGCCGCTGACCCAGATCAACGAGCTGGAATGGATCGACGGCGAGGTCTTCGCCAACATCTGGCAGGACAACCGCATCGCCCGCATCGACCCCGAGACGGGCGTGGTCAAGGCTTTCATCGACCTGACCGCCCTGGTCCCCAAGGACACCGGCCTGGACCCCAACGACGACGTCCTGAACGGCATCGCCTGGGACGCCGCCGGCAAGAGGCTGTTCGTCACCGGCAAGCGCTGGCCCCAGGTGTTCGAGATCAGGCTGCGCTGACCCGCGGCGAATGCTCGGCGCCGAACAGGCGCAGATAAGCGTCCAGTTCTGCGCTCTTCAAACCCAGCGAGGCCAACACCGCACCCATGAAGCTGACCGGCGCCGTGCCTGGGGCCGTGACGATCCGGTCGGCCAGCACGGCCTGCGGCTGATCGCGATAGTGGGCGCCGCCGCCGTAGCCGACCACGGAAAGACTGTCCGGTCCGTTGGCCGTGTGCGCCACATGGTCCAACAATCCCGCACGGGCCAGGGCCAGGGTTCCGTCGCAGATGCCGCCGACCGTCTTGCCGGCGCCGTGGGCCTGTCGCAGCAGATCGGACACGTCCGGGGCGTTCGGCTCACGCCAGATGGACCCCCCATTGACCAGGATCGCATCGACATCCTCCACGTCGATGTCGTCGATCGACAGGTTGGGAACGACCAACAGCCCGCCGGCGGACACGACCTCCTCCCCGTCGGGGGCGGCGAACAGGGTTTCAAAGCCATAGTGGCTGCGCGCCGCGGCCATGATCAGGGCCGTCTCCCAGTCGGCGTAGTCGGGCGTGAGAAGGGTGACGATGGCAGTCATGGCGGCTTCCCCTGCTTGAGCCCCCTCAATCTAGCGGCGCAGCGTGACGGTTTATCCGTCGAACGGCGGGCGCCGTGCGACATCCGCCCCGTCTTCCCGGCTTGTCTTCCCGGCTTGTCTTCCCGCCCTGCCTTCGTCGCCGCATCGACCGCCGATCAGGCCCTCAGGTCGAACCGATCCAGCTCCATCACCTTGGTCCAGGCGGCGATGAAGTCCGTCACGAACTTTCCTTGCGCGTCGGCGCCCGCATAGACCTCGGCCAGGGCGCGCAGCACGGCGTTGGAGCCGAACACCAGGTCGAAGCGCGTGCCCGTCCAGCGGGCCTCGCCCGTCCTGCGGTCCGTCGCCTCGAACACGTCCTGAGCGTCCGAGGTCGCGGTCCATTTGACGCCCATGTCCAGCAGGTTGACAAAAACGTCGTTGGTCAGGACGCCGGGCCGTTCGGTCAGGACGCCGTGGGTCGATCCGCCGACATTGATGTTGATGGCGCGCAGGCCGCCCATCAGCACCGTCATCTCCGGCGCCGTCAGGGTCAGGCGCTGGGCCTGGTCGATCAGCAGGGCCTCGGCCGGCACGGCGTAGCGCGCCTTCTGATAGTTGCGGAAGCCGTCGACCACCGGCTCCAGGTAGCCGAAGGACCCGATGTCCGTCTGCGCCGGGCTGGCGTCGGTGCGGCCTGGATGGAAGGGCACGCGCGCCGTCTGTCCCGCCGCCTGCGCCGCCTCCTCAACCCCGGCGTCGCCCGCCAGAACGATCAGGTCGGCCATGGACACGCGCTTGCCGTCCGTCTGCGCCCGATTGAAGGCGATCTGGATATCCTCCAGCGTCCTCAGCACCCGGTCCAACTGTTCGGGCTGATTGACGGCCCAGTCCTTCTGCGGCGCCAGGCGGATGCGGGCGCCGTTGGCCCCGCCGCGCTTGTCCCCGCCCCGAAAGGTCGAGGCGGCCGCCCAGGCCGCGCCCACCTGTTCGGCGACGCTCAGACCTGAGTCCCGAATCCGCGCCTTCAGCAGATCGGCGTCCGCCGCGTCGATCAGCGGATGATCGACGGCCGGCACAGGATCCTGCCAGACCAATTCCTCCCTGGGGACTTCAGGGCCGATGTAGCGGGAACGCGGCCCCAGGTCGCGGTGGGTCAGCTTGAACCAGGCGCGGGCGAAGGCGTCCGCGAAGGCCTGGGGGTTGTTCAGGAACCGGCGCGAGATCTTCTCGTACTCCGGGTCGAACCGCAGCGACAGGTCGGTGGTCAACATCGTCGGGCGGCGCTTCCTGGACGGGTCGTGCGCGTCGGGAATGATCTCGCCCGCATCCTTGGCCACCCACTGGTGGGCGCCGGCCGGGGACGCCTCCAGCACCCATTCGAAGCCGAACAGGTTTTCGAAGAAGAAGTTGCTCCACTGGGCCGGGGTCTGGGTCCAGGTCACGTCCAGGCCGCTGGTGATGGCGTCGCCGGCCTTGCCGGACCCGAAGCTGGAGGCCCAGCCCAGCCCCTGCGCCGCCAGGCCGTCGGCCTCCGGCTCGGGGCCGACATGATCGGCCGGACCCGCGCCGTGGGTCTTGCCGAAGGTGTGGCCGCCCGCGATCAGGGCCACCGTCTCCTCGTCGTTCATCGCCATCCGCGCAAAGGTGTCGCGGATGTCGCGCGCGGCGGCGACCGGGTCCGGATTGCCGTCCGGCCCTTCGGGATTGACGTAGATCAGTCCCATCTGCACGGCGGCCAGGGGGTTCTCAAGGTCGCGCGTGTGCCGGTCGCCATCGGCCGTGTCGTCCGAGACCAGCACCGCCTCGTCGTCCGGCTTGACCACGCCCGGCGATCCGTGGGCGTAGCGGTCGTCGCCGCCCAGCCAGGTCGTCTCGCGTCCCCAATAGACGTCCTGATCCGGCTCCCAGGTGTCTTCCCGACCGCCCGAGAAGCCGAAGGTGCGAAACCCCATGGTCTCCAGCGCCACATTGCCCGTCAGGATCAGCAGGTCCGCCCAGGAGATGGCCTGGCCGTACTTCTGCTTGATCGGCCACAACAGGCGGCGCGACTTGTCGATATTGACGTTGTCGGGCCAGGAGTTCAGCGGCGCGAACCGCTGCTGGCCCCGCCCGCCGCCGCCGCGGCCGTCGCCGACGCGATAGGTGCCGGCGCTGTGCCAGGCCATGCGGATGAACTGCGGCCCATAGTGGCCGAAGTCGGCCGGCCACCAGTCCTGGGAATCGGTCATCAGGGCGCGCAGGTCCGCCTTCAGCGCCTCATAGTCCAGCTTGGCGAAGGCTTCCCGATAGCTGAAGGTCTCGTCCAGGGGGTTCGAGCGGGACGAATGCTGGTTCAGCAGATCGACCCGCAGCTGGTTGGGCCACCAGTCGCGGTTCTGACGGCCGCCGCCGGCGACCGAGGCGGGCGTCTTGCCAGAGAAGGGACATTTGGCTTCGGTCGACATGGGGCGTTCTCCTGCGCGAGGTCGGCGCGGCGTTTCGATGCCGGAGGTTCGCACCCGGACAAACCATCAAGCAAATCGATTATCTTTGCGTTTTCCATAGTCTGATCCTATTCTAAAGCCATGCTTCCCACCCTGCGACAGCTTCAGTATCTCAAGCTCCTGGCCGAACACGGCAGCTTCTCGCGCGCGGCCGAGGCCGCCCACGTCAGCCAGCCCGCCCTCAGCGCCGGGGTGCAGGAACTGGAGCGCATCCTGGGCGCGCCCGTCGTCGAACGCGCGCGCGGGGCCGTCATCATGACGGCGGTGGGCGCCGAGGCCGTGCGACGCGCCGAGGACGTTCTGGCCCGCACCGAGGACCTGGTGGAGGCGGCCAAGAACGCCGGCCGCCTGCTGTCGGGGCGGTTCCGCCTGGGCGTCATCCCGACGGTCGCCCCCTTCCTTCTGCCAGCCAAACTGCCCTCGGTCCGCGCCGCCTATCCCAGCCTGAAGCTGTTCATCCGCGAGGACCTGACGCCGCGCCTGATCGCGGCCCTGAAGGCGGGCCAGATCGACGCCGCCGTCATCGCCCTGCCCTATGAGGCGCACGGCATCGAACACGCCCGCATCGGCGACGACGAGATCATGGCCGCCGCCCCGGCCGACCACGCCCTGGCCGCGCCCGGCCCCATCCGTCCCGGCGCGCTGCGGGCCGAGGACCTGATCCTGCTGGAAGACGGACACTGTCTGCGCGACCACGCCCTGGCGGCCCTGGACATCGAGGCGCCGCGCGGCGACGACGTCTTCGCCGCCACCAGCCTGCACACCCTGGTCCAGATGGTCGGCTCGGGGCTCGGCGTCAGCTTCCTGCCGAAGATGGCGGTCCAGGCGGGCCTGGCCGACAATCCATCCGTCGCCATTCGCCCGTTCGAGCCCCAGGCCGACGGCGCCCCGCCACGGCGAGAGATCGTCGTCGCCTGGCGCGCCGGCTCCAGCCGCGCCGCCGAGGCCCGGCTGCTGGCCGAAGCGCTGAGGCTGGATTAGCGACCGGCGCCTATGGGCGATGGGCGAGTTCGGATTCGACCGAAGCGATTATTTCGGCTTCGCTTTCTCGCATGAGCGAGGATCGCAAAGCGAGTTTTTGGCCACCTGCCGTCTCGAACAAGATGCGCCCTTGATCGAGACGGCTCTGACGAACCGCAACGACGTCAGCCCATTGCACCGTCCTGAACGTAACGCCCCGCACCACCAATCGACCATCATCCAAGAGGCAGGCGCGATGATCGCGCAGCGCCCTCATCAGATGAATGGTGGCGATGATAAGGATCGGAACAGCCGCGACCGCCGCCAATACGAGCTTTAAAAAGGCCACACTCGGATCGCGCCGACCTTGATAACCGAACAAGAGCATATCGACGATCAGCCAAGTCACCAGCACGGCCAATGCATAGAAGAAGGCCGTAAGGACGATGACCTTGGTGCGATCATATCGAGCAAAGACGACTGCGGACATCAAGAACCATTGTTTAGCGGTGGAAGCCGAGCGCGAAAGCCAGCTCGCTCTGCAGTATGATCAGGTCTCTCGCCCCTAGATCTTAAACCGTCGTTCGACAAGCGGAACGCGACGCGCGACCGACCATGGAAAAAGGGCCGGCGGATCGCTCCGCCGGCCCTTTTTCTTGGTCGCTTCGAGCGCTTACTCGGCGGCGATCGGGGCTTCAGCTTCCGGGCCGCGCGCAAGGTTGCGCAGGACGTAGGGCATGACGCCCCCGGCGCGCAGATAGTCCAGTTCGGTCTGGTTATCGATGCGGCAACGGACGGGGAAGCGGGCCATCTTGCCGTCCGACGGGCGGAACAGCTCGACCCACAGGTCCTGACGCGGCTTCAGCTTGCCGATGTTGGCGTCCGACAGGCCGCGGATCGTGACGATCTCCTCGCCCGTCAGGCCCAGCTTCAGCCAGCCGTCCTGCTTGAACTGCAGCGGCACCACGCCCATGCCGACCAAGTTCGAGCGGTGGATGCGCTCGAAGCTTTCGGCGATGACGGCGCGCACGCCCAGCAGGTTCGTGCCCTTGGCCGCCCAGTCGCGCGACGAGCCCGTGCCGTATTCCTTGCCGGCGAAGACGACCAGCGGGCGGCCTTCCGACTGGTATCTCATCGCAGCATCGTAGATCGACATGGTGTCGCCCGACGGGAAGTGCCGGGTCACGCCGCCTTCGATCTCGGGCGTGATCCTGTTCTTGATGCGGATGTTGGCGAAGGTGCCGCGCATCATCACTTCGTGATTGCCGCGACGGGCGCCGTAGCTGTTGAACTCGGCCGCATCGACGCCGTGGTTCGTCAGATAGACGCCGGCGGGCGAGGTCTTCTTGATCGAACCGGCCGGGCTGATGTGGTCGGTGGTGATCGAGTCGCCGAAGATGGCCAGAACGCGCGCCTCGACGATGTCCTGAACCGGGGCCGGCTCCATCGACAGACCTTCGAAGTAGGGCGGGTTGGCGACATAGGTGGACTTGTCGTCCCACTGATAGGTCTGGCCGCCGGCGACTTCGATGGCCTGCCAGTGCTTGTCGCCCTTGAAGACGTCCTTGTAGCGTTTGGCGAACATGGCCGGCGTGACCGACTTCTTCTGGATGTCGGCGATTTCCTGGCTGGTGGGCCAGATGTCCTTCAGGAAGACGTCGTTGCCCTTCTTGTCCTGACCGATCGGATCCTTGGTGATGTCGATCCGCATCGAGCCGGCGAGGGCGTAGGCCACGACCAGCGGGGGCGAGGCCAGATAGTTGGCCTGAACGTCAGGGTTCACGCGGCCTTCGAAGTTGCGGTTGCCCGACAGGACCGAGGTGGCCACCAGGGCGTTGTCGTTGATCGCCTTGGAGATCGCTGGGTCCAGCGGGCCCGAGTTGCCGATGCAGGTGGTGCAGCCATAGCCGACCAGGTTGAAGCCCAGGGCGTCCAGATCCTTTTGCAGGCCGGCGTCGGTCAGATAGTCGGTCACGACCTGCGATCCCGGCGCCAGCGAGGTCTTGACCCAGGGCTTGGCCTTCAGGCCCAGCGCATTGGCCTTGCGCGCCACCAGACCGGCGGCGATCAGGACCGACGGGTTGGAGGTGTTGGTGCAGGAGGTGATGGCGGCGATCACCACGTCGCCGTCGCCGACGGTGAAGCCTTCACCCTCGACCGCCGCGCGCGGGGCGTCGGACGGACGGTTGAACGTCTCGACCAGGGCGGTCTCGAAGGCCGGGGCGGCGGTGGTCAGTTCGACGCGGTCCTGCGGACGCTTGGGACCGGCCAGCGACGGCACAACGGTCGAGATGTCCAGTTCCAGCACGTCGGTGAAGACCGGGTCTTCGCTGGTCTCGTCGATCCACAGGCCTTGGGCCTTGGCGTAGGCCTCGACCAGGGCGACGCGCGCCTTGTCGCGGCCCGTGGCGGTCAGATAGCCGATGGTGGCGGCCGAGACGGGGAAGAAGCCACAGGTGGCGCCGTATTCCGGGGCCATGTTGGCGATGGTGGCCTGGTCCTCGATGGTCATGCTCGGCAGGGCGTCGCCGAAGAATTCCACGAACTTGCCGACAACGCCCTTCTTGCGCAGCATCTGGGTGACGGTCAGCACCAGATCGGTGGCGGTCGCGCCTTCCGGCAGCTTGCCGGTCAGTTTGAAGCCGATGACCTCGGGGATCAGCATCGGGATGGGCTGGCCCAGCATGGCGGCCTCGGCCTCGATGCCGCCGACGCCCCAACCCAGGACGGCCAGGCCGTTGATCATGGTGGTGTGGCTGTCGGTGCCGACGACGGTGTCGGGATAGGCGACGGTCTTCTTGCCCTCTTCCAGGGTCCAGACGGTCTGGGCCAGGTTCTCCAGGTTCACCTGGTGGCAGATGCCGGTGCCGGGCGGCACGACGCGGAAGTTGTTGAAGGCCGAGGAGCCCCAGCGCAGGAAGTTGTAGCGTTCGATGTTGCGCTCGTACTCGCGCTCGACGTTCTGGCCGAAGGCCTTGGGCGTGCCGAAATGGTCGACCATGACCGAGTGGTCGATCACCAGATCGACCGGCACCAGCGGGTTGATCTTCGCCGCGTCGGCGCCCAGGGCGCTCATGGCGTCGCGCATGGCGGCCAGGTCGACCACGGCGGGAACGCCGGTGAAGTCCTGCATCAGGACGCGGGCCGGACGGAAGGCGATCTCGTGCTCGACCGAGCCCTTGTTCTCGATCCAGGCGGCGACGGCCTTCAGGTCGTCTTCGGTGACGGAGACGCCGTCTTCGTTCCGCAGCAGGTTCTCCAGCAGCACCTTCATGGAGCGCGGCAGGCGGGAAATCCCGGTCAGACCCGCTTCCTCGGCGGCGGGAAGGCTGTAATAGGCGTATTTCTTACGCCCGACGGAAAGGTCCTGGCGGGTCTTGAGGCTGTCGATCGACGGCATGGAGAGTTTTCCTCTGGTCAGCGCCGCCCGACAATCCGGTTGCGCCTTCGCGCGACAGACGCAGCGGCTCACAGGACCCCTGCGCGCGCGGCGAAAGCCTGCTGCGGCGACGGTGCCTATAGCCCCGCCTGAACCGAGCGTCCATGTGTCCACACCCTTGACAGGGACATTGAGAAAGGTTCGCAAAAATCGCGCCCTCTCTCTCCCTCGCCGCGCCGAGGAGGGGTAAATCACACATGATCCACGCCCTGACCCTTTCCGGCCTGACCGTCTCGCGCGGGGAGCGGCGGCTGTTCGACGGCCTGGACCTGACGCTGAAGGCCGGGGAGCTGCTGACCCTGACCGGAGCCAACGGAGCGGGCAAGACCAGCCTGTTGCGGGCTATCGCCGGACTGCTGCGGCCGGACGCCGGAACGGTCGCCTTCCACGACGACGACGGCAATCCGCTGGATGAGCGGCAGGCGCGCGGGCGAGAGGTCCATTTCCTGGGCCATCAGGACGGATTGAAGACCAGCCGCACGGCGCGCGAGGAGCTGGGCTTTCAGTGCGACTGGCTGGGCCACACCCAATACGGCGTCGATCACGCCGTCCAGGCTTTCGGGCTTGCCCCCCTGCTGGACCTTGAGGTGCGCCGCCTGTCCGCCGGCCAACGTCGGCGCCTGGCCATGGGCCGACTGGTCGGATCGCCCCGCGCCCTTTGGCTGCTGGACGAACCGATGGCGCCGCTGGACGCCCGCTGGCGCGGCGCCTTCGCCGACCAGATGCGTCGCCACCTGGACGCCGACGGCCTGATCGTCGCCGCCGTCCACGACCCTTTGCCCCTGCCGAGCCGCACTCTGGACTTGGGGAGGCGGACATGAACCGCGCATCCCCACAGGATCAGGAACCGCGTCCGCCCGGCCTGCGCGGCGCGACCCGCGTGCTGTTGGAGCGCGAACTGGACCTGGCCTGGGGCGGGGGCGGCGGGCCGCTTCTGGCCTGCGGCTTCTTCGCCTGTCTGACCGCCCTCCTGCCTCTGGCGGCGGGCGGCGATCCGCGCACCCTGGCCCCGGTGGCGGGCGGCGTCGCCTGGCTGGCCCTGGCGCTGGCGTCCCTGCTGTCGCTGGAGCGGCTGTTCGAGCGCGATCTGGAGGACGGCGCCCTGGACCTTTTGGCGCTCG
Source organism: Brevundimonas sp. SORGH_AS_0993 (assembly GCF_030818545.1). Lineage (NCBI taxonomy): Bacteria > Pseudomonadati > Pseudomonadota > Alphaproteobacteria > Caulobacterales > Caulobacteraceae > Brevundimonas > Brevundimonas sp. SORGH_AS_0993. The sequence goes on from NZ_JAUTAH010000001.1 coordinate 1,983,675, forward strand.
GTCATCTGACGCTGGAGCAGGTGGTGCTGATCAAGGCGCTGGCGCAGTGGATCGCCGTCGGCCTGCCCCTGGCCCTGACCGCCCCCGTCGCCGCCCTGGCCTTGGGCTTGCCCGCGTCGCTGACGCCCCTGGTCGCGCTGACCGCCCTGATCGGCGGAGCAGGCTTCGCCTTCACTGGGGCGCTGGGCGCAGCCCTGGCGCTAGGCGCCAGGCGCGGCGGCCTGCTGATCGCGGTCGTGGTCCTGCCCCTGTTCATCCCGCCCGTGGTCTTCGGCGCCGGCGCCCTGGAGCGCGCCGCCTCGGGCCAGCCTGTGGGACCGGCCCTGGCCCTGCTGAGCGCCTACGTCCTGTTCGCCGCCGTGGTCGCCCCCTTCGCCGGGGCCGCCGCCGTTCGTAACGCCCAAGGGTGAGCGGCTTGCCCGTCGCCCATTCGTTGCGTAAGCGCTGAGACCATGTTCGGCCTGTCCAACCCGCAGCGCTTCATGGCCTTCACCGGCCCGCTGACGACCGTGCTGTGGGGCCTCGCCGTCGTCTTGCTGGGCGTCGGGGCCTGGCTCAGCTTCACCGTTCCGGCCGATTATCAGCAGGGCGACACGGTGCGGATCATGTTCGTCCACGTCCCCGCCGCCACCCTGGGCCTCGGCGCCTATGCGGCGCTGGGCGTGTCCAGCTTCTTCGCGCTCGTGTTCCGCCACGCCCTGGCCGACGCCGCCGCCCGCGCCGCCGCCCTGCCGGGAACCGCCTTCACCGCCCTGGCCCTTATTACCGGCTCCTTGTGGGGCCAGCCGATGTGGGGGACCTGGTGGGTGTGGGACGCGCGTCTGACCAGCGTTCTGGTGCTGTTTCTCTTCTATCTCGGCTATCTGGCGCTGCGGGCCTCCATCGAGGACGAGCAGAAGGCCGCACGGGCCGCCGCCGTTCTGGGCCTGGTCGGTCTGATCAATCTGCCGATCGTGAAGTTCTCGGTCGACTGGTGGAACACGCTGCACCAGCCCGCCAGCTTCCTGACCCCCGGATCGTCGGGCCTGGACCCCGTCTATCTGCCGCCCTTCCTGACCATGCTGGCGGCCTATGGGGTGCTGTTCCTGGCCCTGTGGTTGACGGCGATCCGCACCGAAATCCGTCGCCGCCGCGGCGTAACCCTGCGCGCGCGCAGGGCGCAAGAGGCCTGAGATGCTCGACCTGGACATGAGCCCCTACGCCGCCTTCGTCTGGCCCGCCTGGGGCGTCAGCGCCCTGGTTCTGGCCGCCCTGACCGTCCGCGCCTTCGCCGCCTCTCGCCGATGGAGGCGCGAACTGGCCAGACTAGAGGCAGAGCAAGGCACGCCTCAGGACGCAGCAGACCCAAACGGCCCTCAAGTAGCGCGAAGCGCGATAGAGCCAAAAAAAACTGGGCTTCGCCCGTGACCCGCTGGCTGGCCCTTCTGCCCCTGGTCGTGCTGGCGGCCCTGGCGGTCCTGTTCGTCGGCTGGTCGCTGAAGCGCGATCCCGCCTTCAAGCCCGACGCTCTGGTCGGCCAGCCGATCCCCGAGACCGTGCTGCCGCTTCTGACCGGCGACCGCGCAGGCCCGGGCAATCTGGACCTGAAGACCGCCGGCGTCGGCAAGCCCATGCTGGTCAATGTCTTCGCCTCCTGGTGCGCGCCGTGCCGGATCGAACATCCCAGACTGCTGGCGCTGAAGGAACGCGGGATCGCCGTCGTCGGCGTGGCCTACAAGGACGAGCCGGTCGCCACCCGGGCCTTCCTGGACGAGATGGGCGATCCCTATGCGATGGTTCTGGTCGACCACGACGGCCGCGCCGGCCTGGATTTGGGCATTTCCGGCGTGCCCGAGACCTTCGCCGTCGACGCCATGGGCCGCATCACCGCCAAACAGTCCGGCCCCCTGCTGAACGACGCAGACATCGAACGCCTGGTCGCCTCTCTTCAAGCGCCGGCGCCATCGCGTTAACCCTTTTTCTAGGGATTGCGTTAACCCTGTCGGCATGAGCGTGATTCGTCCCGGCCTGCCGCCGACAACGCCCGCCGCGTCGGGTCTCGACCTGCCCAGCGCCCGCAGCGCCCAGGCGGCCTTTTTCCGCGCAGCCCTGGATCAGGCGTCTGCTGCAGCCAAGCCGGCGACGCCCGCGCCTTCTGCCGCCGTCACGTCCGCCATTCGCACCGCAACGCCGGCTCGTCCGGCCCAGCCTGCGCCCGTCGCCCCGCCGCGAGAGGAGCCGCGCATCCTGCGCCCTGGCTCCTATCTCGACATCAAGGTCTGATCCGCTCCCGCCTCGGAACCGCCTATTCCGCCTCCGTCGTCAAGCGTCGGGGCCTGAACGCAAAAACGGGCCTGACCGACTGGCCAGACCCGTTTTTATCCGCATCTCGACATGGAGCGGGCGAGGCGATTCGAACGCCCGACCCCAACCTTGGCAAGGTTGTGCTCTACCCCTGAGCTACGCCCGCAATCCGTAAGGCGCCGCATGTGCGCCCCGTCGAGGAGGGGGCGTATAGCGGAGGGTTGAACGATCCTGCAAGCTCTTTTTTTGCGGCGATCTCGCTTCTCGGGACTTCAGGCCGAAGATGGCCGTGTCCGCCGGATTCTCACCGCCTGAGCGCCTTAGCGCTCAAGCAGCGAGCGACCGCGTCGCGAGCATAACGCCCTTTCACGCATCAACGCGGCGCCAATCTGATCGCGCCGTCCAGACGGATGCATTCGCCGTTGATATAGACGTTGCGCGCCAGCTCCAGCACCAGCGACGCATAGTCGGCGGGCGTGCCCAGGCGGCTGGGAAAGGGGATGGCGGCGGCCAGGGCGTCCTGGATCTTCTGGTCCATGCCGGCCATCATCGGCGTCCACATGATGCCGGGCAGGATGGTGTTGCAGCGCACCCCTTCCTGGGCCAGATCACGGGCGACCGGCAGGGTCATGGCGTAGACCCCGCCCTTGGACGCCGAATAGGCCGCCTGGCCGATCTGGCCGTCCTGGGCCGCCACCGAGGCGGTGTTGACGATCAGGCCGCGCTCGCCGTCCGCCATCGGCTCCAACGTCACCATGCCCGCCGCCGATTGCGACAGGACGCGGAAGGTGCCGAACAGATTGACTCGCACGGTGCGCTCGAACTGGGCCATGTCGTGGGCCTTGACCTCGCCGGTGTCCTTCTTGCGCGACACGGTCTTCATGCCCGTGGCGATGCCGGCGCAGTTGACGGTCAGACGCTCCTGACCATGGGCCGCGCGGGCCTTTTCGAAGGCCGAGGCGACCGAGGCGTCGTCGGTCACGTCAACCTGGCAGAAGACGCCGCCGATTTCGGCGGCGATGGCTTCGCCCTTCTCAGCGTTCAGGTCGAACAGGGCCACCTTGGCGCCCGTGGCGGCGATGGCGCGCGCCGTGCCCTCGCCCAGGCCCGAGGCGCCGCCCGTGACCACGGCGGCGATGCTGCTGTCGAGTTTCATCTGTTCGTCCCTATATTGTCGTGAACCTGAGTTTCGTTCGAGGATTTAGCGGCCATGACCGCCAAAGCCAAACCCGCCGAACCATCGGATGTGCTGGACCCGAAAAAGGCGCTCGTGCCGTCGGTCGTGAAGATCAACGAGGCGCGGGTGGCGAAGGGCTTCTGGCCCAAGATCCAGCGCACGGCCGCCCGCATTCCCTTCGCCGACCAGGCCCTGGCCGCCTGGTACGCCGCGCGCGATCCGCAGACGCCGATGGCGGCCAAGGGCATGATCTTCGCGGGTCTGGCCTATTTCGTCATGCCGGTGGACGCCATTCCCGACATCTTTGCGGGCATCGGCTACACCGACGACGCGGCCGTCATCACCGCCCTGCTGGCCCTGGTCGGCGCCAACATCAAACGCCGCCACCGCGACCAGGCCGAGGACGCGGTGCAGCGTCTGAAGGCCAACTGATGACCTCTTGCGCACTCGACGTCTAAAGATTTGAACGGTGAACCGGCATCAGAAGCTTGCATTGTGGGCCGCCGATTGCGCCGAGCATGTCCTTGCCCTGTTCGAAGCTGAGCACGGGGAAGATCAGCGGCCCCGACAAGCGATCGAAGCCGTTCGGCAATGGCAAAGCGGCGACATAGCCATGACCATTGCGAGGAAGAAGGCGTTTGCGGCCCACGCGGCCGCAAGACAGGCGACCAATAGCGCCGCGATTGCTGCGGCAAGAGCGGCCGGTCATGCCGCAGCTACGGCGCATGTCGAAACTCACGCCATCCACGCCGCAAGGTATGCGCAAAGGGCTCGAAACGCCCATGATGAAGGCCTTGATGACGAGCGTGAATGGCAAATCAGCCGCTTGCCTGACGGCGTGGAAGCCCCCTTTTGAAACCAGTCTTGGGGGTGCGCGCTGACCTCAGCTCTCGACCGTCACCACGATCTTGCCCAGGGCCTGACGGTCCCCCAGGGCCTTGATCGCCTGCCCGGCCTTTTCCAGAGGGAAGGTCCTGGAGACGCGCGGCTTGATCTTGCCCTCGGCGTACATCTGCATCAGCTCGGCCATATTGGCGGCGTGGGCCTTGGGATCGCGCATCACCGCCGCGCCCCAGAAGACGCCGATCACCGACACGGACTTCAGCAGGGTCAGGTTCAGCGGCAGGGACGGAATCCCGGCTGGGAAGCCGACCACCAGATAGCGCCCGTTCCAGTCCATGGCCCTGAGCGCCGGATCGGCGTAGTCGCCCCCCACCGCGTCATAGACCACGTCGGCGCCGTCGCGGCCCGTGGCCAGCTTGAACTCCCCGGACAGTTCCTTCTGCGCGGCCTTGTCCATCGGGCCGGTCGGATAGATCAGGCCGTTGTCGGCCCCCAGCTCCAGGGCGAACTCGACCTTGTCGTTGGTGGAGGCGGCGGCGACCACCCTGGCCCCCATGGCCTTGCCCAGCTCCACCGCTGCAGCCCCGACGCCCCCGGCCGCGCCCAGCACCAGAAGCGTCTCCCCGGCCTTCAGCTCCGCCCGGTCCTTCAGGGCGTAGTAGCTGGTGCCATAGGTCATGATCAGGGCCGCCGCCTCTTCGAAGCTCATGGCGTCGGGGATGGGGATGACCGTCTCGGCCCGCACCGCCAGCCGCTCGACCAGGCCGCCCCAGCCCGGCACGGCGATGACCCGGTCGCCCTTGCGCACGTCCTTGACGCCCTCGCCCACCGCCTCGACCACGCCGGCGACCTCCGCGCCGGGCGAGAAGGGCCGTTCGGGGCGGAACTGGTATTTGTCTTCGATGATCAATGTGTCGGGATAGTTGATCCCCACTGCCTTGACCTCGATCACCACCTCGCCCGCCTTGGGCGTCGGGTCCAGCACCTCCTCGACCACAAGCGTTTCGGGGCCGCCGGGGGCTTTCGACAGAACAGCACGCATAAGGTTTCCTTTCTTGGCCTGCCGCTTCGCGGTGCTTGAGGCCGTTTGCATTTCCTTTGGCCTATCGCTTCGCTGCTTGAGGCCCGTTTCCCTTCGACCGACATGGCGCGGCCTTCATCACGACGCTAAAGAGCGCCACGCCCGTTTGAAAGAGGCGATGAAGACAAGGCTCAGGAAGACGACATGACCGCCCTCATCCTCCACGGCGGCGCCGGCGCCCGGCGAGAACGCAACTACGACGCCGAGGTCTTGCATATGCGCCAGGTGGTCGAGGCGATGAAGACGCGCCTGGACGCGGGCGACAGCGCCCTGGACGTCGCCACGGCCGCCGTCGTCATGCTGGAGGACTCCGGCCTCTATGTCGCGGGCAAGGGGGCCTCCCCGAACCTGGCCGGGGCCTATGAACTGGACGCCAGCCTGATGGACGGGTCGACCCGCCGCGCCGGATCGGTCGCCGCCCTGCAGGGCTTCCGCAATCCTGTCGTCGCCGCCCGCGCGGTGATGGAGCGCACCCCCCATGTCATGCTGGTGGGCGAGGGCGCGGCCCTGTTCGCCCACGACCAGAGGCTGGAGCCCATCGCCGACGAGACCGCCTGGTACACCGGCGCCGGACAGGGCGAGGACAACCATCCGCCCGGAACCCTCGGCCACGGCACGGTGGGCTGCTGCGTGCTGGACGGCCAGGGGCGACTGGCCGCCGCAACCTCCACCGCCGGGGTGTTCGGCAAGATGCCCGGCCGGGTGGGCGACACCCCCATCCCCGCCGCCGGGACCTGGGCCGACGACAAGGCCGCCGCCTCCTGCACCGGCCAGGGCGAATATTTCATCCGCGTCGCCGCCGGCGCCCAGTTGGCCTGGCGCGTCGCCGCCGGACAGCCCCTGGCCCAGGCGGCCCAGGCCGTGATCGACGAAATCGGCGCCCTGGGCGGCGACGGCGGCCTGATCGCGCTCGACGCCGCCGGAAACATCGCCGCCCCCTTCAACAGCCAGGGAATGAAGCACGCCTGGCTGACCCCCGACGGCGCGATCGGGGTCCAGGTTTTCCGCGACTGAAGCCCGGACAGGGGCCGCTTGGTTTCATTACAGCTCGGTAAGGTGCGCGTCGGGCGATCGTTGATACAGTCTATCGACCCCGTTCGGGGTCTTCGGAGAAAGCCATGATCATCCGCCTGTCCGCCCCCCTCAAGGCCGGGGTCGCCGCCTCGGCCCTCCTCCTCGGCCTCGCCGCGCCGGCCTTCGCCGCACCCGCACAGGCGCCGGCAAGGGCCGCCGAAGCCGCGCCCCAGGGCCTGACCGTGCCGCCGCTGGGCTTCGCCAGGCGCGTCCTGCCCAATGGGCTGGAAGTCTATACGTCGCGCGACCCCGCCGCCTCCAACGTCACGGTCCAGGTCTGGTACAAGGTCGGGTCCAAGGACGATCCGGCCGGTCGCTCGGGCTTCGCCCACCTGTTCGAACACCTGATGTTCAAGGCGACCCGGAACCTGCCGCCCGAGACCTTCGACCGGCTGACCGAGGACGTGGGCGGGTCCAACAACGCCTTCACCGCCGACGACACCACCGCCTATTTCGAGACCGTTCCCGCCAACCACCTGCAGCGGATGCTGTTCGCCGAAGCCGACCGCATGGGTTCGCTGGTCGTGGACGAGCCCACCTTCGTCGCCGAGCGCGACGTGGTGAAGGAGGAGTACCGTCAGCGCATCCTGGCCACACCTTACGGTCGCCTGTTCGGCCTGTTCGTGCCCGAGACCCTGTACAAGGAAAGCCCCTATCGCCGTCCCGGCATCGGCTCGATCGAAGAGTTGGAAGCCTCGTCCCTGGACGACGTTCGCCGCTTCCACGCCACCTACTACCGACCCGACAACGCCTATCTGATCGTGGCGGGCAATTTCGATCAGGCCCAGCTGGATCGCTGGGTCGATCAGTATTTCACCCCGCTTAAGAACCCGACCACCCCGATCCCGGCCAACCATGTGGTCGAACCCGAGCCGACCGGCCCGCAGGACGTCACCTACCATGCGCCCAACGTGCCGCTTCCGGCGGTGGTGATCGGCTGGCCGACGGTCAAATACGCCGATCCGGATCGCGCCGCCCTGACGGTGCTGGACGGGGTGCTGTCCACCGGCGAATCCAGCCGACTGTATCGGTCGCTGGTCTATGACAAGCAGATCGCGGCCCAGATCGGCTCGACCCCCGACTTCGCCCAGCAGGCCGGCAATCTGACGGCCCTGGCCATCATGGCTCAGGGCCACACGGCCGAAGAAGGCGTCGCCGCCCTGAACGTGGAAATCGCCAAACTGCGCGACCAACCGATCAGCGAGATCGAACTGGCCGAGGCCAAGAACGAGATCGTGGCCAACACCCTGCGCAACCGCGAGACCATCGACGACCGCGCCTCGGCCCTGGGCTACGCCCTGATCAACACCGGCTCAGCCGCCGCCGCCGACGAAGAGGTGGCCCAGATTCAGGCCGTCACCATCGCCGACGTCCAGCGCGTGGCCCGCAAGTATCTGACGCCACAGCGCCAGTCGACGATCCGCTATCTGGCCGCCGACGCCGAACACCCGGTCTCGGTGCAGAAGATGAACGTCGGCGCGCCGGTCACGGTCGCCGACCTGGCCCCGGCGGGCGAGCCGGCGGTCCTCTTGCCCGAAGCCCAGCGCACGCCCCTGCCCCAGCCCGGACCCGAGGTGGCGCCCGCGACCCCGGCGGTGGCGGACTTCCGCCTGGACAACGGCCTGCGCGTTCTGGTCGCCCCTACCCGCGGCCTGCCCCTGGTCTCGGCCCGTCTCAGCTTCCGCGCCGGCTCATCCGACGATCCTTCGGGCAAGGCCGGGACCGCCGCCCTGACGGCGGGCCTGTTGACCCAGGGCACCAAGACCCGCACCGCCCCCGAGATCGCCACCCAGATCGAACAACTGGGCGCGTCCCTGGGCGCCGGCGCCGGCGTGGACTTCACCAATGTCTACGCCAATGCACCGGCCAACGCCTTTCCGCAGACGGTCGCCCTGATGGCCGATCTGGTGCGGAACCCGACCTTCGCCGCCGAGGAGTTGGAGCGTCAGCAGGCCCAGACGCTGGACGGCCTGCGCGTCGCCCTCAGCCAGCCGGCCGCCATCGCCCGCATGACCGTGGGCCGTGTCGTCTATGGCGACGCCCCCTATGGCGCGCCGGGTTCGGGCACGCCCCAGACCGTGCCGGCCATCACCGCGGCCGACGTGGCGGCCTTCCACGCCGCGCGCTACCGCCCGTCCGAGGCCACCCTGGTCTTCTCGGGCGACATCACCCCCGCCGCCGCTCGCGCCCTGGCCCAGCAGGCCTTTGGCGACTGGCGCCCGGCCGGTCA